>NZ_CP120717.1:812500-1112500 GCF_032883915.1 Endozoicomonas sp. 8E | reverse complement strand
AGCATAATCTGTGGTCACTGGCCCGAGCCTTTGATCCGGCAGTATTTAAAGGTACCGAATTACAACTGTCCTACAAAAATCCATTTCCAGAATGGGGTGAAAAAGACGTTATGGACAGGCTCTGTGCCATGATCCTGGCTCACGCGCCTGAAAAACAACGAGATGCTATAGCCTATCAGTTGGCCGTTGATCCGGCGGCAACAAAGCCCTGGCAATCCCTGGCCATCGAGCCAACAAGACAGATTAAACGTCTGCAAGATGCACTGGCTTCTGGCTGGCAGTTACCTTTGCACTCAGGGCAGACCCGATCCGATGCCATCCACGGCCTGGCCAGCGATTGTTTTCACATAGCCAGAACAGCGAACTCTAAAGCAGAAGGCATTGAACGCATAGAACATCGACTGTCTGAATCACTGAAATGGCAGGGTTCCGCTGATGAGCCCCTGTCTGCAATGGCCAGGGATCTTTATCATGGCGAGATGAGTCAGGAAGATCGTGAAAGCCGTCGTTTATCCCGGCTCCATGACCGGCTGACAGACTCTCCCGTTATATTCCTTGAGGGGGAAACCGGCACCGGAAAAAGTTACTTTTCCACCAAATTGGCGAAGGCTTCGGGACAAGCTTCAGTGATTTCCCTTGGACCTTCCGACAGCGAACAGACCCTGATGAAACGCTGGCAGTGGCGAGATCACACCGATGGCGACCGCTCTATGGAGCAGCAAAACCGGGCGTTGATGGAATGGGCCAGGACTCCGTCCAACGAGGATGGACACTATGTCACCCTGGTTCTGGATGAAGCCAACCTGGCCAAAACCGGGTTGCTGGCATCATTGAACAGCTTATGGGAACCGGAGCCCTGTATTTACGTGAATGGTCATCCTGTCAAGGTCGGCCCAAAACACCGGGTGATTCTCACCGGCAACCCGGATCATTACGCCGGGCGCCACATGGACCCGGCCCTGAAGGAGAGACTGCCCAGAGCTTACTACCCAAAACTGGACCAGGCTTTTCTTCGCGACAGAGTGGTGGAGCCGGCTTTGCTCAAGCATTTACAACGGCATCAAATAAACGACATTGCACACATTGCCAGCAAAAGTGTGATGGCACTCTGGCAGTATTATCAGGAACTCTTGCCCGAGCATGACTTTACCCCCAGGGATTTAACGGATATTTGCAGTTGGGTGGGCTGGTATCTGGATCGTGGGCTGCCCACAGGTAAGAGCGTTACCTGTGGGCAAATAAACAGTTTGATCCAGCAAAGCTTCCGGGATGTACTGGGTCCCGAAATCGCCGAAACTCATCAGGATGCCCTGTCAGCACTGGAAATCTGGTTTGCTGCCCGTTACAACCTGAAGAACACTCTGAGCGAAAGAGTTCGCAACAAGACCCTGTCAGATATTCAGCAGACCTTCGGAACAATCACCACAGAAATCCGACCAGACTTTGATACCTCCGGATCGGCAGTCCGTGAACTGGCGCAGCAGGTTGGGCAGGATTTAAATCGCTGTCAGCTGGCTTATCATCACGACAGGAAACACGGCGGTCGTCAGGCAACATTGATTGAAGGCCCGGCCGGACGAGGTAAGGATGCGACGCTGAACCTGGTGATTGAAAGTGTCAGAAAGGAGGCCAGGCGACGGGGAGAGTCCATGCCGAAAGTCTTTTACCTGAATGCCTGTGATTGTTCCTGGGACAAACTGTGTGAAAAGATTCAGAAAGCAAAAGTCAATGGCGGCATCCTGGTCATTTCGGAAATGAACCTGATCGACAGCCAGCATCTGGAAGGTGAGTTAAACGATATTCTGGCCGGTGACGCCCATCCGGGTTTCCACCTGTTTGCCACCATCAACCCGCCTGAGTACAGCGGGCGAAAACCCTTATCACCGGCGCTGAAAGGGCGTTTTCGACATTTGCCGATCCGGCAGTACAACCCGACAGAATTACAGACCATTGCCGAAAAAGTGTTGCCAGAGTCCTCACAAGGGACATTCGTCGCTAAAAAACTGACAGAAAAACATTGTCTTTTAAGGGCACACCTGCAACGCAAAAAACTGCCATTGCAACCGACCAGCCTTGATTTACAGAATGTCGCCAGGGCTATCACCAGAGGTGGCGATTTTAGCGAAAAAGCCGTTCATCAATACCTCAATCAGCACTACCAGCTTTATCTGATGGCTGCCAACATCTCGCTGGAGGAACTGTCAGAATCATCGGCTCCTGTCATGACTAAAGAAGCGCTTGATCCTGAACTGAGCGAATGGTTCTACCAAACGATATCGGGGATTGATCGTCCCTGGTTGATACGACAAAGTGACCGCAACAGCATTAATGAAAAACGCCATGAAATTCGTATTAACAGGCTTCTGGATAAAGAGGAAGCGAAAACGGAAATCATCAAGAGGGTGGCCCAGACCAGGTGGAAGGCATCCGGCCTTCCCCTGAACCCCGATCAGTTCGACGATGTTCTCACCCGGGCACTTTACCGACACTGGCAGCAAGGCTGCTTTGTTCATGCCTTTGACCAGATTGGCATTGACGCCAATAGCGTATTTACCCTGACGGAAGAAGAGGAACAAACGCTGAAATTACCCGCTTCCCAGCCTTATCTTCAGAAGGCTGATCAGTGGATAAACAAATGGAAATCCGATGTCGTTCAATTGTGGCCTGCGTTTTGGAATCAGATGAGTGGTCAGCCGAACCACAGGATTGACGATTCTGAAGAATACGATCCGGCAGTCCACTGGAAAGATGTTTCAACATTGGACAGGGACACGGACTATGAGAACTGCGAGCCAAATCATCATGAAGACTATATAGTTTTTGCTACGGAGAAAACTCCTTCCGGAATGTATCGCTTTTGGTTAGATGATATTAATGTGACTGCTGGGGGCGACATCGAACTGCTCGAGATCAGTGATCAACAGATGCAGAGGGTTGAAACCCTCATGCCTGCAAGGTTGCCGGGGCATGGCCAGGAAATAACATTAGCCAGCAATCAAACACTGGCGACTTTTAAATGGTCATCGGAGAATGGCGAATTTGCATTGCCCGGCCTGACGCCTGACGACTATATCGTGGCCCTGCGTATCGAACGCGATATGGCATTTACCCTGGTCAGGGGTGGCTATACCGGGCTTCACACACTTTACGTTCCGGAGGCCAGAGCCAACCAGAGTATTGAGGTGGCTTATGTTGTAGAAACCAGAGAACCGGACAAAAAATCGTCAATTAAAGAAGCTCTGAGAGAACCATTAATAAGGTTTGACACCCGCTGTTCAAAAGGGATGAAAAAAGTACTGAATGGAGTGTTTACGGCCATTGACCAGCAACCATCCGAAATACAGGCGCCATTACGGAAAATAGCAGACGCCCATGGCACGAAACAACGCATTAAGGCAATTATGGAGTATTGCACAAAGTTTTCCGGTAAGGCTAAACCAGAGGAAAATCAAAATTTCTTTCGATTCCTGGTAACACAGCGGCAAGGTAGCTGTGGTCATCGTGTGGCTGTTTTTGTAGCTCTTTGTCGTTATTTCGGGATTCCATCTCGGAATGTCAGAAACCATGTTCACTGCTTTGCCGAGTATTCCCTGGATAAAGGCCGAACCTGGAAATCGGTGTCTTTGGGCGGGGCAAAAGTAAAGAAAACAGAAATCACCTATGATTTCCAGCCCACCAGGCAGGTCGAGGATCCCGGCACTGTTTCAAGGAAGATTAAAGGACACCTGAAAGCCCTCCTGAAAGGTGCTGATTCAACACAACAGCAAGCTCTGGCTAAGGCTTGTGTTATGAGCCTCGGGGAACTGAAAAAAAACCTTGATACGCACACTGCCTGGCCAGAATCAAATCTGAGTTTCTCCAACATCATCAGGAACCTCTGGGAGAGAGATGATTTAACCGGCTTTTCCATGGGCGTCTCCCTGATAGAGCTGCTGGGGACAGACGCACTGAGCTATTTCGAGAAGCCGTGGGACGTTAATGTGATTAACAACGATTGGTATATTTATCAATCGATGTCAGAGGCGGCCAAACAGATATTGTCCAACAGCGATAAAGATCAGATCACTGAACCGCTCAGGTCGCTCCACTCAAAGATGATTGATCAGGCCGGAGCAAACCCACACCAGTGGCACAGATTCATAGTGAAAATACTGGAAGACAGTGACCTGACCAAACCTTCGGTTATTCACTTTGCCCGTGAAGCCATGGAATCGGGTTGGCTGGACCCACTGCCGATCGATAAGGAGAACTTTTCGCTGCCCCGTGAGCTTCATCAGCTATTGGTGCGTCTGGAAGACGTCGATGAACTCAAGGTTAAAGCCGCCCATTGCCAGAAAAAGTGGTATCAGGAGTTCTTGTCCAGGGAAAAAAATAGCCAGGAATGGCAGTTGTTTTATCAAAGTTTACAAAAGGCAAAAAGTGGTACCACTAACTTTTTCATCACTCAGGGTCATGATGGATGTTCGTCATTCCTTAAACGTAATATTGCCGATTCATCTCTACAGGAAGCCTGGACGGATGAACCTGAGGGCATTCCGGATATAGAACGAATGCTGTTGCACAACCCTGCATTTAAGCAGCTAATCTCGGGCAAGGCGAACCACCGTCCGGTAATTGTCATGGGAAAACCTCTCTGGGACGACACAGCATTTGCTGAAAAAACCCAAGCCCTGCTCCAACATAAAATGGAGAATAGCCCGGGCTTGAAGCAGTTATCGAAAAAAATCAATCAATATGAGGCGCTCAAAAAAGAAGAAACCCACCGTCGTGGGCAATTTATGAATGATGTGCAAAATCAGATGAAGACACTTTTTGATACCGGTCGCCTATTAACTCCAGACTCAATTATAAATCTACTTGAGCAAAAACAGGCTGAGCTTAATAGCGAATACAAATCCATTGCAGAGTCCCATAAAATATCAGAGGAGGAGGAAAAACTTGTGGATAATTTAAAACACAAGTGCAGGAAAGCAATTACGCAAGCCTTCAGTTATTTTCTGTACGAATTGACACACTCGAAAGGGGGTTGTTTATCGTATTGCTGGGCCAATTCCAACTTCTGGGATATCTATTTTAGTAGAGGCAATTATGGCGCTCATGATCCCTCCTCACCCGAAGAGCTGGATACCATGATGTCTGAAACGAATAACGCTCCCTTGTTTGAGAAATCCATTAAGGATGACTACTTGCGGCAGGCATTCAACGTCAGTAACGCTCTGGTGCTCAAATCCGATGAGCTGACAAAAATTGCCGAAGAGTTTTTGAACAGCGTGAACTTGAATTCGATAAGTGACGTGTTGGAGACATAATAACCGTTTGCCCATGTTGACACCCTCCCCGACACCCTCGAAGGAGGGTGTTGCAAAACCCCGGTTCCCGACTTCATTCTCGTCATTCCCGACTTCATTCTCGTCATTCCCGACTTCATTCTCGTCATTCCCGCGAAGGCGGGAATCCACACTGACTCACCACCAGAACCATACTGCCCGGTGCTCCCCTGGCCTTGTCATCCCCGAGAAGGCAGAGATCCACCGTTGGCGCTGGATTCCCGCCTTCGCGGGAATGACGACCTCAGAGCATGGGAACGAGTTGTTGGAGTTTTGCGACATCCTCGAAGGCGGGAATCCACACTGACTCACCACCAGAACCATACTGCCCGGTGCTCCCCTGGCCTTGTCATCCCCGAGAAGGCAGAGATCCACCGTTGGCGCTGGATTCCCGCCTTCGCGGGAATGACGACCTCAGAGCATGGGAACGAGTTGTTGGAGTTTTGCGACATCCTCGAAGGCGGGAATCCACACTGACTCACCACCAGAACCATACTGCCTGGTGCCCCCCTGGCCTTGTCATCCCCGAGAAGGCAGAGATCCACCGTTAGCGCTGGATTCCCGCCTTCGCGGGAATGACGACCTCAGAGCATGGGAACGAGTTGTTGGAGTTTTGCGACATCCTCGAAGGCGGGAATCCACACTGACTCACCACCAGAACCGTACTGCCCGGTGCTCCCCTGGCCTTGTCATCCCCGAGAAGGCAGAGATCCACCGTTAGCGCTGGATTCCCGCTTTCGAGGGTGTCGCAAAACTCTCTCCAGCGTGGGAACGAGTTGACTCCCGTCATTCCCGACTTCATTCTCGTCATTCCCGACTTCATTCTCGTCATTCCCGACTTCATTCTCGTCATTCCCGCGAAGGCGGGAATCCACACTGACTCACCACCAGAACCATACTGCCCGGTGCTCCCTTGGCCTTGTCATCCCCGAGAAGGCAGAGATCCACCGTTGGCGCTGGATTCCCGCTTTCGCGGGAATGACGACCTCAGTGGCGATCGTTGACATCCTTCAATCGTCACGGCTGACCGTCAAAAAGGAACTTTCGTACTATCTAAAGGTCAAATAACTAAACAACTTGAATTCAGTTCTTCAGATAGCAGTTGGGAGATTGACTATGGATGGTCGTATCGGTGAGAAAATAGACAGCAACCCTGTTCCTGGTTTTGCCGTATCTGAGAGTGGTGAAAAGAGTAGTGAAAAGAGCCGCTTGCCAACCAGGAAAGCAGAGCTGGACTCATCGTCAAAGAAAGCAAAAACCTGTTCTGTTGTAACTCCCGAACTCAATAAACCCTTTCCTTCGAGGACCTTGCCTGACAAAGCGAGAATCCTATCCCCAATAGATTCATCACTCCAAAAGGCCCCTCATGCCTTCGATTTCCGTTTTGTCGCCAGTGATGATGAAGTTCGTCAGCTTTTAGTTGCCCAGACCGGCGGTGAGAATCGGGATGTCACGCTTATTTCCCGTCCCGATGACCTCTCACAGGCTAATCTGGTGACCCGGTTAAGCATTTCCGAAGAGGGTCGCCACACTCTGCGTTCAGGCAAGCTCTTTGAAGGTTCAAAGCCATTAACCCTGGTGATAGATATCCGAAAACTCACCAGCAAGGATCTGCCCAAATTTAACGACCTACTGGACCCGGATAACCCCTGTCTGTTCGACAAAGTCAACCGGGAGAAACGCCCTCTGGGTGAGCATGTTTCTCTATTAGTCGTGGCAGACCCTAAACAGTTGGCATCGGTTGGCCAGCGTAATGATGCACCGGCGGCCGACGCTCCGGGTGCTGATTTCTGGCGCCGAATTAATCGACCGGGCAATACCTGGCAGTTCGACGCTCAGACCGGCAATGACTCATCAATGAGCATCGACAAGGTTCCTTCAGTAGTGCCTGAACTCTCCTGTGCCGAAAGTGCCAAGGATGACGACAATACCGTTTTCATTAACTGCCACTTGCACAGTCACTGGCGACAGTTACTGCTGGGTGGCCCCGGAGTGGACAAACAGGGGCGAATCCAGCACCTCCCCGGCAGGCTTGAGTCATTAAGGGCCGGACAACGGGTGATTCTGAAAGGAGCCAACTGGGAAGACCTGGCCTTTGAACAGACGATTCGACAAATGCTGGCGCAGAAGTGTTTTGAGAGCAATGGCAAGGTCTGTCCGTTACCCGACGATGTTCAGTTTTATCAGACGCCGGTTGGGTATAACGAGCTTTATTCGCTGCTCCAAAATCTGTCCCGTGCTCTTGACAAAGAAGGTGATAAAGAGCACGCATCACGCAACCCCATCATCATTAACCAGACTAATATTGCCCAATGGCTGAGCCCCATTGCCATTGCTCCGGAAGGCTACGCAGTCCCTAACACCCGACTGTTGGAACAGATTCGGGCGGGGGGATCAGTTACCGTAACGTCTCCCCTCACTGAGGCACTCTGGTTTCGCTTGCTGGGTTCACTGCAGACGATTCGCGAGACCACCGGCCTGGAGCCCCGACTCCAGGTGACTGATTCAAAAAATCAGCCGGTGGCACTGGGATTGGTAAAAAACAATGAGGTCTCTCTGTCCTGCTCACAGAAAAAAAACAGAGATCACGCCCCGGTGAGTACCGTCACTTATCGACAACCTGCCCAGGCCAGTCATTGGATCAAGAAGCAGCCGGAATCACCTCTGGTCATTCAGGTCAATGAACAGACCAGCTTCAGCCAGCTATTTGATAATATCCATATCACCTCGGAACAAAGGGCACATTTTGGACATCGTAAAACTGCGTTGCAGGAGGCATTAAGCGCTGGCAAGCCGGTCGTATTCCGGGGGCTGGAGAGTAATCCAACGCTTCAGCAGCTTCTGGAACCCCTGATTATTGGACAACCTCTGTTGGTGAATGGCCAGTTGCAGTCCTATCCAAAAGCTCATGTCAAAATACTCTGGCCTGAGTCTGCAAAAAGCTCATCTTCAATATTTCATTCGATGGTCGCCAGGGGTAAGCCGTGCCCTGAGGTCGATCTCTGGGAAATCAATGCCCGCAAGCATGGTATTGCCCGGACTGACCTGCCAGAACAAGCACTTCACTCACTTTACGAAGCCTTTAAAACCGTACCTGGCAACCTTTGTAAGCCTCTGCCTGAAATGACCGAAGGGCTGTTGAATAATCTGATACTGGCTGCCCGACAGGCACAGCAGGTTGACCGCTCCCTTCAGCTCCTGCCCTGCCACTGGCGCAGGGCTATCAATAGCGTCATCACCCATGGCACCCGGCAGCATCCATCCGTGCGTGATTTTATGAAAGTGGCCTGTTGGCAGTTGCTGCCGGACAGGGATCAAGCCGCCTCGGTAGACCCGGATCAGTTAGCTGCGATCCTCAGTAGCGCCCCGCAATGGGATAGAAAGTTTGTCAGGCACAACCTGTGGCCACTGGCCCGGGCCTTTGACCCGGCAGTTTTTAAAGATACCGAGTTACAACTGTCCTATGAGAGTCCATTTCCAGAGCAAGGTGAAAAAGAAGCTATGGACAGGCTCTGTGCCATGATCCTGGCCCACGCGCCTGAAAAACAACGGGATGCTATAGCCTATCAGCTGGCAGTCGATCCGGCGGCAACTAAGCCCTGGCAATCCTTAGCTATCGAGCCAACAAGACAGATTAGACGTTTGCAAGATGCACTGGCTTGTGGCTGGCAGTTACCTTTGCACTCAGGGCAGACCCGATCCGATGCCATTCACGGCCTGGCCAGCGATTGTTTTCATAGGGCCAGAACAGCGAGTTCTGAGGCAGAAGGCATTGAACGCATAAAAAATCAGCTGTCTGAATCACTGAAATGGCAGGGTTCCGCTGATGAGCCCCTGTCTGCACTGGCCAGGGATCTTTATCATGGCGAGATCAGTCAGGAAGATCGTGAAAGCCGTCGTTTATCCCGGCTTCATGACCGACTTACCGACTCTCCCGCTATATTCCTTGAGGGGGAAACCGGCACCGGGAAAAGTTACTTTTCTGCCAAAATGGCCAGGGCTTCGGGACAAGCTTCAGTCATTTCCCTTGGACCTTCCGACAGCGAACAAACCCTGATGAAACGCTGGCAGTGGCAACAACACGGCGATGGCGACCGCTCTATGGCGGAACAAAACCGGGCATTGATGGAATGGGCCAATACCAAATCCGACAAAAAAGACGGAGAATACATTATCCTGGTACTGGATGAAGCTAACCTGGCCGAAGCCGGATTGCTGGCGTCATTGAACGGCTTATGGGAACCGCACCCCTGCATTTATGTGAATGGTCATCCTGTCAGGGTCAGCCCAAAACACCGGGTGATTCTCACCGGCAACCCCGATCATTACGCCGGGCGCCAAATGGACCCGGCCCTGAAAGAGAAACTGCCGAGGGCATACTACCCACGTCTGGATCAGACTTTCCTTCGAGACAGAGTAGTGGAACCCGCTTTGCTCAATCATTTACAACGGCATCAAATAAACGACATTGCACACAGTGCCAGCAAGAGTGTGATGGCACTCTGGCAATATTATCAGGAGCTGTTGCCCGGGCATGAGTTTACTCCCAGGGATTTAACCGATATCTGCAGTTGGGTGGGTTGGTATCTGGATCGTGCCTTATCCAAAGGCGACAGTGCCAGCTGTAAGCAAGTGAACAGTTTGATCCAGCAAAGTTTCCGGGATGTGTTGGGTCCCGAAATCACCGAAACTCAACAGGATGCCCTTTCAGCACTGGAAATCTGGTTTGCTGCCCGTTACAAACTGGACCACACCCTGCGCGACAAAGTTCATAACCACACCCTGCCAGATATTCAGCGGGACTTCGAAGCATTAACCAAAGAATTCCGACCTGAGTTTGATACCTCCGGATCGGCAGTCATTGAACTGGTGCAACGGCTGGGACAGGATTTAAGCCGCTGTCAGCAGGCTTATCATCACGACAGAAAACACGGCGGACGACAGGCGACGTTGATTGAAGGACCAGCCGGGAGGGGTAAGGATGCCACGCTGAACCTGGTGATTGAAAGTGTCAGACAGCAGGCCAGGCAACGGCAAGAATCCATGCCAGAGGTCTCTCTCCTGAATGCCTGTGATTGCTCCTGGGAGCAACTGTGTGAAGCGATCCGGAAAGCAAAAGTCGATGGCGGCATCGTGGTGATTTCGGAAATGAATCTGATCGACAGCCAGCATCTGGAAGGTGAGTTAAACGATATTCTGGCCGGTGACGCCCATCCGGGCTTTCACCTGTTTGCCACCATCAACCCGCCTGAGTACAGCGGGCGAAAACCCTTATCACCGGCGCTCAAAGGACGTTTTCGACATTTACCGATCCGCCAGTATAACTCGGCAGAATTGCAGACCATTGCCGGGAAAGTCTTGCCAGACTCCCCAAAAGGGAAATTCGTTGCTGAACGGCTGACTGAAAAACATTGTCGTTTAAGGGCCTGCCTGCAACGGAAAGACCTGCCGTTACAGCCCACCAGTCGCGATTTACAGAATGTCGCCATGGCTGTCAAAAGCGGAGGCGATTTTAGCGAAAAAGCACTTCATCAATGCCTCAATCAGCACTACCGGCTTTACCTGATGGCCGCCAACCTGTCGCTGGAGGAACTGCCTGAGTCATCGACTCTTGTTATGGGTAAAGGAGCACTTGATTCCGGACTTTGCCAATGGTTCAACAAAACGGTACCGGACATTGATCGTCCGTGGTTGATACGACCCGGTGACCTCGACAGTATTGATGAAAAAAACCATGAAATTCGTGTTAAGGCTCGTCCGAATAAAGAGGAAGTCAAAGCGGAAATCATCAAAAGGATGGCTCAGGCCAAATGGCAGGCATCCGGTCTTTCCCTCAAGCCGGATGAGTCGGACGATGTACTCATCCAGGCACTCTACCGACACTGGCAGCAACGCTGGTTTGCACGTAAGTTTTGCGAGACGGGCGTGGATGCCAATAGCGTATTTCCACTGACGGAAGCACAGGAAGAAACGTTGAAATTACCGGCTTCCCAGCCTTATCTTCGAGAGGCGGATCAGCGGATAGAGGCATGGAACTCTGACACAATTCAATTATGGCCTGCGTTCTGGCATCAGATAAGTAATCTGACGAGCCATCAGACAAGTAATCTGCCGAGCCATCAGGTTGACGATCATAGTAACGAAGCTTTAGCGGTTGGTAATAATAACGCTCCTGAAAAATACCGTCCGAAAGTCCGCTCGAAGCTGGCTAAGGCATTGAAATGGCGAAAAAGCCATAAAGGCCCGGTGAGCAAAACGCCTTCCGGCAACCGACCTGACCATCAGGCATTAGAACAGAGAGCGAACAATAAAGGCCCTGTGAGTAGAACATCTCCTGTCAGCCAGCCTGATCATCAGACATTGGACCGGAGAACGATCGATAAGGGCCCGCTGAACAGAACGTCTCCCATCGATCAGTCTGATCTTCTGGTATTAGACCGGGCAACGAATTATGAGAACCTGAAGCTGCCAGAAGTTAAAGACTATAACGTTTTTGATACACAAAAGTATCCTTCCCTTATGCATCGCTGGGAAGTATTGAATATTGATGTGACTGCCAAGGGTTATGTCGAAAAGGCCTTTCTTGACAAGCAATACATTGAGGGGTTCGAAATCCTCACACCGGACTGTTTGGGGTGGGGCCAGAGACTGACACTGGCTAGCGATCAGACGATGGCATTCATTGTGAGAGAATCGAAAAAAAATCAATACATATTGCCCAGCCTGACGTTTAACGACTATGTCGTTGCCCTGCGTATAACACCCGATTTGCCATACACCCTGTTCAGGGATCGCTATACCGGGCTTCACATAGTGCTGATTCCAGAGGCCAAAACCTGCCAGAGAATTGAATTTAATTATGTCGTAGAAACCAGAAAACCGGGCAGAAAAACAGCTCCGCAATCAGCCCGACCAGAACGATCAACACAACTTGATGCCCGGTGTTCAGAAGGTATGAAAGCCGTACTGGGCAAAATGTTTATGACCATTGAAGAACAACCGGCAGAAATACAGGAGCCTTTGCGGAAAATAAAAGACGCCAAAAACACTGAGCAACGAATTGAGGCGATCACGGAGTATTGCCGACAGTTTTCCGGTAAGGCTAAACCCTCGAGACATGAGAATTTCTTTAAATTTCTGGTAACACAACGGCAGGGGAGATGCCGTCATCGTGCGCCTGTTTTTGTTGCTTTTTGTCGTTATTTCGGGATTCCATCCCGGCAAGTGAATAGCCAAATCCACGCCTTTGCTGAATATTCCGTTGATGAAGGCCAAACCTGGGTGTCAGTGGATCTGGGCGGGGCGCCCGGCAACAGAATAGAGTTCAAACCTGACGTCCAGCCGAATACAAATATCAGTAGTACCAGCACTGAGTTAAAGAAGCATAAGGCTTTCCTGAAAGATCTCTTAAAAGGTGCTGATTTGTCACAACGGCAAACTCTGGCTAAAGCCTGTCATATGAGCCTCGAGGAACTGAACAAAGCCCTTGATAAAAACAGCGCATTGCCAGAAACCAGACTAATTATTTCCAACATAATCAGGAACCTTTGGGAACAAAGAGATTTAATCAGTTTTTCCCTGGCTGTCTCAATAATCGTGTCGCCGGGGAAAGAAGCATTGGACGATTGCCGAGGGCAACTTAAAAAAATATCGGAGGCGGTGAGAGGAATATTGTACGACGGTGATGAAGGGCAGGTCATTGAACAACTCAAGTTACTCCATCCAAAAATAATTAATCAGGGCGAGCTGGGCGCTCTAAATTGGTTTAATTCAATGGTAGAAATACCGAAAGCCAGTGACCTGACCAAGCCACCGGTTATTCGCTTTGCCCTTGAAGTCCTGAAATTGGGTTGGCTGGACCCAATGCTGGCCGGTGAGCACTCTGCTATATCCACCCAACATCATAACCTGTTGGTGCGTCTGAAAAGCGTCGATGAACTCAAGGTTGAAGCCACGCATTGCCTGAAAAAGTGGTATAAGCAGTTATTTTTCAGGGAAAAAAATAGTCAGTTATGGCAGAAAGCTTATGAAGACTTCCAACAGAGAGAAGGTACCTCGTTCGTCGATCATTGTTATGATGGCTTTTCATCATTCCTTGAATATGAAATGACCAATCAACTCCTACAGAACGCCTGGACGGACGCACCTGAGGGCATTCCCAATATAGAACGAATGCTGGCGCAGCAGCCCGCTTTTCCGAGGTTAACCTCAGGCAGGGGGAACCACCGTCCGGTGATTATCCTGGGGAAACCTTCCTGGGATCGCACATCGATTCATACACATGCCGAATTCATGCTTAAACAAAAAATCACGGACAGGGACAGGGACATTTCGGAAACAAATTGGAGAGCTCTTAGGCATTCTTTATACCGCCAATCCGAGCTGGCGATTCAGCAGGCCTTCAGTCATTATCTGTGTAAATTGACAAACACAAATGGCGGCTGCTTAACCTATTGTTGGGCCGATGCTTCCTTCGAATCGTACTACGAGCGACAGTCCTATGGTGCTCATGACCCATCCTCACCAGAAGAACTCTATGCCATGATGTCCGAAATTCAGAGCTTTGATTCCCTTGAGAACTCTCTGAATGATGACTACCTGCGGCAGGCACTCAACGCCGATAACGCACTGGTGCTCAGACCCAGTGAGCTGACAACCATTGCCGAAGAGTTTTTGCGCAGTGTGGATTTGTTTTCGCTTTGTAACCTGTTGGAAACCTGATAGAACGATTTGGAAACCTGATAGCAGTCCGGTCATGATGAATTTTTCGAGATCGGTCATTGCCTTCAAGGGTCACGGCTGACTGTCAAAAATGAACTTTCGTAGTATCTAAAGGTCAAATAATTAAACAGCTTCAATTCAGCTCTTCGGATGGCAGTTGGGAGATTGACTATGGATGGTCGTATTGGTGAGAAAATAGACAATAACCCTGTTCCTGGTTTTGCCGTGTCTGAGAGTGGTGAAAACACTGCCGTGGAGAGCGGCGTGCCAGCCAGGAAAGCAGAGCTGGATTCATCGTCAAAGAAAACAAAAACCTGTTCTGTCGTAACTCCCAAACTCAATAAACCCTTTCCTCCGAGGACCCTGCCTGACAGAGCGAGAATCGTATCCCCAATAGATTCATCACTCCAAAAGACCCCTCATGCCTTCGATTTCCGTTTTGTCGCCAGTGATGATGAAGTTCGTCAGCTTTTATCTACCCAGACCGCCGATGAACGTCGGGATGTCACTGTTATTTCCCACCCTGATGACCTCTCACAGGCTAATCTGGTGACCCGGTTGAGCATTTCCAAAGAGGGTCGCCACACTCTGCGTTCAGGCAAGCTCTTTGAAAGTTCAAAGCCACTGACCCTGGTGATGGATATCCGAAAACTCACCGGTGATGAACTGCCCAGATTTAACGATCTGCTGGACCCGGATAACCCCTGCCTGTACGACAAAGTCAGCCAGAAGAAACGCCCTCTGGGTGAGCATGTTTCTCTATTCGTCGTGGCAGCCCCTAAACAGCTGGCATCGGTTGGCCAGCGTGAAGTTGCCGCCGGTCCTGATTTCTGGCGACGGATTAATCGACCGGACAATACTTGGCAGTTCGACGCTCAGACCGGCAATGACTCATCAATGATCATCGCCGAGGTTCCGCCAGTAGTGCCTGAATTCACCCGTGCCAAAAGTACTACGGAAGACGACAACACCGTTTTAATTGACTGCCACCTGCACAGTCACTGGCGACAGTTACTGCTGGGTGGACCCGGAGTGGATAAACAGGGGCGAATCCAGCACCTCCCCGGCAGGCTTGAATCATTGAAGGCCGGACAACGGGTCATTCTGAAAGGAGCCAACTGGGAAGATCTGGCCTTTGAACAGACGCTTCGACAGATGCTGGCGCAGAAGTGTTTTGAGAGCAATGGCAAGATCTGTCCGTTACCCGACAATGTTCAGTTTTATCAGATGCCGGTGGGGAATAACGAGCTTCATTCACTGTTTCAAAGTCTGTCCCGTTCTCATGACAAAGAGCACGCATCACGTAACCCTGTCATCATTAACCAGAGTAACATTGCCCAATGGCTGAGCCCGATTGCCATTACCCCGGAAGGCTATGCAATCCCTAACACCTGTCTGTTGGAACAGGTTCGGGCAGGGGGAGCAGTCACCGTAACGTCTCCCCTCACTGAGGCACTCTGGTTTCGCTTGCTGGGTTCATTGCAAACCCTTCGTGAGATGACTGGCCTGGAGCCCCGACTTCAGGTGGCTGATTCAAAACGTCAGCCGAAAGTCCTGGGATTGACAGAAAACGATGAAGTTTCTCTGTCCTGCCCAAAGGAAAAAACCAGAGATCATGCCCCGGTGAGGACCGTCACTTATCAGCAACCTGCCCAGGCCAGCCATTGGATCAATAAGCAGCCGGATTCACCTCTGGTCATTCAGGTCAATGAACAGACCAGCTTCAGCCAGTTATTCGATAATATCCATATCACCTCGGAACAAAAGGCCCATTTTGGACACCGTCAGACTAAGTTGCAGGAGGTATTAACCGCTGGCAAGCCAGTGATATTGCTGGGACTGGAAAACAATCCAACGCTTCAGCAGCTTCTGGAACCCCTGATGGTTGGGCAACCTCTGTTGGTGAATGGCCAGTTGCAAGACTATCCAAAAGCTCGTGTGACAATACTCTGGCCTGAGTTTGTGAAAAGCCCCTCTTCAATATTTCATGCGACGGTCGCCACGGGTGAGCCGTGTCCTGAGGTCGATCTCTGGGATATCAACGCCCGCAAGTATGATATCGCCCGGACTAAGCTGCCAGAACAAGCGCTTAAACAGCTTTACAAAGCGTTTAAAACCGTACCTGCCCACCTTTGTAGCCCTCTGCCTGAAATAACCGCAGGTTTGCTGAATAACCTGATAATGGCTGCCCGCCGGGCACAACAGGCTGACCACTCCATGCAGCTCCTGCCCCGCCACTGGCGCAAGGCCATCAATAGCGTCATCACCCATGGCACCCGGCAGCATCCTTCAGTGCGGGATTTTATGAAAGTAGCTTGTTGGCACCTGTTACCGGATAAGACGCCGGATGAGGATCAAGCTGCCTCGGTAGACCCGGATCAGTTAGCTGCGATCATCAATAGCGCCCCGCGACTGGATAGAAAGTTTGTCTGGCAGAACCTGTGGCCACTGGCCCGAGCCTTTGACCCGGCAGTATTTAAGGACACTGGATTTAAAGAATTACAACTTACCTATGAAAATCCATTTCGACAAAGGGGTGCAACAGAGAGTCTGAACAGGCTCTGTACCATAATCGTGGCCCATGGGCCTGAGCACAAACGAGATGCCTTAGCGTATCAGTTGAAAGTCGATCTTGTGAAAGCGGAACCCTGGCAATCCTTAGCCATCAGACCAGGCAGACAGATTAAACGTTTGCAAGATGCACTGGCTTCTGGCTGGCAGTTACTTCTGCCATCGGGGCAGACCCGATCCGATGCCATTCACGCGCTGGCCAGCGATTGTTTTCACATGTCCAGAACAGCGAATGCGGAGGCAGAAGGCATTGAACGTATACAACATCGACTCTCTGAATCACTGGAATGGCAGGGTTCCGCTGATATTCCCCTGTCTGCACTGGCCAGGGATCTTTATCATGGCGAGATGAGTCAGGAAGATCGTGAAAGCCGTCGTTTATCCCGGCTCCATGACCGGCTGACAGACTCTCCCGTTATATTCCTTGAAGGGGAAACCGGCACCGGGAAAAGCTACTTTTCCGCCAAAATGGCAAAGGCTTCAGGACAGGCTTTGGTTATTTCCCTTGGACCTTCCGACAGCGAACAGACCCTGATGAAACGCTGGCAGTGGCAACAACACGGCGATGGCGACCGCTCTATGGCAGAACAAAACCGGGCATTGATGGAATGGGCCAATACCAAATCCGACAAAGACGGAGAATACATTACCCTGGTACTGGATGAAGCTAACCTGGCCGAAGCCGGATTGCTGGCGTCATTGAACGGCTTATGGGAACCGCAACCCTGCATCTATGTGAATGGTCATCCTGTCAGGGTCAGCCCAAAACACCGGGTGATTCTCACCGGCAACCCCGATCATTACGCCGGGCGCCAAATGGACCCGGCCCTGAAAGAGAAACTGCCGAGGGCATACTACCCACGTCTGGATCAGGCTTTCCTTCGAGACAGAGTAGTGGAACCCGCTTTGCTCAATCATTTACAGCGCCACAAAATAAACGACATTGCACACAGTGCCAGCAAGAGTGTGATGGCACTCTGGCAATATTACCAGGAGCTGTTGCCCGAGCATGAGTTTACCCCCAGGGATTTAACCGATATCTGCAGTTGGGTGGGTTGGTATCTGGATCGTGTGTTATCTGAAGGAGATGGCGCCAGCTGTGAGCAAGTGAACAGTTTGATCCAGCAAAGTTTCCGGGATGTGTTGGGTCCCGAAATCACCGAAACTCAACAGGATGCCCTTTCAGCACTGGAAATCTGGTTTGCTGCCCACTACCACCCGGACAACACCCTGCGCGACAGAGTTCATAACCACACCCTGCCAGATATTCAGCGGGACTTCGAAGCATTCACCAAAGAATTCCGACCTGAGTTTGATACCTCCAGTTCGGCAGTCATTGAACTGGTGCAACGGCTGGGACAGGATTTAAGCCGCTGTCAGCAGGCTTATCATCACGACAGAAAACACGGCGGACGACAGGCGACGTTGATTGAAGGACCAGCCGGGAGGGGTAAGGATGCCACGCTGAACCTGGTGATTGAAAGTGTCAGACAGCAGGCCAGGCAACGGCAAGAATCCATGCCAGAGGTCTCTCTCCTGAATGCCTGTGATTGCTCCTGGGAGCAACTATGTGAAACGATCCGGAAAGCAAAAGTCGATGGCGGCATCGTGGTGATTTCGGAAATGAATCTGATCGACAGCCAGCATCTGGAAGGTGAGTTAAACGATATTCTGGCCGGTGACGCCCATCCGGGCTTTCACCTGTTTGCCACCATCAACCCGCCTGAGTACAGCGGGCGAAAACCCTTATCACCGGCGCTCAAAGGACGTTTTCGACATTTACCGATCCGCCAGTATAACTCGGCAGAATTGCAGACCATTGCCGGGAAAGTGTTGCCAGACTCCCCAAAAGGGAAATTCGTTGCTGAACGGCTGACTGAAAAACATTGCCGTTTAAGAGCCTGCCTGCAACGGAAAGACCTGCCGTTACAGCCCACCAGTCGCGATTTACAGAATGTCGCCATGGCTGTCAAAAGCGGAGGCGATTTTAGCGAAAAAGCACTACATCAATGCCTCAATCAGCACTACCGGCTTTACCTGATGGCCGCCAATCTATCGCTGGAGGAACTGTCGGAGTCACCGGCTCTTGACATGGGTAAAGGAACGCTTGATTCCGGACTCTGCCAATGGTTCAACAAAACGGTACCGGACATTGATCGTCCCTGGTTGATACGACTCAGCAACCTCGACAGTATTGATGAAAAAAAACATGAAATTCGTGTTAAGGCTCGTCCGAATAAAGAGGAAGTCAAAGCGGAAATCATCAAAAGGATGGCTCAGGCCAAATGGCAGGCATCCGGTCTTTCCCTGAAGCCGGATGAGTCGGACGATGTACTCATCCAGGCACTCTACCGACACTGGCAGCAACGCTGGTTTGCACATAAGTTTTGCGAGACAGTCGTGGATGCTAATAGCGTATTTCCCCTGACGGAAGAACAGCAACAAACCCTGAAATTACCGACTTCCCAGCCTTATCTTCAGGAAGCTGATCAGCGGATAGAAGCATGGAACTCCGATGCAGTTCAATGGTGGCCTGCGTTCTGGCATCAGATAAGTAATCTGCCGAGCCATCAGGTTGACGATCATAGTAACGAAGCTTTAGCGGTTGGCAGTGATAAGGCTCCTGAAAAATACCGTCTGAAAGCCCGCTCGAAACTGGCTAAGTTATTAAAATGGAGAAAAAGCCTTAAAGGCCCGGAGAGCAGAACGCTTCCCATCAGACAGCCTGATCCTCAGGCATTGAAACAGAGAACGAACAATAAAGATCTGGTGAGCAAAACATCTCCCATCAGACAGCCTGATCCTCAGGCATTGAAACAGAGAAAGAACAATAAAGGTCTGGTGAGCAAAACATCTCCCATCAGACAGCCTGATCCTCAGGCATTGAAACAGAGAACGAACAATAAAGGTCTGGCGAGCAAAACATCTCCCATCAGACAGCCTGATCCTCAGGCATTGAAACAGAGAACGAACGATAAAGGCCCGGTGAGCAGCACTCCTCCAGGCGTCTGGTCTTCTCCTGCGGTATTGGACCAAAGAACGAACTATGAGAATCTGGAGCTGCCACAAATTGAACATTATAAAATTTTTAAACCGCAAAACCAGTCTTCCCATATGTTTCGCTCGGCGCTGCGGGATATCAATGTGACTGCCTGGGGTGATGTCGAACTGACCTTTCTTGAGGTTCAATACATTGAGGGTGTCGAAACCCTCAGACCGGATCCATTTACAGAGTGCGACCAGGAAGTGACCTTAGCCAGCAATCAAACGCTGGCAAACTTTTCGGTATTATTGAATAAGGAGCATCTAATTGTATTGCCCAGCCTGACGTTTAACGACTATATCGTCGCCTTGCGTATGAAACCCTTTTTGCCATTTAAGCTGGTCAGGGATCGATATACCGGGCTTCACATAGTTTTGATTCCGGAGGGCGAAGCCGGGCAAGCCCTTGACTTTGTTTATGTCGTAGAACGCAGAGAACCAGGCAGAAAAACACTTCCTGAAGAAGCCCGGCCAGAACGATTAACAAACCTTGATGCCCGGTGTTCAGAAGGTATGAAAACCGTACTGAATAAACTGTTTAAGACCATTGAAAAACAACCGACCTTAATACAGGTGCCTTTGCAGAAAATAAAAGACGCCGAAGACACAGAGCAACGAATTGAGGCGATCACGAACTATTGCCGACAGTTTTCCGGTAAAGCCAGACCAGCGAGCCATAAGAATTTCTTTAAGTTTCTGGTAACACAACGGCAAGGGAGCTGCCGTCATCGTACGCCTGTTTTTGTTGCTTTTTGTCGTTATTTCGGGATTCCATCCCGGCAAGTGAATAGCCTTATCCACAGCTTTGCTGAATATTCCGTGGATGAAGGCCAAACCTGGGTGTCAGTGGATCTCGGCGGGGCACCCGTCGAGAAAACAGACATCGAATATGTCTGCCAGACCACCACAAATGTCAGTCATTCCAGCACTGAGTTAAAGAAGCATAAGGCTTTTCTGAAAGATCTCATGAAAGGTGCTGATTTGACTCAACAGCAAACTCTGGCTGAAGTCTGTGATATGAGCCGTGTGGAACTGAACAATGCCCTTGAGACAAACCGCGCATTGCCAGAAGCCAAGCTAATTATTTCTAACATAATCGGGAACCTTTGGGAGAAAAGAGATTTAATCAGTTTTTCCCTGGCCGTCTCAATCATCGTGTCGCTGGGGAAAGAAGCATTGGGCGATTACGAGGAGCAACTTAAACCGATATCGAAGGCAGTGAAACGAATAATATTGTACCGCGATGATAAACAGCGTGTCATTGAACAACTCAAGTTACTCCATTCAAAAATAATTAATCAGGGCGACCTGAGGGCTCACGATTGGTTTTCTTCAATGAGAGAAATACTGAAAGACAGTGACCTGACCAAGCCATCGGTTATTCGCTTTGCCCTTGAAGTCCTGAAATTGGGTTGGCTGGATCCAATCCTGAACGATGAGAAATATATAGAAAAAGCCGATAAACATCATAGGCTATTGGTGCGTCTGAAAAGCGTCGATGAGCTCAGGGTTGAAGCCACTCATTGCCTGAAAAAGTGGTATAAGCAGTTGTTCTTCAGGGAAAAAAATAGTCAGTTATGGCAGAAAGCTTATGAAGACTTCCAAACTTATGAAGACTTCCAACGGAGAGAAGGTACCTCGTTCGTCGATCATTGTTATGATGGGTTTTCATCATTCCTTGAATATGAAATTACCAATCGACTCTTAAAGAACGCCTGGACGGACGAACCTGAAGGCATCCCCAATATAGAACGAATGCTGTCGCACCAGCCCGCTTTTCCGAGGTCAATCTCTGGCAGGGGGAACCACCGTCCGGTGATTATCCTGGGGGCACCTTCCTGGGAGTTCACATCTATTAACAAAAAGGTCGGAGATCTCTTGCAAATTCAATATGCGGTCATTTTGGAACGTAATGGGAGAGTAGACGTAGACCCGCTGCTTTTAACAAAAAAATTCGAGGATTTGATTCAGAAGGCCTTCAGTCATTATCTGTATCAATTGACACACTCAAAAGGCGGCTGCTTAACCTATTGTTGGGCCGATGCTTACATCAAATGTTGCAACGAGAGATACTCCTATGGTGCTCATGATCCATCCTCACCAGAAGAGCTGTATGTCATGATGTCTGAAACTCAGGGCTCTAAATTGCTTATGGACTCTCCATCCAGATTGTTTGTGGACTTTCTAAAGGATGACTATTTACGGCAGGCACTCAACGCCGATAACGCACTGGTGCTCAAATCCGATGAGCTGACAACCATTGCCGAAGAGTTTTTGAAAAGCCTGGATTTGGTTTCACTTTCTCACGCGTTGGAAACCTGAGAGTAATCTGGTCATGATGAGTTTTTCGAGATCGGTGATTGCCTCCAATGATCACAGCTGACTGTCAAAAATGAACTTTCGTATTGTCTAAAGGTCAAACCACCAAACTACTTCAATTCAGTTCTTCAGATGCTAGTTGGGAGATTGGCTATGGATGGTCGTATTGGTGAAAAAATTGACAACAACTCTTTTCTTGATATTGCCGTGTCTGAGAGCGGCGAAGAGAGCGGCGAAAAGAGTGTCGAGCCAGCCAGGAGAGCAGAACAGAATTTACCGTTAAGGATTACAAAGGTCAGCCCTGGTATCAACTACAAACTCAATAAATCATCACCTTCGACAACCTTTCCTGACAAAGCAAGAATCGTTTCCGCAACAGATTCCTCGCTCCCAGAGACCGCTTATGCCTTCGATTTTCGTTTTGTCGCCAGTGATGATGAAGTTCGACAGCTTTTAGTGGTTCAGACCAGCGATAAGAATCGGGATGTCACCCTTATTTCCCACCCCGATGACCTCTCACAGGCTAATCTGGTGACCCGGTTGAGCATTTCCGAAGAGGGTCGCCACGCTCTGCGTTCAGGCAAGCTCTTTGAAGGTTCAACGCCACAGACCTTGGTGATGGATATCCGAAAACTCAGCGGTGATGAACTGCCCAAATTTAACGATCTGCTGGACCCGGATAACCCCTGTCTGTACGACAAAGTCAACCGGGAGAAACGCCCTCTGGGTGAGCATGTTTCTCTGCTGGTCGTGGCAGACCCCGCACAGCTGGCATCGGTTGTCAGGCGCGGTGACGCACCGGCGGTCGGCGCTCCGGGTGCTGATTTCTGGCGACGAATTAATCGACCGGACAATACCTGGCAATTCGACACTCAGACCGGCAATAACCCATCGCTGGAGATCAACAAGGTTACCCCCTTATTGCCTGAATTCACCAATGCCGAAAGTGCTACGGAAGACGACAATACCGTTTTAATTGACTGCCACCTGCACAGTCACTGGCGACAGTTACTGCTGGGTGGACCCGGAGTGGATAAACAGGGGCGAATCCAGCACATCCCCGGCAGGCTTGAATCATTAAGGGCCGGACAACGGGTGATTCTGAAAGGAGCCAACTGGGAAGATCTGGCCTTTGAACAGACGCTTCGACAGATGCTGGCGCAGAAGTGTTTTGAGAGCAATGGCAAGATCTGTCCGTTACCCGACAATGTTCAGTTTTATCAGATGCCGGTAGGGAATAACGAGCTTCATTTACTGTTTCAAAGTCTGTCCCGTTCTCATGACAAAGAGCACGCATCACGTAACTCTGTCATCATTAACCAGAGTAACATTGCCCAATGGCTGAGCCCGATTGCCATTACCCCGGAAGGCTATGCAATCCCTAACACCTGCCTGTTGGAACAGATTCGGGCAGGGGGAGCAGTCACCGTAACGTCTCCCCTCACTGAGGCACTCTGGTTTCGTTTGCTGGGTTCACTGCAGACTATTCGCGAGACCACCGGCCTGGAGCCCCGACTTCAAGTGACTGATTCAAAACGTCAGCCGAAAGTCCTGGGATTGACAGAAAACGACGAGGTCTCTCTGTCGTGTCCAGAGGAAAAAAACAAAGATCAGATCGCGTTCAGTACCCTCACTTATCAGCAATCTGCCCAAGCCAGCCATTGGATCAATAAGCAGCCGGAACCACCTCTGGTCATTCAGGTCAATGAACAGACCAGCTTCAGCCAGCTATTTGATAATATCCATATCACCTCGGAACAAAAGGCCCATTTTGGACACCGTCAGACTAAGTTGCAGGAGGCATTAACCGCTGGCAAGCCTGTGGTATTGCTGGGACTGGAAAATAATCCAACGCTTCAGCAGCTTCTGGAACCCCTGATGGTTGGGCAACCTCTGTTGGTGAATGGCCAGTTGCAAGACTATCCAAAAGCTCGTGTGACAATACTCTGGCCTGAGTCTGTGAAAAGCCCCTCTTCAATATTTCATGCGACGGTCACCACAGGTGAGCCGTGTCCTGAGGTCGATCTCTGGGATATCAACGCCCGCAAGTATGATATCGCCCGGACTAAGTTGCCAGAACAAGCGCTTAAACAGCTTTACAAAGCGTTTAAAACCGTACCTGCCCACCTTTGTAGCCCTCTGCCTGAAATAACCGCAGGTTTGCTGAATAACCTGATAATGGCTGCCCGCCGGGCACAACAGGTTGACCACTCCCTGCAGCTCCTGCCCCGCCACTGGCGCAAGGCCATCAATAGCGTCATCACCCATGGCACCCGGCAGCATCCTTCAGTGCGGGATTTTATGAAAGTAGCTTGTTGGCACCTGTTACCGGATAAGACGCCGGATGAGGATCAAGCCGCCTCGGTAGACCCGGATCAGTTAGCGGCGATCATCAATAGCGCCCCGCGACTGGATAGAAAGTTTGTCAGGCAGAACCTCTGGCCACTGGCCCGAGCCTTTGACCCGGCCGTGTTTAAAGATGCCGAATTACAACTGTCCTATGAAAGTCCGTTTCCAAAACAGGGGAAAAAAGACGTTATGGACAGACTCTGCGCCATAATCGTGATCCATGGGCCTGAAGAACAACGAGATGCTCTGGCGTATCAATTGAAAGTCGATCTGGCGGCAGCAGAGCTCTATCAATCGTTAGCCATCAAGCCAACAGGACGGATTAGGCGTTTGCAAGACGCACTGGCTTCTGACTGGCATTTACCTCTGCCACCGGGGCAGACCCGATCCGATGCCATTCAGGCGCTGGCCAGCGATTGTTTTCACAGGGCCAGAACAGTGAATTCCAAGTCAGAAGGCATTGAACGTATAAAACATCGACTCTCTGAATCACTGGAGTGGCAGAGTTCTGCTGATATGCCTTTGTCAGCACTGGCCCGGGATCTTTATCATGGCGAGATGAGTCAGAAAGATCGTGAAAGTCGTCGATTATCCCGACTCCATGACCGGCTTACGGACTCTCCCGTTATCTTCCTGCAGGGAGAAACCGGCACCGGGAAAAGTTACTTTTCTGCCAAAATGGCCAGGGCTTCAGGACAAGCTTCTGTCATTTCCCTTGGACCTTCCGACAGCGAACAAACCCTGATGAAACGCTGGCAGTGGCAAGAACACGCCGACGGCGACCGCTCTATGGTGCAGCAAAACCAGGCGTTGATGGAATGGGCCAGTACCGAATCCGACAAAGACGCTGAATACATTACCCTGGTTCTGGATGAAGCCAACCTGACCCAAGCCGGATTGCTGGCATCATTGAACGGCTTATGGGAACCGCAACCCTGCATTTACGTGAATGGTCATCCTGTCAAGGTCAGCGAAAAACACCGGGTGATTCTCACCGGTAACCCCGATCATTACGCCGGGCGCCAAATGGACCCGGCCCTGAAAGAGAAACTGCCGAGGGCTTACTACCCACGTCTGGATCAGGCTTTCCTTCGAGACAGAGTAGTGGAACCCGCTTTGCTCAATCATTTACAACGGCATCAAATAAACGACATTGCACACAGGGCCACCAAAAGTGTGATGGCACTGTGCCAATATTATCAGGAGCTGTTGCCCGGGCATGAGTTTACCCCCAGGGATTTAACCGACATCTGCAGTTGGGTGGGCTGGTATCTCGATCGTGCGTTGTCCAAAGGCGACAGTGTTAGCTGTGAGCAAGTGAACAGTCTGATCCAGCAAAGTTTCCGGGATGTGTTGGGTCCCGAAATCACCGAAACTCAACAGGATGCCCTTTCAGCACTGGAAATCTGGTTTGCTGCCCGTTACAAACTGGACAACACCCTGCGCGACAAAGTTCATAACCACACCCTGCCAGATATTCAGCGGGACTTCGAAGCATTCACCAAAGAAATCCGACCCGAGTTTGATACCTCCGGATCGGCAATCATTGAGCTGGTGCAACAGCTGGCACAGGATTTAAGCCGCTGTCAGCAGGCTTATCATCGCAAGATAAAACACGGCGGTCGTCAGGCAACACTTATTGAAGGCCCGGCCGGACGGGGTAAGGATGCAACGCTGAACCTGCTGATCAAAAGTGTCAAACAGCAAGTTGAAGAACGGGGAGAAACCATGCCAAAGGTCTTTCCCATGAACGCCTGTGATTGTTCCTGGGACACAGTGTGTGAAGCGATCCAGAAGGCAAAAGTCGATGGCGGCATCGTAATCATTTCAGAAATGAATCTGATCGACAGCCAGCACCTGGAAGGTGAGTTAAACGATATTCTGGCCGGTGACGCCCACCCGGGCTTCCACCTGTTTGCCACCATCAACCCGCCTGAGTACAGCGGGCGAAAACCCTTATCACCGGCACTGAAAGGACGCTTTCGACATGTGCCGATCCGGCAGTATAGCCCGACCGAATTGCAGACCATTGCCGGGAAAGTCTTGCCAGAAAACGAGCAGGGAAAAACCGTGGCTAAAATGTTGACTGAAAAACATTGTCGTTTAAGGGCTTACCTGCAACGGAAAAACCTGCCATTGCAGCCCACCAGCCTTGATTTACAGAATGTTGCCAGAGCTATCAACAGAGGGGGCAATTTTACCGAAAAAGCCATTCATCAATATCTTACTCAGCACTACCGGCTTTATCTGATGACCGCCAAACTATCGCTGGAGGAACTGCCAGAGTCATCGGCTCTTGCCATGAGTAAAGGCACAATTGATTCCGGGCTTTGCCAATGGTTCAACCAGGTGGTACCTGGTATTAGTCGTCCATGGTTGATAAGAAGCAGTGATCGCAACAGTGTTGATGAAAAAAAACATGAAATTCATATCGACACTGATCTGATTGAAGAGGAAGCCAAAACGGAAATAATCAGGATGGTGGCCCAGGCAAAGTGGCAGGCATCGGGTCTTTCCCTGAACCCCGATAAGTCGGACGATATTCTCACCCGGGCACTTTACCGACACTGGCAACAATGCTGGTTTGATCGTGTGTTTGGCCAGATGGGTGTGGAAGCCAGTGGCGTATTTTCCCTGACCGAAGAAGAGATACAAACGCTGAAAATATCAATTAACCAGCCTTATCTTCAGGAGGCTGATCAGCGGATAAGGGGGTGGAAAAGCGATGACGTTCGGTGTTGGCCTGAATTCTGGCATCAGATCAGGGATCTGCTGAACCATTTTGTTAGCGATTATATTAACAAAACCTCAGCTGTTGTTGGTAATAAGGCTTCCGGGCAATCCCTGCCACAAGTCCACGAGAAACAGGCATCAGTATTGGCTCAGAGAAAGAACCATAAGACAGAACCGGCCAAGGCATTGGACTGGAAAACAGACTATGAGAACCATGAGAAGCGACACTTTCACGACTATAGAGTTTTTGATAAGGAGAATTTTCCTTCCCGGAATTACCGCTGGTTGGCAAGGGATATTTATATCTCTCCCGAAGGCAATATCGAACAGATCATTATTAATCATAAACACGTACAGGGGGTCGAAGTTCTCATACCTGCCCGGTTGCCAGAGGATGACCAGGAAGTAACATTAGCTAGCGATCAAACACTGGCGACCCTGGTGGTGACACCAAGAAATGGCCTGTATGCCCTGCCCAGCCTCACGGTCAACGACTATATCGTAGCCTTGCGAATGGAATCCAGATTGTCATTTGTTCTGCTCAGGGATCGCTATACCGGGCTTCATACAGTGTCTGTTCAAGATGACAGAGCCAATCAGAGTATTAAATTTGCTTATGTCGTAGAGTCCGGAAAAGAGGGCAAAAAAAAACCTGCTGAAGAAGTCCAACCAGCTCAGTCAACACGTTTTGACGCTCGCTGTTCAAAAGATATGAAAACAGTACTGAAGGAAGTGCTCACGAACATTAAAGAACAACCACACGAAGTGCAGGAGCCATTGCGTAGAATAAAAAGTGCTAAAAACACGACGCAACGCATTGAGGCAATCAGGGACTATTGCCGAGGGTTCTCCGGTGTTGCCATACCAGCAGAGCGCAATAAAAATTTCTTTCACTTCCTCGTCACACAGCGGCAAGGGAGCTGTCGTCATCGTGTGCCTGTTTTTATGGCTTTTTGTCGTTATTTTGGCATTCCATGTCGAGCAATTTCTAATTTTCTCCACTCCTTTGCGGAGTATTCCCCGGATCAAGGCCAAACCTGGGAGTCAGTGGACTTGGGCGGGGCGCCTGCCGATACAACAAAACACACACCTGCATTCCAGCTCACCCGTCGGCTCAGTGGTTCTGGCACTGAGTTGAAGAAGACCAGGGATCTCCTGAAGAATGTCCTGAAAGACGCTGATTTAGCACAACAACAAACTCTGGCCAAAGCCTATGGTATAAGCCTCAAAGAACTGAACAAAACCCTTGAGACAGACTGTGCCTTGCCAAAAAAAAATCTGAGTACTTTCGAAATAGTAAAGAACCTCTGGGAGGAAAAAGAGTTAACCGGTTTTGCCATGGGCGTCTCAATCTTGCAGTCGCTGGAGACAGAAGTATTAAGCGAGGACGATAAGGCATTGGTCGGTAAAGTGATTGGCGGCGGGAGACCCCCCTATAAACCAATGTCGGAGGCACTCAAACCAATATTGTCCAACAGTGATGAAGATCAGGTCACTGAACTACTCAAGTCACTCCATTCAAAAATGATCGATCAGGCCGGAACAAGCCCTGACCAGTGGTTGTGTTCAATAGTGGACGTATTGGCAAACAGTGATTTGACCCGTCCTTCGGTTATTCACTTTGCCCGTGAGGCTCTGGAATCGGGTTGGCTGGATCCAGTGCCGACCTATAGCAAATATACTATAGCGGCCGTTGAACATCATAAACTTTTGATGCGTCTGGAAGAGGTCGATGAACTGAACATTAAAGCCGCTCATTGCCTGAAAAAGTGGTACCAGCTAGTCATGTCCGGGGAAAAAAACCAGCAATGGCAATCGGCTTATGAAATCTTTCAGCAGAGAAAAGAGAATGCCTTCTTCATCACTGATCCTCATAACGGACATTCGTCATTCCTTAAAAATATAATGGCCAGTCCATCCGTCGAGATGGCCTGGACGGACAAACCCGAAGGCGTTCCGAATATAGAACGACTGCTGTTGCACCACCCTGCCTTTGTGCAGTTAAACTCGGGCAAGGGGAACCACCGACCGGTGATTATCCTGGGGCAAATTTCCCTGAACAGCAAAGTAAATAATGAAAAGGCCGAAGCCCTGTTTCAACGGAAACTTGAGAACAACCCGTACTTGCAGCAGATATCGGAAAAAACAAATCAATCTGAGGCAATGAAACAACCATACATTAATGCTCTGATAGCAGCAGATAGTGAGCAAGAAAGGCTTGATATCATCAGTAAGTACCAATCGACCCTGAAGTCCCTTGAGGTACCATCCAGGGACAAAGTTCTGGTGTCCGACTTAAAAGACCAATGCCAGAAAGCGATTCAACAGGCCTTCATTTATTACTTGTATGAAATGACACATTCGAAAGGTGGGGGCTTAACCTATTGTTGGGCCGATGCTTTCATCCTGGCGGAAGACGATGATGACCACTGTGGTGCTCATGCTCCATCCTCACCAGGAGAACTGTATGCCATGATGTCTTTAATCAAGAGCTCTGACTGGTCGCAGGAAGCTATTAAGGATGACTACCTGCGGCAGACATATCACGCCAGTGACGCTCTGATTCTGAAAACCAATGAGCTGACAAAAATTGTCGAAGAGTTTTTAAACAGCCTGAATTTGAGTTCGCTTTGTGACGCTTTGGATGCCTGATAACCGTTTGGTCATGTTGAGTTTTTCAAGGTCGGTAACTTCCTTTAATGGTCAAGGCTCTGTAGGGGACAATTTCGTAACGAATCTTGATATAAAAGGGTCAGTAGTTACTCGCCAGCAAGTATTACTGCAAGCTTATTAACTCAAGCTGAATGATTCCCGGCTTCATTCACGTCCTTCCCAGCTTCATTCTCGTCATTCCCGCGAAGGCGGGAATCCACACTGACTCACCACCAGAACCATACTGCCCGGTGCCCCCCCCTGGCCTTGTCATCCCCGAGAAGGCATAGATCCACCGTTGGCGCTGGATTCCCGCCTTCGCGGGAATGACGACCTCAGAGCATAGGAACGAGTTGTTGGAGTTTTGCGACAGCCTCGAAGGCGGGAATCCACACAGACTCACCACCAGAACCATACTGCCCGGTGCCCCCCTGGCCTTGTCATCCCCGAGAAGGCATAGTCCCACTGTTGGCGCTGGATTCCCGCCTTCGCGGGAATGACGACTTCCTTCGCGGGAATGACGACTTCCTTCGCGGGAATGACGACTTCCTTCGCGGGAATGACGACTTCCTTCCGGGAATGACGACCCTTTAGTGCCGCACAGGCCTAAAGACTCTACGGGCTTCCCGAATAACCCAACGTGAAACATTAACTGAGCACCTGATACAGTGCAGCCGAACAGCAGGCTGGACAAGCCTACAGAGGGGTAACAGTTAAAATGGAACTTTAATCTCATCCTAAGGTCAAACAATTAATCAGTTTCAATGCAATCCTTCAAGGGGCATCAGGAAAGGAGATTGATAGTGGATGGTCGGATCAGGGAAATAAACAAATCGGTTCTTGATAGTGGCGCGTCTGACAATATCGTACCAGCCAAAAAACCAAAGCTGGTATTACCGGCAAATGATGTCGAGATCTGCTCTGATGTCATTACCAAACTCAATATATCGTCACCCCGGATTAAGTCACCTGACCCTGTGAGAACCGTTTCCTCAACGAAATCCTCACTCCCCAAGGCCCCTAATGCCTTCGATTTTCGTTTTGTCGCCAGTGATGATGAGGTTCGACAGCTTTTGGTTGCCCGGACCGGCGATAAACATCGGGATGTCACTCTTATTTCCCATCCCGATGACCTCTCACAGGCTAACCTGATGAGCCGGTTGAGCATTTCCGAAGAGGGTCGCCAAGCGCTTTATCCGGGCAAACTGTTTGAAGGTTCGCAACCATTAACCCTGGTGCTGGATATCCGAAAACTCACCAGTGATGAACTGCCAAAATTTAACGATCTGCTGGACCCGGATAACCCCTGTCTGTACGACAGAGTCAGCCAGAAAAAACGCCCTCTGGGTGAGCATGTTTCTCTATTGGTCCTGGCAGACCCGGCACAGTTGGCAATGGTTGGCAGCGATCATGAGGCACCAGGAACTGATTTCTGGCGGCGAATTAATCGACCAGGCAATACCTGGCAGTTCGCTCAGACCGGCAATGACCCATCGATGAAAATCAACGAAGTTCCCCCGTTATTACCTGAATTTCCTTGTCCAGAAAGCACTATAAACGACAATACCATTGTTATTAACTGTCACTTGCACAGTCACTGGCGACAGTTGCTGCTGGGCGGTCCCGGAATCGATAAAAAGGGGCGAATCCAGCATATCCCCGGCAGGCTGGAGCTATTGAAAGCAGGGCAACGGGTGATTCTGAAAGGGGCCAACTGGGGAGATCTGACCTTTGAACAAACGATGCGACAAATACTGGCGCAACAGTGCTTTGAGAGCAACGGCAAGACCTGCGAGTTACCCGACGATATTCAGTTTTATCAGATGCCGGTAGGGAAGGACGAGCTGCGTTTACTGTTTCAGAGCCTGACCAACTCCAATAAAAATAGAGCCTTCACTGCACGACTCCCGATCACTATCAATCAAGGTAATATCAGGGAATGGCTGAGCCCGATGGCCATCAGCCCGGAAGGCTATGCAGCTGCAAATACCTGTCTGTTGGAACAGGTTCGGGCTGGTGGTGCAGTCATCGTGACGTCTCCCCTTACCCAGGCACATTGGTTTTGTTTGCTGGATTCACTGCAGACTATTCACCAGACAACCGGACTGAAGCCCCGACTTCAGGTAGCTGATTCAGGACCGCAGCCGAAGGCCCTGGGATTGCCTGAAAACGATGAGCAACCTCTGTCCGGAAGCCCTCTGCTACAGAAAAAAGTCAGAGATAACGCTGCCTTGAATACACTGACATACCAGCAACATGCCCAGGCAAGTTATTGGATCAATCATCACCCGCAAGCACCTCTGGTCATTCAGGTCAATGAACAGACCGGCTTCAGCCAGCTATTTGATAATATCCATATCACCTCGGAACAAAAGGCCCATTTCGGACATCGTCGGAGTGCTTTGCAGGAAGCATTAACCGCCGGCAAGCTGGTGGTATTCCGGGGGCTGGAGACAAATCCAAGGCTTCAGCAGCTTCTGGAACCCCTGATGGTTGGGCAACCTCTGTTGGTGAATGGCCAGTTGCAGGCCTATCCACAGGCTGATATCAAAATACTCTGGCCTGAGTCCGCAAAAAGCGCATCTTCAATACTTCATTCGATGGTCATCAGGGGTAAGCCATGTCCTGAGATCGATATCTGGGTTATCAATACCCTCAGGCATAAAATCTCCCGGACTGAGCTACCAGAACAAGCGCTTAATGAGCTTTACAAAGCATTTAAAACCATACCTGATGGCCTTTGTAACCCTCTGCCTGAAAGGACCGAAGGCTTGCTGAATAACCTGATACTGGCTGCCCGGCGGGCACAGCAGGTTGACCACTCCCAACGGCTCCTGCCCTGCCACTGGCGCAAGGCCATCAATAGCGTCATCACCCATGGCGCCCGGCAGAACACGCCCGTGCGTGATTTTATGAAAGTGGCTTGCTGGCACTTGTTACCGGATAAGACGCCGGATGAGAATCAAACCATCTCGGTCGATCCGGATCGGTTAACTGCCATCATCAATAGTGCCCCGCGGTTGGATAGAGAGTTTGTGATCCAGAACCTGTGGCAACTGGCCAGAGCCTTTGATCCGGCAGTATTCAGGGACACCGAATTTGAAGGATTAAGACTGTCCTATGAAAGTCCATTGTCACTGGAGGGTGGAGTAGAAATTCTGGACAGGCTCTGTGCCATAATCGTGGCCCAGGCGCCTGAAGAACAGCAAAATGCAATGGCGTATCAGTTGCAGGTCGATCCGGCGGCAGAGCTTTGTGAATCCTTAGCCATCAGGCCTTCAAGACAGATTAAACGTTTGCAGGATGCACTGGCTTCTGGCTGGCAGTTACCTTTGCCACTGGGGCAGACCCGATCCGATGCCATTCAGGCACTGGCCAGCGATTGTTTTCACAGGGCCAGAGCAGCGAATTCTGCCGCAGCAGGCATTGAACGCATAGAACATCGACTGGCTGAATCACTGAGATGGACGGGCTCCACCAATAAGCCCTTGTCAGCGCTGGCCCGGGATCTTTATCACGGCGAGATAAGCCAGAAGGATCGTGAAAGTCGTCGATTGTCGCGACTCCATGAACGATTTGCGGACTCTCCCGTTATATTTCTGCAGGGAGAAACGGGCACCGGGAAAAGTTACTTTTCCGCCAAAATGGCCAGGGCTTCAGGACAGGCTTCAGTCATTTCCCTGGGACCTTCCGACAGCGAACAGACCCTGATGAAACGCTGGCAGTGGCAACAACACATCGATGGTGACCGCTCTATGGTGCAGCAAAACCGGGCGCTGATGGAATGGGCCAGGACCGAATCCGACAAAGACGAAGAATACATAACTCTGGTGTTGGATGAAGCCAATCTGGCCAAAGCCGGATTGCTGGCATCATTGAACGGCTTATGGGAACCGCAACCCTGCATTTATGTGAATGGTCATCCTGTCAAGGTCAGCCCAAAACACCGGGTGATTCTCACCGGTAATCCGGATCATTACGCCGGGCGGCGAATAGACCCGGCCCTGAAAGAGAAACTGCCAAGGGCTTACTACCCTCGGTTAGACCAGGCTTTCCTTCGGGACAGAGTAGTGGAACCGGCTCTGGTCAATCAGTTACAACGGCATCTGCCTGAGACTGAAATAAACGACATTGTACACAGTGCCACCGAGAGCATAATGGCTCTCTGGCAATATTATCAGGAACTGTTACCCGAGCATGAGTTCACGCCCAGGGATTTAACGGATATCTGCAGCTGGGTGGGTTGGTATCTGGATCGTGCGCTGCCCACGGTTGACCCTGTTACCTGTAAGCAAATAAACAGTTTGATCCGGCAGAGCTTTCGGGATCTTCTGGGTCCCGAAATCGCTGAGACTTGTCAGGATGCCCTGCTGGCACTGGAAATCTGGTTTGCTGCCCGTTACCAACTGGATAACACCCTGAGCGACAAAGTTCGTACACTGAACCTGAAGGATATACAGCAGCCCTTCATGCAATTCACTGAAAGAAACCGACCTGAGTTTGATACCTCCGGATCGGCAGTCAGTGAACTGGTGCAACAGCTTGGGCAGGATTTAAGCCGCTGTCAGCAGGCTTATCACCTCGGCAGGAAACACGGCGGTCGTCAGGCAACACTGATTGCAGGCCCGGCTGGCCGGGGTAAGGATGCCACGCTGAATCTGATGATTGAAAGTGTCAGACAGCAGGCAAAGCAACGGCAAGAATCCATGCCGGAAGTCTTTTACCTGAATGCCTGTGATTGTTCCTGGGACAAAGTGTGTGAAGTGATCCGGAAGGCAAAAGTCGATGGCGGCATCGTGGTGATTTCGGAAATGAATCTGATCGACAGCCAGCATCTGGAAGGTGAGTTAAACGATATTCTGGCCGGTGACGCTCATTCGGGTTTCCATCTCTTCGCCACCATCAACCCACCTGAGTACAGCGGGCGAAAACCCTTATCGCCAGCGCTGAAAGGGCGTTTTCGACATTTGCCCATCCGGCAGTATAACCCGACTGAATTGCAGACTATTGCCGGGAAAGTGTTGCCAGATTCCTCTCGAGGAAAATTTGTCGCTAAAAAGCTAACAGAAAAACATTGTCTTTTAAGGGCTTACCTGCAACAGAAAAACCTGCCATTGCAGCCTACCGGCCTCGATTTACAGAATGTCGCCAGAGCTGTTCTCAGAGGGGCCGATTTTTCCGACAACGGACTGCATCAATGCTTCAATCAGCACTACCGGCTTTATCTGATGGCCGCCAGCATATCGCTGGAGGAATTGCCCGGATCATCGGCCCCTGCCGCAAGCCGGGGAACCTTTGACCCTGAACTGTGCCATTGGTTTAATCGAACGGTATCAGACATTGGTCGTCCATGGTTGATACGCCTTGGTGACTACAACAGTATGGATGAACAACGCCATGAAATTCTTATTAATGCTGATCTGACTGAAGACGAAATCAGGACGGAAATCATCAGGATGATGGCTCAGACCCGGTGGCAGGCATCAGGCCTTTCCCTGAAACCGGATAAGTCCAACGATATTCTCACCCGGGCACTTTACCGACACTGCCAGCAACACTGGTTTAAGCGCGAGTTTGAGCGGACAGGCGTAGATGCTAATAGCGTATTTCCGATGCCGGAAGAAGAGCAACAAACGCTGAAATTACCCGCTTTCCAGCCTTTTCTTCAGGAAGCTGAACAGCGTATAAGCGCATGGAACTCCAATGCCATTCAATTGTGGCCCGGGTTTGCGCATCAGATAATGGGTCAGCCAGGCCATTGGCTTGACCATTCTGAAAAAGACATCCCAAAAGTCGGCAAGAAACAGACTTCGACCCTGGACCAGAACACGAATTATGAGGACCGGCAGAAGCCAAAAGTTATCGATTATAAAATCTTTAATAGCCGACATCCTTCCAATATGTATCGCGTGTGGGCAAGGGATATTAATGTCACTGCTGAGGGTGACGTCGAACTGATCGACATGAGTGATCAGGACACTCAGAGAGTCGAACTCCTCACGCCTGCACGGTTGCCGGAGTATGGTCAGGAAGTGAAATTAACCAGGTATCAAACGCTGGCGACCCTGAATATGCGATCAAAAAATGGTCAATATGCATTACCCAGCCTGACGCCTGACGATTATATTGTGGCCTTGCGTAGCAAACCCGATTTGGCCTTTACACTGGTCAGGGATCCATATACCGGACTTCACACACTGACTATTCCGGAGGCCAACGCCAAACAGAGTATTCTTTGTGCTTATGTCGTAGAACCCGGAAAAACGAGCAGAGAAACACCTGCTACAGGAGAACGACCAGAACCATCAATGCCTGTTGATACCCGCTGTTCAGAAGGTATAAAAACAGTACTGGACAAAGTGTTTGCGTCCATCGAAGAACACCCAACCGAATTAAAGGTATCTTTAAAGGCAATAATAAAGGCTAAAAATACAAAGCAACGAATCAAGGCGATCACGAACTATTGCAAACAGTTTTCCGGTGCTGGTCAACCAGCGAGCGGTAAGAATTTCTTTGAATTCCTGGTAACAGAGCGGCAAGGTAGCTGTCGTCATCGTGTGCCTGTTTTTGTTGCTTTTTGTCGCTATTTCGGGATTTCCAGTCGACAAATTGAGAGCCTCATACACATCTTTGCTGAGTATTCGGAAGATGGAGGTCAAACTTGGAAATCCGTGGATTTGGGCGGTGCCCCTGTAAAGCGAACAGAAATCAAACCTGACTTCCAGCCCAACAGGAAGGTCAGTGGCTCCAGCACTAAGTCCGGGAAGATCAGAGATCACCTGAAAATTGCTGATTCAACACAACAGCAGGCTCTGGCTGAGGACTGCGCTGACAGCTCTGAGGGAACGAACGAACCCCCTGAAGCAGGCAGTGCCTTGTCAGAGACACTTCCAGATATCTTCAAAACAGTAAGGAAACTTTGGGAAGCAAAAGATTTAACCGGTTTTTCCATGGGTGTCGCCGTCTTATTGGAGACAGAGGAACTGGGCTATTTCGAGAAGCAATTGGTCGGTGATGTTTATGATGCAGCAGGGCATCCCCACAAACCGATGTCGGAGGCGGTCAAACAAATCTTGTCCAACAGTGACAAAGACCAGGTCATTGAACCACTCAAGTCATTGCACTCAAAAATGATTATCCGGGGCGGAGCAAGCCCTCAGCAGTGGTTAAGTTCAATGATTGACATACTGAAACACAGCGACCTGAGCAAACCTTCGGTTATTCACTTTGCTCGCGAAGCTCTGTACTCGGGTTGGCTGGATCCAGGGCCGATTGGCATGGACTATTGTAAGGAGGCTCATGAACATCACGAACTATTGTTGTGTCTGGAAGGCGTCGATGGACTGAAGGTTAAAGCCGCCCATTGTCTGAAAAAGTGGTATAAGGCATTTTTGTGCGGCGAAGAAAATAGTCAGGCATGGCGGTCTTCTTATAAATCTTATCAAGACTCCCTGAGTGAAAAATATGACTTGTCCGTCGGTCATTATTATGGTGGGTTTTCACCATTTCTTGAACGTAAAATGGCCAATCCATCTTTACAGACCGCCTGGACCCATGTACCTGAGGGCACTCCGGATATAACACGAATGCTGATGCACCAGCCCGCGTATGCGCAGTTAATCCAAGGCAAGGAGAACCTCCGTCCGGTGATTATCATAGGGCAACCTTCCTGGAGCAAAACAGCGATTGTAAAAAAGATCCAAGCCCTGTTAGCTGAGAACAACCCAGACTTGAAGCCGTTGTTGGAAAAAGTTAATCAGTATGAGGCAATAACAAGACAAATCCAGCATGAGCTGGACGCATTGGATAGTTCCTGTCCCGATAGAGACAGTGAAATGGATTCAGCTGAGCCATGTCAGGATCAGAGAAAAGAATATGAAATAAAAAAGCACGAGATTAAAGGCAGGTACGAACTCATTCTCAAGTCTCTTGAGTTATTATCTGAGGAGCAAACTCTCTTGAATAATTTAACAGACAAATGCCAGCAAAAGATTCATCAGGCATACACTCTTTACCTGTATGAAATGACATGCCCGAAAGGCGGTCGTTTAACCTATTGTTGGGCCAACGCTTACCTCGGGGACTCCGTGGATCCAGACTACTATGGCGCTCATGATCCATCTTCAGCAAAAGAGCTGTTTGCCATGATGTGTAATATTTATGGTTTGTTACCGTTTCAGAATTCTCTTAAGGATGCCTGCTTACGGCAGGCACTCAACGCCACCGACGCTCTGGTGCTCAAAAACGATGAACTGACAAAAATTGCCAAAGAGTTTTTGAACAGCATGAATTTGAATTCGCTTTATAACTCATTAGATACACGTTGATAGCTTGATCATTTTAAGTTTTTCGAGATCGCAATTCCCTTAAATGGTTACGGGTAACCATTGAAATCGAACTTTCTTCCTGTCTGAAGGTCAAATGATTAAACCATTTCAATACAGTCATACAGATGGCAGGAGAGATATTGACTATGGACGGTCGGATTGATGGTACTGACATAAAAAAAACCTTTCTTGACTCTAGCGTACCGGCCAAGAAAGCAAAGCGGGATGCACCAAGATCGAAGATTGCAGGAGTCTGCTCTGATGTCACTGCCAAGCTCAAGGTACCGTCACCACTGATTTTGTCGCCTCATCAGGTGAGAACCGTATCCTCAACGGATTCCCCGCTCCAAAAGGCTCCTCGCTCCTTCGATTTTCGTTTTGTCGCCAGTGATGATGAGATTCGACAGCTTCTGGTTGCCCGGACCTGCGTTGAACATCGGGATGTCACCCTTATTTCCCACCCCGATGACCTGTCACAGGCTAACCTGGTGACCCGCTTGAGCATCTCCGGCGACGGTCGCCACACGCTGGGTTCGGGCAAGCTGTTTGAAGGTTCGCAGCCCTTGACCCTGGTGCTGGATATCCGAAAGCTCACCAGCGAGGATCTGCCGAAATTCAACGATCTGCTGGACCCGGATAACCCCTGTCTGTACGACAAAGTCAGCCAGCAGAAACGCTCTCTGGGCGAACATGTTGCTCTTCTGGTGGTGGCAGACCCTGAACAGCTGGCATCGGTTGGCCAGCGTGAAGACGTACCTGGTGCTGATTTCTGGCGGCGAATTAATCGACCGGGCAATACCTGGCAGTTCGACGCACAGAGCGGCAATGCTACGGCAATGGACGCCGACGAGGTGCCTCCGGTATTGGCGGAACTCTCCGCTGAAAGCGCCATGGATGATGACAATACCGTTGTTATTGACTGTCACTTGCACAGTCACTGGCGACCGTTGCTGCTGGGTGGCCCCGGCGTAGATAAACAGGGACGAATCCAGCACCTCCCCGGCAGGCTTGAGTTATTGAGGGCCGGACAACGGGTGATTGTGAAAGGGGCCAACTGGCAGGATCTGGCGTTTGAACAGACGATTCGGCAAATACTGGCGCAGCAGTGTTTTGAGAGCAATGGCAAGGTCTGTCAGTTACCCGACAATGTTCAGTTTTATCAGATGCCGGTAGGGAATGACGAGCTTTGTTCACTGTTCCAAAGCCTGTCCTGCTCTTTGGAAAAACAAGGTGACAAACAAGACGACAAAGGACTTGATCAAGAGCAACCACCACAAAATCCGATCATCATTAACGAGAGTACTATCAGGGAATGGCTGAGCCCGATTGCCATCACCCCGGAAGGCTATGCAGTCCCTAACAGCTGTCTGTTGGAACAGGTTCGGGCGGGCGGTGCCGTCACCGTTACGTCTCCCCTGAACGAGGAAAACTGGTTTCGTTTGCTGGGCTCGCTGCAGACTATTCGGGAAACCACTGGCCTGCAGCCCCGGCTTCAGGTGGCTCATTCAAGACGGCAGCCGGAAGCCCTGGGATTGACAGAAAACGTTGAGCACCCTTTGCCCGGGCGCTTTCAGTTACCGAAAAAAGTCAGCGCTCAGGCTGCCATTGATACCGTCACTTATCAGCAAAATGCCCAGGCCAGTCACTGGATCAATCAGCAGCCGCAAACACCTCTGGTCATTCAGGTCAATGAACAGACCGGCTTCAGCCAGCTATTTGATAATATCCATATCACCTCGGAACAAAAGGCGTATTTTGGACGACGCCAGAGTAAGTTGCAGGAGGCATTGACCGCTGGCAAGCCAGTGGTATTTCTGGGACTCGAGCGTAATCCATCGCTTCAGCAACTGCTGGAACCTCTGGTTGTGGGACAGCCTCTGTTAGTGAATGGTCAATTACAGAACTACCCACAAGCTCGTGTCACACTGCTCTGGCCTGAGTCAGCAAAAAGCCCCTCTTCAGTATTGAGCTTGATGCTTGCCACGGGTAAACCCTGTCCCGAGGTCGATCTCTGGGATATCAATGCCTCCAGATATGATATTCCCCGGACTGTACTGCCAGAAGAAGCACTTAATAAACTTTACGAAGCCTTTAAAACCGTACCTGCCCACCTGTGTAACCCTTTGCCTGAAATAACCGAAGGGTTATTGAATAACCTGACACTGGCGGCCCGGCGGGCACAGCAGGTTGACCAGTCCCCAGAGTTCCTGCCCCGCCACTGGCGCAAGGCCATCAATAGTGTCATCACCCATGGCACCCGGCAGAATCCGTCCGTCCGTGATTTTATGAAAGTGGTTTGTTGGCACTTGTTACCGGATAAGATGCCAGATGCTCATGGGAAGCCGGATGAGGATCAAACGGCCTCGGTAGATCCGGACCAGTTAAATAAAATCATCAATAGTGCCCCCCAGTTAAACAGAGAGTTTGTGAAGCAGAACCTGTGGCCACTGGCCAGAGCCTCTGACCCGAAAGTCTTTAAGCAAGCAAAACTCTACTATCAAAGTTCATGTCCGGAATGGGATGTAGAAGAAGTTCTGGACCGGCTCTGTGCCCTGATTCTGGCCCATACGTCTGAAGCACAACGAGGAGCAATGGCCTGCCAGTTGCAGGTCGATCCGGCAGCAGAGACCCGGCAAACGCTAACTATCAGGCCATCAGGACAGATTAAACGTTTGCAAGATGCGCTGGCTTCCGGATGGCAGTTAAACCTTGCGTCTGGTCAGATCCGATCCGATGCAATTCAGGCTCTGGCCAGCGATTGTTTTCATATTGCCAGAACCGCGAATTCTGAGGCAGCAGGTATTGAAGAGATAAAAAATCGTCTGCCTGAATCACTGCAATGGACAGGTTCCGCTGATAATCCTTTGTCAGCACTGGCCCGGGACCTTTATCACGGTGAGATAAGCCAGAGAGATCGTGAAAACCGTCGATTATCCCGACTCCATGACCGGCTTACGGACTCTCCCGTTATATTCCTGCAGGGGGAAACCGGCACCGGGAAAAGTTACTTTTCCGCCAGAATGGCGAAGGCTTCAGGACAGGCGGCAGTGCTTTCCCTTGGACCTTCCGACAGCGAACAGACCCTGATGAAACGCTGGCAATGGCAAGAGCATGCCGATGGCGACCGCTCTATGGCACAGCAAAACCGGGCGCTGATGGCATGGGCCAATACCAAATCCGACAAAGATGGAGAATACATCACCCTGTTGCTGGATGAGGCTAATTTGGCCAAAGCCGGATTACTGGCGTCATTGAACGGCCTGTGGGAACCGGAACCCTGCATCTATGTGAATGGTCATCCTGTCAAAGTCAGCGCAAAACACCGGGTGATTCTCACCGGCAACCCGGATCATTACGCCGGGCGCCAAATGGACCCGGCCCTGAAAGAGAAACTCCCCAGAGCTTATTACCCCCGTCTGAACCAGGCTTTCCTTCGGGACAGAGTAGTGGAACCGGCTCTGGTCAATCAGTTACAAAGGCATCTGCCAGATTCTCAAATAAACACGATTGCGCAGAGTGCCACCGAGAGTGTGATGGTGCTGTGGCAATATTATCAGGAGCTGTTGCCAGACCATGAGTTTACCCCCAGGGATTTAACCGATATCTGCAGTTGGGTGGGTTGGTATCTGGATCGTGCGCGGCCCGCAGTTGGCAGTGTTACTCCTGAGCAAATGCACGGTCTGATCGGGCAAAGTTTTCGCGATGTGCTGGGACCTGAAATCACCGAAACTCATCAGGATGCTCTGTCAGCACTGGAAATCTGGTTTGCTGCCCGTTACAGCCCGAACAATACCCTGAGCAACAAAGTTTATAACTACACCCTGCAGGATATACAGCAGACCTTCAGAACAATCACCGAAAAAATCCGACCAGACTTCGATACCTCCGGATCGGCAGTCTGTGAACTGGTGCAACGGCTTGGACAGGATTTAAGCCGCTGTCAGCAGGCTTATCACCTCGGCAGAAAACACGACGGCCGTCAGGCAACACTGATTGCAGGCCCGGCCGGACGGGGTAAGGATGTCACGCTGAATCTGGTGATTGAAAGTGTCAGGCAGGAGGTTAAGCGACGGGGAGAGTCCATGCCGGAAGTCTATCTCCTGAATGCCTGTGATTGTTCCTGGGACAGAGTGTGTGAAGCGATCCAGAAAGCAAAAGTAGAAGGCGGCATCCTGGTGATTTCGGAAATGAACCTGATCGACAGCCAGCACCTGGAAGGTGAGTTAAACGATATTCTGGCCGGTGACGCCCACCCGGGCTTCCACCTGTTTGCCACCATCAACCCGCCTGAGTACAGCGGGCGAAAACCCTTATCACCGGCGCTGAAAGGGCGTTTTCGACATTTGCCCATCCGGCAGTACAACCCGGCAGAGTTACAGACCATTGCCGAAAAAGTGTTGCCAGAATCCCCGGAATGGACATTAGTCGCTAAAAAGCTAACAGAAAAACATTGTCTTTTAAGGGCTTACCTGCAACGCAAAAACCTGCCGTTGCAGCCCACCAGCCTTGATCTTCAGAATGTCACCAGGGCTGTCTTCAGAGCAAGCAACTTTAATGATAAAGCACTTCATCAATGCCTCGCTCAACACTACCGGCTTTACCTGATGGCCGCCAACCTGTCGCTGGAGGAACTGCCTGGGTCTTCGGCTCTTGCCATGGGGAAATGTGAATTTAATTCTGGACTTTGCCAATGGTTCAATGAAACGGTACCGGACATTGATCGTCCATGGTTGATACGAAGCAGTCATCTCAGCAGTGTTGATGAAAAAAAACATGAAATCTGTGTTAACACTCAGCTGGATGAAAAGGAAGCCAGAACGGAAATCATCAAGAGCCTGGCTCAGGCAAAGTGGCGGTCATCAGGCCTTCCAATGAAGCCCTATGACTCGGACGACTTACTCACCCAGACACTTTACCGACACTGGCAGCAAAGCTGGTTTAGCCATAAGTTTGGCCAGACCGGCGTGCACGCTGATAGCGTATTTTCCCTGACAAAAGAACAGACACTGACGCTGAGCTTATCAGCTAACCAGCCTTATTTTCGTGAGGCTGATCGGCGAATCAGTGCATGGAGCCTCGATGGTGCACAATGCTGGCCTCTGTTCTGGCATCAGATCAGTGATCTCCCGAAACATCTGGTAGATGATTTTGTTAACGAAACACCACAAGACATGCCAAAAGTCCGGGAGAAACCGGCGTCGGCATTGGATCAAAGCAGCAACCCTGAGCCACAGTCTGTTTACGAAGCATTGACTATTGACAGTGATAAGGCCCCTGAAAAATACAATCCGGAAGACCTCGAGAAAGAGGCTCCATTATTGGACCGCATGACGGACTACGGGAACGAGAGTCAGCAAAAAATCAAGGATTATATAATTTTTGACATTAAGGACTTTTTTTCCGGCCTGTATCGGTGGTGGGCAAGAGATATTTTTGTATCTGCTGAGGGCGATATCAAATGGATCGAGATTAATGATCGACACATGCAGGGAGCCGAAGTCCTTATACCGGGTCGGTTACCAGAACCTGACCAGGAAGTGACATTAGCCAGCGATCAGACGCTGGCGACCTTTGAACAGCCATCGGACACTTGTCGATATGCGTTGCCCGGCCTGAAGCCTGACGACCGAATCGTGGCCCTGCGCATAAAACCAGAATTGCCATTTACCCTGATCAGGGACCGCTATAGCGGGCTTCATACACTCTATGTTGCAGAGGCCAAAGCTAACCAGACTATTCAATTTGCTTATGTCGTAGAACACGGAGAAGCGGCTAAAAAAACACTTGCTGAAAAAGTCCGACCCGCACAATCAACACGGTTTGACGCCCGCTGTTCAGAAGGTATAGAGGCAGTACTGGAAAAAGTATTTACGGGAATTGACCTGCAACCAACCGAAGTACAAGAGCCTTTGCAGATAATAAAAGACGCTAAAAACACCAGGCAGCGCATTAAGGCAATCAAGGACTATTGCCAGGGGTTTTCCGGTAGTGATATGCCCGAGCGTAATAAAAATTTGTTTCAATTCCTGGTAACACAACGGCAGGGGAGCTGTCGTCATCGTGCTCCTGTTTTTGTTGCTCTTTGCCGTTATTTTGAGATTCCATGTCGGCTAATTGCTAACAATACCCACATCTTTGCAGAGTGTTCCATGGATAGAGGTCAAACCTGGGAGTCAGTGGATTTGGGCGGAGCGCCTGTTGAGGCAACAGAAATCCGGTCTGACTTCCAGCTCACCAGGCGGATCAGCGGTTCCGGCAGCAAGTCAAAGAAGATCAGGGATCTCCTGGAAGGAGCCGATTTAGCACAACAGGAGGCTATGGCTAAAGCCCTGGGAATAAGCCTGGAGGAGCTGAAAAAAGCCCTTGAGACAAACACTGCATTGTCAGAAGCCGATTTGACACTTTTCAACATGGTAGTGAGACTTTGGGGGAAAAAAGATTTGGTCGGCTTTTCCATGGGCGTCTCAATCCTGGAGTCGCTGGAGACAGAAGAATCGGACTATGCCGAACAGGCATTGATCGGTGATATAAGTGTCCGAAAAATTAATCCGATGTCTGAAGCCGTCATGCAAATATTGTCCAACAGTGATGAGGATCAGGTTTCTGATCAACTTAAATCACTCTATTTAAAAATGATTGTTCATGGCGGAGCAGACCCGCTCGCCTGGTTGAATTCAATAGTGAAAATACTCAACGGCAGTGACTTGACTAAACGTTCGGTTATTCAATTTGCCAGTGAAGCCCTGAAATCGGGTTGGCTGAATCTATTGCCATTAGAAGAATACCAAAGTAAGAAGACAGTTGAACATCATCAGCTATTGCTGCGTCTGGAAAGCGTCGATGAACTGAAGGCTGATGCCAGCCGTTGTCTGAAACAGTGGTATAAGGGATCATTCTCCAGGGAAAAAAATAGCCATATCTGGGAGTTCCAATATAGCTACTTCCAAACAAAGAAAAAGTATGCCTTGCTGGTCACTCATAGTCATGACGGGGTTTCGCCATTCCTGCAAAGTAAAATTGCCAGCTTGTCTTTGCAAAAATCCTGGACAGACCAACCTGAGGGCATTCCGAATATAGAACGAATGTTGGTACATGATCCCGCGTTTGAGCAGTTAAGCTCGTTCAAGGCGAACCACCGTCCGGTGATTATCCTCGGGCAACCTTCCTGGGACGACACAGTGTTGGATAAAAAGGTCGAAGCCCTGTTGCAGCGAATTATTGCCAACAGCCCGGACGACCTGGAGCCGTCAGATGAGGAGCGAAGCCTGGAAAGTGATTTAAAAAACAAATGCACTCAGGCCATTCAGCAGGCCTTCAGTTATTACCTGTATGGACTGGCAAACTCGAAAGGCGGTTACTTAAAGTATTGTTGGGCTGACGCTGTCATCGGGCCTTATAAAAGCAGCAACCACCATGGCGCTCACGATCCATCCTCACCAGGAGAGCTGTATGCCATGATGTCCTGGATTCGTAGCTCTTACGAGTTCCAGGGATCTGTTGAAGATGCCCACTTACGGCGTGCGTACAATGCCAGCGATGCTCTGGTGCTGAAATCCGTCGAGCTGACAATCATCGCCGAAGAGTTTTTGAACAGCGTCAATTTGAACTCGATTTATGACGCATTGAAGAGCTGATAGCCCTTTGGTCATGATGAGTTTTTAGCGACCAATGATGCCAATCGTTACGGCTAACTGTAAAAAATGAACTTTCGTACTATCTGACGGTCAAATAATTAAACAGTTTCAATTTAATCCTTCAGATGGCAGTAGGGAGATTAGCTATGGATAGTCGTATGGGTGTGGAAAAAAACAACCCCGTTTCACTTAGTGACGTGCCTGTCAGTGACGTGCCTGATAGCGCAATGCCAGTCAGTAGAGCAAAGCAGGGTTTACCATCAAAGATTACAAAGGCATGCTCTGGTATCGCTTCCACAGTCAATGAATCATCACCTTCGGTAAACTTTCCTGACAAAACCAGAACCCTGGCCTCAATGGATTCCTTACTCCATAAGGCCCCTCATGCCTTCGATTTTCGTTTTGTCACCAGTGATGATGAGCTTCGAAAGCTTCTGGTTGCCCAGACTTGCGATGAACATCGGGATGTCACCCTTATTTCCCACCCCGATGACCTGTCACAGGCTAACCTGGTGACCCGCTTGAGCATTTCCGACGACGGTCGCCACACCCTGGGTTCGGGCAAGCTGTTTGAAGGTTCACAGCCCATGACTCTGGTGCTGGATATCCGAAAACTCTCCAGCGAGGATCTGCCAAAATTTAACGATCTGCTGGACCCGAATAACCCCTCTCTGTACGACAAAGTCAGCCAGCAGAAACGCTCTCTGGGCGAACACGTTGCTCTGCTGGTGCTGGCAGACCCTGACCAGCTGGCATCGGTTGGCCAGCGTGAAGACGCACCGGGGGCCGACGCACCCGGTGCTGATTTCTGGCGGCGAATTAATCGACCGGGCAATACCTGGCAGTTCGACGCACAGAGCGGCAATGCTCCGGCAATGGACATCAACCAGGTGCCTCCGGTATTGGCGGAACTCTCCACTGAAAGCGCCATGGATGATGACAATACCGTTGTTATTGACTGTCACTTGCACAGTCACTGGCGACAGTTGCTGCTGGGTGGCCCTGGTGTAGATAAACAGGGCCGAATCCAGCACCTCCCTGGCAGGCTTGAGTTATTGAAGGCCGGACAACGGGTGATTCTGAAAGGGGCCAACTGGCAGGATCTGGCCTTTGAACAGACGATTCGACAAATGCTGGCGCAGCAATGCTTTGAGAGCAATGGCAAGGTCTGTCGGTTACCCGACAATGTTCAGTTTTATCAGATGCCGGTAGGGAATGACGAGCTTCGTTCACTGTTTCAAAACCTGTCCTGCTCTTTAGAAAAACAAGGTGACAAACAAGACGACGAAGGACTTGATCAAGAGCAACCACCCCAAAATCCCATCATCATTAACGAGAGTACTATCAGGGAATGGCTGAGCCCGATTGCCATTGCCCCGGAAGGCTATGCAGTCCCCAACCACTGTCTGTTGGCACAGGTTCAGGCGGGAGGCGCCGTCACCGTTACGTCTCCCCTCAATGAGGAAAACTGGTTTCGTTTGCTGGGCTCGCTGCAGACTATTCGCGAAACCACTGGCCTGAAGCCCCGACTTCAGGTGGCTCATGCAAAAGGACAACCAAAAGCCCTGGGATTGACAGAACACGATGGGCACCCTTTGCCCGGGTTACCGAAAAAAGTCAGCGATCAGGCTGCCATTGACACCGTCACTTATCAGCAACATGCCCAGGTCAGACACTGGATCAATCAACAGCCGCAAACACCTCTGGTCATTCAGGTCAATGATCAGACCAGCTTCAGCCAGCTATTTGATAATATCCATATCACCTCGGAACAAAAGGCGTATTTTGGACGACGCCAGAGTAAGTTACAGGAGGCGTTGACCGCTGGCAAGCCAGTGGTATTTCTGGGGCTTGAGCGTAATCCAGCGCTTCAGCAACTGCTGGAACCTCTGGTTGCAGGACAGCCTGTGTTGGTGAATGGTCAATTACAGGCTTACCCACAAGCTCGTGTCACACTGCTCTGGCCTGAGTCCACAAAAAGCCCCTCTTCTGTGTTGAACTCGATGCTTGCCACGGGTAAACCCTGTCCCGAGGTCGATCTCTGGGATATCAATGCCTCCAGGTATGAGATCCCCCGGACTGAACTGCCTGAACAAGCACTTAATGAACTTTACGAAGCCTTTAAAACCGTACCCGACCACCTGTGTAACCCTTTGCCTGAAATAACCGAAGGGTTATTGAATAACCTGATACTGGCTGCCCGGCGGGCACAACAAGCTGACCAGTCCCCAGAGTTCCTGCCCCGCCACTGGCGCAAGGCCATCAACAGCGTTATCACCCATGGCACCCGACAGCATCCGTCCGTGCGTGATTTTATGAAAGTGGCTTGTTGGCACTTGTTACCGGATAAGACGACGGATAAGGATCACAATGCCTGGGTAGATCCGGATCAGTTACATAAGGTCATCAACAGTGCCCCGCGGCTAGACAGAGAGTTTGTGAAAGAGAACCTGTGGCCCCTGATCAGAGCCTTTGACCCGAACGTCTTTAAACAATCACAACTGTCTTATCAAAGTTCATCTCTGAAATGGGATCTGGAAGAAGTTCTGGACAGGCTCTGTGCCCTGATCGTGGCCCATGGGCCTGAAGAACATCGACAGGCCATGGCGTGTCAGTTGAAAGTCGATCCGGAGGCAGCGAAACAATATCCACCGTTAGCCATCAGGCCATCAAGACAGATTAAACGTTTGCAGGATGCACTGGCTTCTGACTGGCAGTTATCTTTGCCGCTGGGGCAGACCCGATCCGATGCCATTCAATCTCTGGCCAGCGATTGTTTTCATATTGCCAGAACAGCGAATTCTGAGGCAGAACGCATTGAACGCATTCAACATCGACTGGCTGAATCAATGGCATGGCCGGGTTCCGCTAATATGCCTTTGTCAGCACTGGCCCGGGATCTTTATCACGGCGAGATAAGTCAAAAGGATCGCGAAAGCCGTCGATTGTCCCGACTCTATGACCGGCTAACGGACTCTCCCGTTCTGTTCCTGCAGGGAGAAACCGGCACCGGGAAAAGTTACTTTTCTGCCAAAATGGCCAGGGCTTCAGGACAAGCTTCAGTCATTTCCCTTGGACCTTCAGACAGTGAACAGACCCTGATGAAACGCTGGCAATGGCAACAACACGCCGACGGCGACCGTTCTATGACACCGCAAAACCGGGCGTTGATGAAATGGGCCAAAACCGAATCCGACAAAGACGGAGAGTACATTACCCTGGTTCTGGATGAAGCCAACCTGGCCCAAGCCGGATTACTGGCGTCATTGAACGGCTTATGGGAACCACAACCCTGCATCTATGTGAATGGTCATCCTGTCAAGGTCAGCCTGAAACACCGGGTGATTCTCACCGGCAACCCCGATCATTATGCCGGGCGCCAAATGGACCCGGCCCTGAAAGAGAAACTGCCCAGGGCTTACTACCCTCGCCTGGACCAGGCATTCCTTCGGGACAGGGTGGTAGAACCGGCTCTGGTCAGGCATTTACAAGAGCATCTGACGGAGCAGCAAATAAACGACATTGCACACAGTGCCTCCAAAAGTGTGATGACACTCTGGCAACATTATCAGGAGCTGCTGCCAGAGCATGAGTTTACCCCCAGGGATTTAACGGACATCTGCAGTTGGGTGGGCTGGTATCTGGATCGTGCCCAGCCCGCTTGCGGCAGTGTGACCTGTGAGCAAATAAACAGTTTGATACAACTTAGTTTTCGGGATGTACTGGGCCCTGAAATCACCGAAACACATCAGGACGCCCTGTCAGCACTGGAAATCTGGTTTGCTGCCCGCTACGAACCGGAGAACACCCTGAGCGACAGAGTTCATAACAAGACCCTGCAGGAAATGCAGCAGACCTTCAGTACAGTCAGCGAAAAAATCCGACCAGACTTTGATACCTCCGGATCGGCAGTCCGTGAACTGGCGCAACGGCTTGGGCAGGATTTAAGCCGCTGTCAGCAGGCTTATCATCGCAAGATAAAACACGGCGGTCGTCAGGCGACACTGATTGAAGGTCCAGCCGGACGGGGCAAGGATGCCACGCTGAACCTGGTGATTGAAAGTGTCAGACAGCAGGCTGAACAACGGCAAGAATCCATGCCGAAAGTCCATTACCTGAATGCCTGTGATTGTTCCTGGGACAAAGTGTGTGAAAAGATCCAGAAGGCCAAAATTAAAGGGGGCATCGTGGTGATTTCGGAAATGAATCTGATCGACAGCCAGCACCTGGAAGGTGAATTGAACGATATTCTGGCCGGTGACGCCCATCCGGGTTTTCACCTGTTTGCCACCATCAACCCGCCTGAGTTCAGCGGACGAAAACCCTTATCACCGGCACTGAAAGGGCGTTTTCGACATTTGCCCATCCGTCAGTACAACGCGACCGAATTACAGACCATTGCCGAAAAAGTGTTGCCAGAGTCCTTACAAGGGACATTCGCCGCCAAGATGCTAACAGAAAAACATTGTCGTTTAAGGGCTCACCTGCAAGGCAAAAAACTGCCATTGCAACCGACCAGCCTTGATTTACAGAATGTTGCCAGGGCTATCACCAGAGGTGGCGATTTTAGCGAAAAAGCCGTTCATCAATGCCTCAATCAGCATTACCGGCTTTACCTGATGGCCGCCAAACTATCGCTGGAGGAATTGCCCGTGTCATCTGCCGTTGCCATGAGGAAAAGTGAATTTAATTCCGGACTTTGCCAATGGTTCAATCAGACGGTATCGGACATTGATCGTCCGTGGTTGATTCGAAGCAGTCATCTCAACAGTGTTGATGAAAAAAACCATGAAATTCGCATCAAGACTCGTCCGACTGAAGAGGAAACCAAAACGGAACTTATCAGGATGGCGGCTCAGAAAAAATGGCAGGCATCCGGTCTTTCCCTGAATCCGGATAAGTCGGACGATATTTTCACACAGGCACTTTACAGACACTGGCAGCAGCGCTGGTTCGCTGGTGAATTTAGCCTGACCGAAGTGGATGCTAATAGTGTATTTCCCCTGACCAAAGAACAGGCACAAACACTGAAAATGCGGACCTGCAAGCCTTATCTTAAGAAGGCTGATAAGCAGATACAGGCTTGGAACGCCCGTGACGTTCAATGCTGGCCCGCATTTTGGCATCAGATCAGTGCTCTGCCGAACCGTTTGGTAAACGATTTGATTAACAAAACATCAGCTATTAGCGGTGATGAGGCTCCTGAACCATACATTCCAGAAGTCGAGGAAGAAAAAGCTCCGGCATTGGATCGAGGAACGAACTATGAGGATCGGGATAATTCAGTGGCTAAGTTTCACAAGGTTTTTAATACGCAGCATCACCCTAAGATGTATCGCTGGCAGGCAAAAGATATTCGTGTCACCGCCGGGGGTGAAATCAAACAGATCGATCTTGATGGCAAACACTTTCTGGGGGTCGAAACCCTCACTCCTAAACGGTTGCCAGGGAAAGACCAGGAAGTGATATTAACCAGAGATCAGACGCTGGGGACCCTTGAGGTATCACCAAAGAATGGTCAGTGTCCCTTACCCAGCCTGACGGCCAGTGACACTATCGTGGCCTTGCGTTTAGAACCCAATGTGCCATTTAAACTGACCCGGGACCAATATACCGGGCTTCATACACTGTTTATTCCTCTGGCCAAAGCCTACCAGAGTTTTCAGTGTACTTATGTCATAGAACCCCGAAAGCCGGGCGGAAAAACGGCTGCTAAAGAAGCCTTTTTTGACGTCCAGTGTTCAGAAGGCATTAAGTCCGTACTTAAGGAACTGTTTGCAAACATCAGCAGACAACCGGCCAAAATACAGGGACCGTTGCGGAAAATAATAGACGCTAAAAACATCAGGCAACGAATTAACGCAATCACGGAATACTGCGAACAGTTCTCCGGTGCAGCTAAACCAGAAGAGAGTGAAAATTTCTTTCGATTCCTGGTAACAAATCGGCAAGGTAGCTGTCGTCATCGTGCGCCTGTATTTGTTGCTTTTTGTCGCTATTTCGGGATTCCCAGTCGGCAAATTCAGAGCCTCAAGCACGTCTTTGCTGAGTATTCCGTGGACGGAGGCCAAACCTGGGAGTCAGTGAATTTGGGCGGAGCGTCTGGTGAGTCTACAGTAATCGCACCTGACTTCCAGCACAGCAGCAAGGCCGGTAGTTCCGGCAGCAGGCCTAATTTCGGAATTCCCGGTTGGGAAATCAGTAGCGGTATCCACAGCTTTGGCGGGTTTTCCGCAGATGGAAGCCAAACCCTGGGGTCAGTGAATTTGGACGCAGCGCCTCGCAAGTCTGCAGAAATCGCACCTGACTTCCAGCACAGCAGCAAGGCTGGTAGTCCCAGCAGCAGGCCAAACAAGATTAACATTGACAATCTCCTGAGAGATGCTGATTCAGCACAACAACAAGCTCTGGCTGAAGTTTTGAGGATTAGCCAGAGGGCGCTAAAAAAAGCCCATGAGACAAACACTGCACGGTTAGAAACCCATCTGACACCTTCCGAGATGATACTGAAACTTTGGAAGAAAAAAGATTTGGCCAGCTTTTCCATGGGCGTCTCAATCTTAAATTCGCCAGAGACAAAAGCATTGTACGATCCAGAGCGGGAATTCATTGGTGTTGTATATGGCGAAAATGATCGAAGATATAATCCAATGACGGAAGCCGTAATACAAATATTGTCTGACAGTGATGAAGATCAGGTCTCTGATCCACTCAAATCACTGTATGTGAAAATGATTGTTCCGGGCGAAGCACGCCCTGGGTATTGGTTGAGATCAATAGTGAAAATACTGAACGGCAGTGACTTAAGCAAACGTTCAGTTATTCAATTTGCCGGTGAAGCCCTTAAATCGGGTTGGCTGGATCTGGTGCCGGTAGAAATATTCCAGGGGCAGGAGAAAATTGAACATCATAAGCTATTGGTCCGTCTGGAAAGCGTCGATGAACTGAAGGCTGATGCCAGTCATTGTCTGAAACAATGGTATACGGAATTATTCTCAAGGGAAAAAAATAACCACCAGTGGCAATTCTTTTATAGCATCTTCCAAAAGAATAAAAAGTATGCCTCACTCGTCTCTCGCAGTCATGATGCGGTTTCGCCATTCCTTCAAGGTAAAATTGCCAGCTCGTCCTTGCAAAAATCCTGGACACACCAACCTGAGGGTATTCCGAATATAGAACGATTGCTGGTAAATGATCCCGCGTTTGAGCAGTTAAGCTCGGTCAGGGCGAACCAACGTCCGGTGATTATCCTGGGGCAACCATACTGGAACGACACAACGATGTATAAAAAGGTTGAAGCTCTGTTGCAACGAATGATTGCCAGCGACCCGGACAACCTGAAGCCGCTTCTTGAAGAAATCAATCAATACAATCAGATCAAAAAACAATTTGACGATGATATGGAAGCACTGAAGAAAGAACATAGTTATAGAGAATGCAGGCACTCCGGCTTTTTTGATAAGCGATATCAAAGTGAAAAAAATGACTATGAGAAAAAAAGGCTTGAGATTGAAAACAGGTATAACCCTGCTCTGAAGCTCTATGAGTCGTCGATTGTGGCGCAAAAACCGCAGAGTGATTTAGTAAACAAATGCACTAAGTCAATTCAGCAAGCCTTCAGTTTCTACCTGTATGGATTGGCAAACTCGAAAGGCGGTTACTTAAAGTATTGTTGGGCCGATGCTGCTATGGGGCATAATGCTGTCAAAGGGCCTAATGATGGAAATTGCTGCCACTATGGCGCTCACGATCCATCCTCACCAGAAGAGCTGTATGCCATGATGACCTGGATTAGAAGCTCTGACGAGTTCCAGGAATCTGTTGCAGATGCTTACTTACGACAGGCGCAAAACGCCAGCGATGCTCTGGTGCTGAAATCCGGTGAGCTGACAATCATCGCCGAAGAGTTTTTGAACAGCGTGAATTTGAATTCGCTTTCTGACGCATTGGAGAGCTGACAACCTCAATATCCCAAAAGACCATCCCATTTGTGATGGATACGGGTAACTATCCTGACGGAACTTCCATCTTGTCTGAAGGTCATACCATTAAACAATGGCAATGCTGTCCTTCAGATAACAGGTAGGAGATTTCTATGGATGGTCGTATTGTTGGGCAAAAATACAAACCTTTTGCTGATAATAGCGTCCCGCCAGCCAAGATAGAGGCAGGGGATTCATCGTCAAAGATTACAGAGTTCTGCTCTGATGTAACTCCCCAAACCAACACATCATCAAATCCGGTGATGTCGCCTGACAGAGCCAGTTCCGTATTCTCTATGGATTGCACGCTCCCAAAGGCCCCTGATTCTTTCGATTTCCGTTTTGTCGCCAGTGATGATGAGGTTCGACAGCTTTTAGTTGCCCGGACCGGCGATGAGAATAGGGATGTCACCCTTATTTCCCACCCCGATGATCTTTCACAGGCTAACCTGGTGAGCCGGTTGAGTATTTCCGAAGAGGGTCGCCACACTCTGCGTTCAGGCAAGCTGTTCGAAGGTTCACAGCCACTCACTCTGGTGATGGATATCCGAAAGCTCAGCAGCGAAGAGCTGCCAAAATTTAATGATCTTCTGGACCCGGATACCCCCTGTCTGTTCGACAAAGCCAGTCAGAAGAAACGCCCTCTGGGGGAGCATGTTTCTCTATTGGTCCTGGCCGACCCTGAACAGTTGGCATCGGTTGGTCTGCGTGATGACGTACCCGCGGCCGGCGCTCCGGGTGCTGATTTCTGGCGACGAATTAATCGGCCGGGAAATACCTGGCAGCTCGATGCTCAGACTGGCAAAGACCCATCAATGGACGTAGACAAAGTTGGCCCGCTATTGGCTGAACTCCCCTGTGCCGAAAGTGCTATGGATGACGACAGTACCGTTTTAATTGACTGTCACATGCACAACAGCTGGCGACAGTTGCTGCTGGGCGGGCCGGGAGTGGATCAACAGGGGCGAATCCGGCACGTCCCCGGCAGGCTTGAGTGTTTGAGGGCCGGGCAACGGGTCATTCTGAAAGGGGCCAACTGGCAAGACCTGGCTTTTGAACAGACGCTTCGACAGATGCTGGCGCAGCGGTGCTTTGAGAGCAATGGCAAGATCTGTGGGTTACCCGACGATGTTCAGTTTTATCAAATGTCGGTAGACAATAATGAGCTTCACTCACTGTTTCAAACCCTGTCCTGCCCGGGTGACGCTTCAGGAAACCCGATCATCATTAACCAGAGTAACATCAGTGAATGGTTGAACCCGATTGCTATTGCCCCGGAAGGCTATGCAGCCCCTAACAACTGTTTGTTGGAACAAATTCGGGCGGGTGGTGTAGTTACCGTAACCTCTGCCCTTACTGAGGCATTATGGTTTCGTTTGCTGGGTTCATTGCAGACTATTCGCGAGACGACCGACCTGGAGCCCCGACTTCAGGTGGTGCACTCAAGACAGCAGCCGAAAGCCCTTGGATTGCCAGAAAACGGTGGGCAGCCTCTGTCCAGCCTGCAGGAGAAAACCAGAGAGCACACTGCCTTTGATATCGTCACTTATCATCGACATGCCCAGGCAAGCCATTGGATTAATGATCAGCAGGAAGCACCTCTGGTCATCCAGATCAATGAACAGACCGGCTTCAGCCAGCTCTTTGATAATATCCATATCACCTCGGAACAAAAGGCTCATTTTGGGCGACGTCAGAGCGGGTTGCAGAAGGCATTAACCGCAGGCACGCCGGTTGTGTTGCGGAGACTGGAAACTAATCCAATGCTTCAGCAACTTCTGGAACCCCTGGCTCTGAGCCAACCTCTGTTGGTGAATGGCCAATTACAGGCCTTCCCACAAGCCCGTGTCACAATACTCTGGCCCAAGTCCGTGAAGAGCCTCTCTTCGGTATTGGATTCGATGGTCGCCACGGCTGCCCCATGTCCTGACTTCGATATCTGGGATATCAATGCGGACAGGCACGATATCCCCCGGACTGAATTGCCAGAACAAGCACTTTACTCAGTTTACAAAGCGTTTAATACCGTACCTGCTCACCTTTGTAACCCTCTGCCTGAAATCACCGAAGACTTGTTGAATAACCTGATACTGGCCGCCCGACGAGCACAGCAGGTTGACCAGTCGCCACTGCTTTTACCCGGCCACTGGCGCAAGGCTATCAGTAGCGTCATTACCCATGGCACCCGGCAGCATGCGTCCGTGCGCGATTTTATGAAAGTGGCTTGTTGGCATTCCCTGCCAGATGTTCATAAGACGCCGGCTGAGGATCAAACCACCTCGGTAGACCCGGATCAGTTAGCTACCGTCATCAACGGTGCTCTGCGGTTGGATAGACAGTTTATGAAGCAGAACTTCTGGCAACTGGCCCGAGCCTTTGATCCGGTCGTATTTAAGGGCAGTGAATTACAAGTGTCCTATAAAAGTCCATTTCCAGTGCAGGGTGAAAAAGAAGTTCTGGACAGATTCTGTGCCATGATCCTGGCCCATGCGCCTGAAGAAAAACGACAGGCAATGGCGTATCAGTTGGCAGTCAACCCAGCGGCGGCAGAGCCCTGGCAATCCTTAACCATCAGACCCACCAGACAGATTAAACGTTTGCAAGATGCACTGGCTTCTGGCTGGCAGTTAACTTTGTTTTCAGGGCAGACCCGATCCCATGGCATTCAATCTCTGGCTACCGATTGTTTTCATATAGCCAGAACAGCTAATTCTGACGCAGCAGGCATTGAGCACATAAAAAATCGACTGTCTGAATCACTGGCATGGACGGGCTCCACGGATAAGCCCTTAGCAACACTGGCCGACGATCTTTACCACGGCCTGACGAACCAGAAGGATCGTGAAAGCCGACGATTATCCCGACTCCATGAACGGTTCGCGGATTCTCCCGTTATCTTCCTGCAGGGAGAAACCGGCACCGGTAAAAGTTACTTTTCCGCCAAAATGGCGAAAGCTTCAGGACAGGCTGCGGTCATTTCCCTTGGGCCTTCTGACAGCGAACAAACCCTGATGAAACGCTGGCAGTGGCAAGAGCACAGCGATGGTGATCGCTCCATGACACTGCAAAACCGGGCGCTGATGGAATGGGCCAACACTCCGTCCGGGCAGGATGGACACTATGTCACTCTGGTTCTGGATGAAGCCAACCTGGCCAAAGCCGGATTGCTGGCATCATTGAACGGCTTATGGGAACCGCAACCCTGCATTTACGTCAATGGTCATCCTGTCAAGGTCGGTCCGAAACACCGGGTGATTCTCACCGGTAACCCGGATCATTACGCTGGGCGCCAGATGAGCCCGGCCCTGAAAGAGAAACTGCCCAGAGCTTACTACCCACGGTTAGACCAGGCATTCCTTAGGGACAGGGTGGTGGAACCGGCTCTGGTCAAGCATTTACAACGGCATCTGCCGGCGCAGCAAATAAACGACATTGCACACAGTGCTGCCAAAACTGTGATGGCACTCTGGAAATATTATCAGGAACTCTTGCCCGGGCGTGAGTTTACCCCCAGGGATTTAACCGATATCTGCAGTTGGGTGGGTTGGTATCTGGATCGTGCGTTATCCAAAGGAGACAGGGTTACCTGTGAGCAAATAAACAGTCTTATCCAACAGAGTTTTCGGGATGTACTGGGGCCCGAAATCACCAAAACTCATCAAGATGCCCTGTCAGCACTGGAAATCTGGTTTGCTGCCCGTTACCAGCCGGAGCACACCCTGAGCGACAGAGTTCGTAACAAAACCCTGTCAGATATTCAGCAGACCTTCAGTACAGTCACCAGAGAAATCCGACCAGACTTTGATACCTCCGGATCGGCAGTCTGTGAGCTGGTGCAACAGCTTGGACAGGATTTAAGCCGCTGTCAGCAGGCTTATCATCAACACAGAAAACACGGCGGCCGTCAGGCAACACTGATTACAGGCCCGGCCGGGCGGGGTAAGGATGCCACGCTGAGTCTGGTGATTGAAAGTGTCAGACAGCAGGCTGAACAACAGCAAGAATCCATGCCTGGGGTCTTTACTCTGAATGCCTGTGATTGTTCTTGGGACAGGGTGTGTGAAGCGATCCAGAAGGCAAAAGTCGATGGTGGCATCGTAGTGATTTCGGAAATGAATCTGATCGACAGCCAGCATCTGGAAGGTGAGTTAAACGATATTCTGGCCGGTGACGCTCATCCGGGTTTCCATCTCTTCGCCACCATCAACCCACCTGAATACAGCGGGCGAAAACCCTTATCACCGGCACTGAAAGGGCGTTTCAGACATCTGCCCATCCGGCAGTATAACCCGACAGAACTGCAGGCCATTGCCGGGAAAGTATTGCCACAGAACCCGGAAGGGAAAATCCTGGCTAAAGAACTGACTCAGCAACACTGTCGATTGAGGGCTTACCTGCAACAGCAAAACTTGCCGTTGCAGCCGACCAGCCTTGATCTGCAGAATGTCGCCAGGGCGGTTGCAAGAGAGAGCACCTTGACCGACAAGAGACTTCTACAATGCTTCCATCAGCACTACCGGCTTTATCTGATGGCCGCCAAAATATCGCTGGCGGAACTGCCCGGGTCGTCGGCCCCGGACATGGGTGAAGGAGCGCTCGAGTCTGAACTTTGCCATTGGTTCAATGAAACGGTATCGGGCATTGATCGCCCCTGGTTGATACGACACAGTGACCGCAACAGTATTGATGAACAAAACCATGAAATTCGTGTTAACACTTATCGGCTTTCAGAGAAAGTCAAAACGGAAATCATCAGGATGGTGGCTCAGGCAAAATGGCAGGCGTCCGGCCTTCCCCTGAAGCCACACCAGTCCTACGACATACTCACCCGGGCACTCTACCGACACTGGCAACAGCGCTGGTTTGGTGGTCAATTTGGCCAGACGGGCGTGGACGTTAATTGTGTCTTCTCCATGACGAAAGAAGAGGAACAAACGCTGAAAGCACCGGCTTCCCCGTCTTATGTCCGGAAGGCTGATCAGCGGATAGCGGCATGGAAAGCCAATGAAGTTCAATGTTGGCCTGCGTTCTGGCATCAGATCAGTGATCTGCCGAACCAATGGGTTGACGACTCTGAAAGATACAATCCGGAAGTCGAGGAGAAAAAGGCCAAGACATTGGACCAAGAGACGGATTATAAGGGTCTGAATAAGCTAGCACTTGTGGATTATAAAATTTTTGATACGCAGGACTATCCTTCCCATATGAATCGCTGCCGGGCAATTGATACTTATGTGACGGCTAATGGTGATATCAAACGGATCGTTCTTGATGATAAATATCTTCAGGGGTTCGAAACCCTCATACCAACATCGTTACCCGGGCGTGACCAGACAGTGACATTAGCCAGAGATCAAACGCTGGCAACCCTTGAGCTCTCATCAGAGAATGATAATGGTGAATATCCATTGCCCAGCCTGAGGGCTAACGACTATATCGTGGCCCTCAGGCTGGAACCCAATTTGGCATTTACTCTGGTCAGGGGTCGATATACCGGGCTTCACATACTGTCTATTACAGAGCCCAGAGCCAACCAGAGTATTCACTGTACTTATGTCGTAGAACCCAGAGAATCGGACAACAAAACAGCTGCTGAAGGAGTCCAGCCAGAACAATCAACACATTTTGATGTCCACTGTTCAGAAGGTATGAAAACAGTACTGGACAGATTGTTCAAGACCATTGAAGACCGGCAAGACCCAACCGAAGAACAGCTGCCTTTATGGAAAATAAAAAACGCTAAAAACACGACGCAGCGCATTGAGGCGATCAGCGAATATTGCCGACAGTTTGCCGGAGATGCTCAACCAGAGAGCAATAAGAACTTCTTTGAATTTCTTGTAACACAGCGACAAGGTAGCTGTCGTCATCGTGTGCCTGTTTTTGTTGCTTTATGCCGTTATTTCGAGATTCCCTGTCGGCAAGTTGGTAGCCTTATCCACGTCTTTGCCGAGTATTCTCCGGATGAAGGGCAAACCTGGAATTCAGTGGATTTGGGTGGGGCGCCCAGAGATGTAATAAAGATCGAGCCTGTCTTCCAAACCACCAGGAGGATCAGTATTTCCAGCAGTGAGTCAAAGAAGATTAAGGATCTTCTGAAAAGAGCAAATCTGGCACAACTGCAAGCTTTGGCTAAAGCCCTTGACATGAATTTTGAGAAACTGAAAGAAGCGCTTGAGACAAACAGTGCATTGCCAGAAACCAATCTGAGTCTTCCTGAATTGGCAAGGAAGCTCTGGGAGCAAGGAGATTTAACCAGTTTTTCCCTGAGTGTCTCAATCATAGAGTCAATGGAGACAACAACATCAGGCCATCTCATGAAGCAGCTGACCGATGTTCTTGATGGCACCGGTGAGCATACCGGTAAAAGGATGTCGGAGGTGATAGCACAAGCATTGTCCGAGAGTAATGAAGATCAGGTCATTGAACCACTCAAATCATTACACTCAAAAATGATTGTTCAGGGCAAAGCAAACCCTCGGCAGTGGTTGAGTTCAATGGTGGATCTGCTGAAAGACAGCGACCTGAGCAAGCCTTCGGTGATTCACCTTGCCCGTGAAGCCCTGAAATCGGGTTGGCTGGACCCACTGCCAACCTGTGACGGCGAAATTATAGATGCTGACGAACATCACGAACTATTGGTGAGCCTCGAAGGTATCGATGAGCTTAAGCTTAAAGCCGGACATTGCCTTAAAAAGTGGTACAAGGAATTATTGTCCGCAGAAAAAAATAGCCAGATATGGCGGTTAACTTATGAAAGCTTCGTAAAGAGAGAAGGTACTGACTTGATCGTTGATCATTCTCATGATGGCGTTTCGTCACTCCTTGAAAATAAAATAGCCAGCCCATCTATACAGATATCCTGGACAGACGAACCTGAGGGCGTTCCGGATATAGAACGAATGTTGCTGCAACATCCCGCGTTTGGGCAGTTAATCTCGGGCAATACTAACCACCGCAGGGTGATTATCCTGGGGGAACCTTGCTGGGAGGAGACAGTGATTGCTGAAAAGAGCAAAGTCCTGTTTCAACGAGTCGTTGAGAACAGCCAGGAATTGCAGCAGTTATTGGAAAAAATCAAAACAAAGTCCCCTGGTGTGCCCTATGAAGACGAAAGGCTTGAGGAATTAAAACGCAGATGCTGCCCGATAATTCAGCAGGCCTTCAGTCATTACCTTTATAAAGTGACACACTCAAAAGACGCCAGTTTGACGTATTGTTGGGTGAATGCTCACATCAGGATGTCCCAATACAATTACAACTATGGCACCCATGATCCATCCTCACCAGAAGAGCTGGATGCCATGATGGGTGAAATTGACAGTGATTATAAGTTTGAGAAATCGATTAAGGATGGCTGCTTACGACAGGCACTCAACGCCGATAATGCTCTGGTGCTCAGAACCGACGATCTGACAAAAATTGCCGATGAGTTTTTAAACACCGTGAATTTGAATTCGATGTGTGACTCAGAATATTTATTTCTCTGATGACCACTGCCCATGAATGTTCCATTAGGCCATCCCATTTGTAATGGATTTGGCTCTGTAGGAGACAAAGCCTGATATGAAAGGGTGAATAGGTGGCCGATAGCAGGAATTCTACAAGCCCACTACCTTCAAAAAGTCACCTGCCGTGCAAAACACCCTTTCACTGGCAACGCATCTTAAAACCTCTCTTGGCTATCCCGTACTGCCCGAACTATGGGCCAGGACAGAATGGTCGTTAAATGGATGGTGCCCGAAGGGAACTGGGTTGTCTGTCTGGATCGCACCAACTGGGACTTTGGCCAGCTCAAAATCAACATCATGATGGTCGCTAAGTAGGAGGTCGTCATTCCCTGATCAGGGGTAATCATCAAAACGGAACTTTAATCCTATCTTACAGTCAAATAATTAAACAACTTTAATCTATTCCTTCAAATGACTGTAGGCAGGAGGATTGACCATGGATGGTCGTATTGGTGAGAAAATAAATTACCCCGTTCTTGATACCGGCATGCCAGCCAGTGGAGCAATTCTGGATTCATCGTCAAAGAATACAGATATCTGCCCTGATGTAACTCCCAAACTTAATGGATCGGCATCTCCGGTTGCGTCGCCGGACAGAGTGAGAACCGTATCATCAAAGGACTCCCCGCTCCAAAGGCTCCCTCATGCCTTCGATTTTCGTTTTGTCGCCAGTGATGATCAGGTGCGACAGCTTTTAGTTAACCAGACCCGCGATGAACATCGGGAGGTCACCCTTATTTCCCATCCCGATGACCTCTCACAGGCTAACCTGGTGAGCCGACTGAGCATTTCCGGCGATGGTCACCATACTCTGTATCCGGGCAAACTGTTTGCAGGTTCACAGCCACTCACTCTGGTAATAGATATCCGAGAGCTCACCAGCGAAGAACTGCCAAAATTTAACGACCTGCTGGACCCGGTTAACCCTTGTCTGTACGACAGAGTCAGCCGTGAGAAACGTCCCCTGGGCAAGCATGTTTCTCTATTGGTCGTGGCAGACCCTGCACAGTTGGCATCAGTTGGTCAGTGTGAAGCCGGACTGGCAGCCGGCGCACCGGGCGCTGACTTCTGGCGGCGAATTAATCGACCGGGTAATACCTGGCAGTTCGATGCTCAGACCGGCAATGCCCAGGCAATAAACATTGACAGTGTTCCTCCGGTATTGGCTGAATTCTCTCCCGTTGAGAGCACCATGGATAAGGACAATACCCTTGTAATTGACTGTCACCTGCACAGCCACTGGCGACAGTTGCTTCTGGGCGGCCCCGGAGTGGATCAAAAAGGCCGAATCCAGCACCTGCCCGGCAGACTTGAGTCATTAAAGGCCGGACAACGAGTGATTCTGAAAGGCGCCAATTGGAAGGACCTGGCCTTTGAACAGACGATTCGACAGATGCTGGCGCAACAGAGCTTTGAGAGCAACGGGAAGATTTGTCAGTTACCCGACAATGTTCAGTTTTATCAGATGCCGGTAGGGAAAGACGAGCTTCATTCATTGTTCCAAAGCCTGTCCCACTCTTATAAAGAAGATGACAAAGGACTTGATAAAAAGCACGCACCACGAACCCCGATCATCATTAACGAGAATAATATCAGGGATTGGCTGAGCCCCATTGCAATTGCTCCCGGAGGCTATGCCACCCCTAACACCTGTCTGTTGGAGCAAGTTCGGGCGGGTGGTACCGTCACCGTAACGTCTCCCCTCACTGAGGCAGAATGGTTTTGTTTACTGGGCTCATTGCAGACTATTCGGGAAACGACTGGTCTGGAGCCCCGACTTCAGGTGGCGCATTGGAAAAAGCAGCCGAAAGCCCTGGGATTGACAAAAAACGATGAGCACCCTTTGCCCGGGAGCCATCAGCCAAAGAAAAAAGTCAAAGATCATGCTGTCTTTAATACCTTTACTTATCAGCAACATGCCCAGGCAAGTCATTGGCTGAATAATCAGCAGGTTGCACCTCTGGTCATCCAGGTCAATGAACAAACCAGCTTCAGTGAGCTATTTGATAATATCCATATCACCTCGGAACAAAAGGCCCATTTTGGACGACTTCAGAGTAAATTGCAGGAGGCATTAACTGCTGGCGAGCCGGTTGTTTTTCGGGGACTGGAGAGTAATCCAAGGCTTCAGCAGCTTCTGGAACCTCTGGTGGTTGGCCAGCCTCTGTTGCTGAATGGCCAATTGCAGGCCTACCCACAAGCTCATATCACACTACTCTGGCCTGATTCTGCAAAAAGCCCGTCTTCAGTATTTCGTGCAATGGTTGCCAAGGGTAAGCCGTGTCTCAGGGTTGATCTCTGGGGTATCAGTGCCTCCAGGCATGGTATCCCCCGGAGCAAGGTGCCAGAACAAGCGCTTGATAAACTTTACGAAGCGTTTAAAACCGTACCTGATGGCCTTTGTAATGCTCTGCCTGAAATCACCGAAGGGTTGTTGAATAATCTGATACTGGCTGCCCGGCGGGCAAAACAGGTGGACCAGTCCCAACAGCTTTTACCCCGCCACTGGCGCAAAGCCATCAATAGTGTCATCACCCATGGCACCCGGCAAAATCCATCCGTGCGTGATTTTATGAAAGTGGCTTGTTGGCACTTGTTACCGGATAAGGATCAAGCCGCCTCGGTAGACCCGGATCAGTTAACTGCCATCATCAACAGTGACCGGCATTTGGATAGAGAGTTTGTGGAGCAGAATCTGTGGCCACTGGCCCGAGCCTTTGACCCGGCAATATTTAAAGGTACCGAATTACAACTGTCCTATAAAAGTCCGTTTCCGGAATCGGCTGACAAAAAAGCTCTGGACAGGCTCTGTGCCATGATCCTGGCCCATGCGCCTGAACAACAACGACAGACCATAGCGTATCAGTTGGAAGTCGATCCGAAGGCAACAGAGCAATATCCATTGCTAACCATCAGGCCAGCAAGACAGATCAAACGTTTGCAGGATGCACTGGCTTGCGGCTGGCATTTACCTTTGTCACAAGGGCAGATCCGATCCGATGCCATTCAGGCTCTGGCCAACGATTGTTTCCACATGGCCAGAACAGCGAATTCCGAGGCAGAGCGCATTGAACGCATTGAAAATCGACTGTCTGAATCACTGAAGTGGCAGGGTTCCGCTGATATGCCCCTGTCAGCACTGGCCCGGGATCTTTATCACGGTAAGATGAGTCAGAAAGATCGTGAAAGTCGTCGATTGTCGCGACTTCATGACCGGCTTACGGACTCTCCCGTTATATTTTTGCAGGGAGAAACCGGCACAGGGAAAAGTTACTTTTCAGCAAAGATGGCAGAGGCTTCAGGACAGGCTAAGGTCATTTCCCTTGGACCTTCCGACAGCGAACAGACCCTGATGAAACGCTGGCAGTGGCAGGAGTACACCGATGGCGACCGCTCTATGGTGCAGCAAAACCGGACTCTGATGGAATGGGCTACTACCCCACAGGACACAGACGAAGGCTGTGTTGGAGGAAACTATATTACTCTGGTTCTGGATGAAGCCAACCTGGCTAAAACCGGATTACTGGCGTCATTGAACGGCTTATGGGAGCCAAAGCCTTGCATCTATGTGAATGGTCACCCTGTTCCGGTCAGCCCAAAACACCGGGTGATTCTCACCGGCAATTCGGATCACTACTCCGGGCGCCAGCTCGACCCGGCCCTGAAAGAGAAACTGCCCAGAGCTTATTACCCACGCCTGGATCAGGCTTTCCTTCGGGACAGGGTGGTGGAACCGGCTCTGGTCAATCACTTATCACAACGGCATCTGCCGGAGCAGCAAATAAACGACATTGCACACAGTGCCACCAAGAGCCTGATGGCTCTGTGGCAATATTATCAGGAGCTGTTGCCCGAGCATGAGTTTACCCCCAGAGATTTAACGGATATCTGCAGTTGGGTAGGCTGGTATCTGGATCACGCGTTATCCGAAGGAGACAGTGTTAGCTGTGAGCAAGTGAACAGTTTGATCCAACAAAGTTTTCGGGATGTACTGGGTCCCGAAATCAGCGAGACTCAACAGGATGCCCTTTCGGCACTGGAAATCTGGTTTGCTGCCCGCTACCACCCGGACAACACCCTGCGCGACAAAGTTCATAACCACACCCTGCCAGATATTCAGCGGGATTTCGAAGCATTCACTAAAGAATTCCAGCCTGAGTTTGATACCTCCGGATCGGCAGTCATTGAACTGGTGCAACGGCTGGGACAGGATTTAAGCCGCTGTCAGCAGGCTTATCATCACGACAGAAAACACGGCGGACGACAGGCGACGTTGATTGAAGGCCCAGCCGGGCGGGGTAAGGATGCCACGCTGAACCTGATGATTGAAAGTGTCAGACAGCAGGCCAGGCAACGGCAAGAATCCATGCCAGAGGTCTCTCTCCTGAATGCCTGTGATTGTTCCTGGGAGAAAGTGTGTGAAGCGATCCAGAAAGCAAAAGTGGAAGGCGGCATCGTGGTGATTTCAGAAATGAATCTGATCGACAGCCAGCATCTGGAAGGTGAGTTAAACGATATTCTGGCCGGTGACGCCCATCCGGGTTTCCACCTGTTTGCCACCATCAACCCGCCTGAGTACAGTGGGCGAAAACCCTTATCACCGGCGCTGAAAGGACGTTTTCGGCATTTGCCGATCCGCCAGTATAACTCGGCAGAATTGCACAACATTGCCGGGAAAGTGTTGCCAGACTCCCCAAAAGGGAAATTCGTCGCTAAATGGTTGACTGAAAAACATTGTCGTTTAAGGGCCTGCCTGCAACGCAAAGACCTGCCGTTACAGCCGACCAGTCGCGATTTACAGGATGTCGCCATGGCTGTCAAAAGAGGAGGTGATTTTAGCGAAAAAGCACTTCATCAATGCCTCAATCAGCACTACCGGCTTTACCTGATGGCCGCCAACCTGTCGCTGGAGGAACTGCCGAAGTCACCGGCTCTTGTCATGGGTAAAGGAACACTTGATTCCGGACTTTGCGAATGGCTCAACGAAACGGTATCGGGCATTAGTCGTCCATGGTTGATACGACGCAGTGATCGCAACAGTATTGATGAAAAACACCATGAGATTTGTTTCAAGACCGGTCTGACTGAAGAAAAAACCAAAACAGAAATCATCAGGATGGTGGCTCAGGCTCAATGGCAGGCATCCGGTCTTTCCCTGAATCCGGATCCGTCGGACAATACTCTCACCCGGGCACTGTACCGACACTGGCAGCAAGGCTGGTTTGATCGTAAGTTTGACAAGACGGGCATTGACGCCAATAGCGTATTTCCTCTGACGGAAGCAGAGGAACAAACGCTAAAATTGCCCGTTTACCGGTCTTGTCTTCAGGAAGTTGATCAGCGGATGAGCACATGGAACGCCAATGCAGTTCAATACGGGTCTGCGTTTTGGCACCAGATGAGTGTTCTGCCGAACCAGCGGGTGGACGATTATACTAACAAAGCCTCAGCTATCAATGCTGATGAGGCTCATGAAAAATTCATCGAGGAACTCTCCGAGAAAGATTTCATAGGCCTGGAACGGGACACGAACTATGAGTGCAAGAAGAAGCCAAAAGTTAAGGATGAAATAGTTTTTAAGACTCTGCACCATCCTTCCCATATGTATCGCTGGTGGGCAAGTGATGTTTGTGTGTCTGACAAGGGTAATATTAGAACAGTCGATATTAATGACCTGCACTTCCTGGGGGTCGAAACTCTCACACCTGACCCTTTACCAGGGCGTGACCAGGAAGTGATCTTAGCCAGCAATCAAACCCTGGCGACCCTCAATATGTCATCAGAAGATGGTCAATATGAATTGCCCAGCCTGACGCCTGATGACTATATCGTGGCCCTGCGTATAGAACCCGATTTGCCATATACCCTGAAAAGAGACAAATATACCGGGCTTCACACGCTGTTTATTCCAAAGGCCAACGCTAAGAGGCAGCGTATTCAAATTTCTTATGTCGTAGAATCCAGAGAACCGGACTTAGAAGCATCGGCTAAAGAAGCTCGCTCAAAACGATCGATAAGGTTTCACACCCGCTGTTCAAAAGAGATGAAAAAAGTACTGAATGGACTGTTTACCAACATTGACCAACAACCACCCGAAATACAGGAGCCTTTGCGGAAAATAGCAGACGCTCCAGGCACGGCAGAACGCATTCAGGCAATCAAGGAGTATTGCCGGCAGTTTTCCGGGGTGACTAAACCAAAGCGCGGGGAGAATTTCTTTAAATTCCTGGTAACACAGCGGCAAGGGCGTTGTCGTCATCGTGCGCCTGTTTTTGTCGCTCTTTGCCGTTATTTCAAGATTCCATGTCGGCAAATGTCTAACAATACCCACGCCTTTGCCGAGTGTTCAGTGGATAGAGGCCAAACCTGGCAGTCAGTGGATTTGGGCGGGGCGCCCACAAAGAAAACAAAAGTGATACCAAAATTTCAGCGCACCAGAACGTTGCAAAGTTCCAGCGCTGCGTTAAAGACATTTAAGAGTCTCCTGGAAAGGGAAGATTTATCACAACAGCAAACTCTGGCCAAAGCCATGAGTACGAGCCCCGGGAAACTGAGCAATTCTTTTCTGACAAACAGTGCATTGCCAGAAAGAATTCCAAGCACTTCCGAGCTGGTAAAAAAACTTTGGGGAGAAAAAAATTTAACCAGTTTTGCCATGGGTGTCTCAGCGTTATCAGAGACAAAAGTGTTGAGCAATGACGACAAGAAATTGCTGGGTACCGTGGCTCGCGACGATCAGGATGAGAACAGTAAAAGTCACAACGATAAACCGATGTCGAAGGCTCCGATAAGAGGCCACATAGACGGTAGGTATGAATTCGATTCTGTGCAAATCGGCGATTGGGAATGGGACGGGAGGAGTCGCGACTATGAACCGATGGCTGAGGCAGTCATACAAGTCTTGCTCGACAATGATGAAGATCAGGTCACTGAACAACTCGAGTCATTGTACTCAAGAATGATTATTCAGGGCGGGGCAAATCCTAACAAGTGGTTGAGTTCAATGGTGTCTATATTGAATCAGAGCGAACTGACCAAACCCTCGGTTATTAACTTTGCCCTTAAAGCCATGGAATCGGGTTGGCTGGATCCGCCGCCAAATTATGACAGCAATATTATCGATGCACGTGAACATCATAAGCTATTGGATGCTCTGGAAGGCATCAATGAACTGAAGGTTAAAGCCACTCATTGTCTGAGAAAGTGGTATGGCGCATTGGTGTCCAGGGAAAAACATAGCAGGGAGTGGCGTTTGGATTATGAAGACTACCAAAGGCAAAAACGTAATACCTTGCTCGTCACTCATTGCCATGACGGGTTTTCGTCATCCCTTGAAAATCAAATTGCCCGTCGTTCTATAGAAGACGTCTGGACGAACAATCCTGAGGGCATTCCTAATATAGAACGAATGCTGGTGCAACAGCCTGCTTTTTCACAGTTAAACTCGGGCAGGGAAAAACACCGTCCGGTGATTATCATCGGGAGACCCAACTGGTCCAGAGATGCACTTGAGGAAAAGGTTCAAGCCCTGCTGCGACGAAAAGCAGAGAACAGGCCGAAGTTTAAGCAGATATTGGAAAAAGCCAATCAGATTCCGCCCCCCCTCAAGGTGTCGGATAAGGAGAAAAAAATTCTTGATGACTTCACAAAAAAATGCGAGCAAGCGATCAGACATGCCTTCAGTCATTATCTGTATGAAGTGACACAGTCAAAAGGCGGTCGCTTGACGTATTGTTGGGTTGACGCTGTCATGCGTTCTGACAGACACAGTGTCAGCGATAACTATAACTATGGCGCTCATGATCCATCCTCACCAGAAGAGCTGTTTACCATGATGTCTTATATTTCTACCTTTAGCCATCGAGAGAAACTTGTTAAGGACGCCTACTTGCGACAGGCACACAACGCCAGTGATGCCCTGGTGCTGAGGTCCGATGAGCTGACATTCATTGCCAAGGAGTTTTTGAGCAGCGTGAACCTGAATTCGATATCGGACTCATTGGATATCTGATCATAATTTGGTCGCGATGAGTTTTTCGAGGTCGTTGACTTCCTTCAATGGTTACAGGGAACTGTCCAAATGAAACTTTCATCCCATTTTAAGGTCAAATAATTAGAGACTTTCAACACACTCCTTCAAAGGAAAGCAGTAGAGGAGATTGACTATGGATGGTCAGATCAATGGAAAAACAAACAACCCTGTTTTTAAGACTGAAAAGCCTGATGGCGGCATACCACCCAAGAGAGCAAGGCTGGATTTAAAACCAGAGATTGCAGAGGTCACCTGTGTAACCGCAAGACTGAACATATCGTCAACTTCGAGGGGCCTGCCTGACAAAACGAGAACCGTATCCGCAACGGATTCGTCGCTCCAAAAGGCTACTCATTCCTTCGATTTTCGTTTTGTCACCAGTGATGATGAGGTTCGACAACTTTTGATTGCCAGGACCTGCGATAAACATCAGGATGTTACTGTTATTTCCCACCCCGATGATCTCTCACAGGCTAATCTGGTAAGCCGGTTGAGTATTACCGGCAATGGTCGCCACACTCTGAACTCAGGCAAGCTCTTTGAAAGTTCACAGCCATTAACACTGGTAATAGATATTCGAAAACTCACCAGCGAAGAACTGCCCAAATTTAACGATCTACTGGACCCGAATAAGCCTTGTCTGTACGACAAAGTCAGCCAGAAGAAACGCCTTCTGGGCGAGCATGTCTCTCTATTGGTCCTGGCAGACCCTGCACAGTTAGCATCGGTTGGCCAGCGTCAAGATGCTGCAGCGGCCGGCGCTCCGGGAGCCGCCGCACCGGGGGCTGATTTTTGGCGGCGAATTAATCGACCGGGCAATACCTGGCAGTTCAACGAAAAGACCGGCAATGCCTCATCAATGGATATCAACGAGGTTCGGTTATTGGCTGAACTTCCCTCTGCCGAAAGTGCTATGGATGACGAAGATACCCTTCTTATTAACTGCCACCTGCACAGCAGCTGGCGGCAGTTGTTGCTGGGCGGCCCCGGAGTGGATCAACAAGGGCGCATCCGACACATCCCCGGCAAGCTTGAGTCATTGAAGGCCGGACAACGAGTGATTCTGAAAGGGGCCGACTGGCAGGATCTGGCCTTTGAACAGACGCTTCGACAGATGCTGGCGCAACAGTGCTTTGAGAGCAACGGGAAGATCTGTCCATTACCCGACGATGTTCAGTTTTATCAGATGCCGTTGGGGAATAACGAGCTTCATACTCTGTTCCAAAGTCTGTCTCGCTCTGACAATAAAGAAGATGACAAAGAACTTGATAAAGGGCAGGCAGCAGGAAACCCGATCATCATTAATCAGAGTAATATCAGGGAGTGGCTGAGCCCGATTGCCATTGCCCCGGAAGGCTACGCAGTCCCTAATACCTGTCTTTTGGAACAAATTCGGGCAGGTGGTGTCGTCACCCTGACGTCCCCCCTCACTGAGGCACTCTGGTTTCGTTTGCTGGGTTCACTGCAGACGATTCGCGAGACAACCGGCCTGACGCCCCGGCTTCAGGTGGCTCATCCGGGACAGCAGCCAGAAGCCCTGGGATTGACAGAAAGCGATGAACATCCAATCAAAGATCACGCCACCTTTAATGCCGTCACTTATCAGCAACATGCCCAGACAAGTCATTGGATAAATAATCAGCAGGAAGCCCCTTTGGTCATTCAGGTCACCGAACAGACCGGCTTCAGTCAGCTATTTGATAATATCCATATCACCTCGGAACAACAGGCGCATTTTGGACGACGTCCGAGTAAATTGCAGGAGGCATTGACCGCTGGCAGACCGGTTGTATTCCGGGGACTCGAGCGTAACCCAAGGCTTCAGCAGCTTCTGGAGCCCCTGGTTATTGGGCAACCTCTGTTGGTGAACGGTCAATTACAAGCCTACCCAAAGGCTCATGTCACCCTACTCTGGCCTGAGTTTGGGAAAAGCCCGTCTTCAGTCTTTTATTCGCTGGTCGCCAAGGGTAAACCCTGTCCTGAAGTCGATCTCTGGGCTATCAATGCCAACAGGCATGAAATCCCCCGGACTGAGCTGCCAGAACAAGCGCTTAATAAACTTTACCAGGCGTTTAAAACCGTACCTGCCGGCCGTTTTAACCCTCTGCCTGAAATGAACGAAGGGTTATTGAATAACCTGATAATGACTGCCCGGCGGGCACAACAGGTTGATCAGTCCTCAACGCTTTTACCCCGCCACTGGCGCAGGGCCATTAATAGCGTCATCACCCATGGCACCCGGCAGAATCCGCTCGTCAGGGACTTTATGAAAGTGGCTTGCTGGCAGTTGTTACCAGATAAGATGCCAGATAAGGATCACCCTCTCTCGGTAGACCCGGATCAGTTAATGGCCATCATCAACAGTGCCCCGCGGTTGGATAGAGCATTTTTGGAGCAGAACCTGTGGCGACTGGCCAGAGCCATTGATCTGACGGTATTCAAGAACGGTAAATCTAAAGGATTACTGCTGTCCTATGAAGAACCAGTTTCATTTTGGGGTAAGGCAAAATTTCTGGACAGGCTCTGTGCCCTGATTGTGGCCCTTGGGCCTGAAGAACGTCGTCAGGCCATGGCGTATCAGTTGAAAGTCGATTCGGAGGCAGCGAAACGATATCCACCGTTAACCATCAGGCCATCAAGACAAATTAAACGTTTGCAGGATGCTCTGGCTTCTGGCTGGCAGTTACGTTTGTCACCAGGGCAGACCCGATCCGATGCCATTCAGGCTCTGGCCAGCGATTGTTTTCATAGGGCCAGAACAGCGAATTCTAAGACAGAAGGCATTGAACGCATAGCACATCGACTGTCTGAATCACTGAAATGGACGGGCTCCACTGACAAGCCCCTGCAAGCACTGGTCTGGGATCTTTATCACGGTGAGATAAGTCAGAAAGATCGTGAAAGCCGTCGATTGTCCCGACTCCATGACCGGCTTACGGACTCTCCCGTTATATTCCTGCAGGGAGAAACCGGCACCGGGAAAAGTTACTTTTCTGCCAAAATGGCCAGGGCTTTGGGACAAGCTTCAGTCATTTCCCTTGGACCTTGTGACAGCGAACAGACCCTGATGAAACGCTGGCAGTGGCAACAACACGCCGATGGCGACCGCTCTATGATGCAGCAAAACCGGGCGTTGATGGAATGGGCCAATAGCAAGTCCGACAAAGACGGAGAATACATTACCCTGGTTCTGGATGAAGCCAACCTGACCCAGGCCGGATTACTGGCATCATTGAACGGCTTATGGGAACCGCAACCCTGCATCTATGTGAATGGTCATCCTGTCAAGGTCAGCGCAAAACACCGGGTGATTCTCACCGGCAACCCCGATCATTACTCCGGGCGGCAAATGGATCCGGCCCTGAAAGAGGAGCTGCCCAAGGCTTACTACCGACGTCTGGATCAGGCATTCCTTCGGGACAGGGTGGTGGAACCGGCTCTGGTCAAGCATTTACAAGAGCATCTGACGGAGCAGCAAATAAACGACATTGCATACAGTGCCACCAACAGTGTGATGGCGCTGTGGCAATATTATCAGGAACTCTTGCCCGAGCATGAGTTTACCCCGAGGGATTTAACGGACATCTGCAGTTGGGTGGGTTGGTATCTGGATCGTGCTCAGCCCGCTCGTGTTACCTGTGGGCAAATAAACAGTTTGATACAACACAGTTTTCGGGATGTACTGGGCCCTGAAATCACCGAAACACATCAGGATGCCCTGTCGGCACTGGAAATCTGGTTTGCTGCCCGTTACCAGGCGGAGAACACCCTGAGCGACAGAGTTCTAGACAAGACCCTGTCAGATATTCAGCAGGCCTTCAGTACAGTCAGCGAAAAAATCCGCCCAGACTTTGATACCTCCGGATCGGCAGTCCGTGAACTGGCGCAACCGCTTTGGCAGGATTTAAGCCGCTGTCAGCAGGCTAATCATCGCAAGATAAAACACGACGGTCGTCAGGCGACACTGATTGAAGGCCCGGCCGGACGGGGTAAGGATGCCACGCTGAACCTGGTGATTGAAAGTGTCAAACAGCAGGCTGAACAACGGCAAGCATCCATGCCGGAAGTCTATTACCTGAATGCCTGTGATTGTTCCTGGGACGCAGTGTGTGAAGCCATCCAGAAGGCAAAAGTGGAAGGCGGCATCGTGGTAATTTCGGAAATGAATCTGATCGACAGCCAACATCTGGAAGGGGAGTTAAACGATATTCTGGCCGGTGACGCTCATCCGGGTTTCCATCTGTTTGCCACCATCAACCCACCTGAGTACAGTGGGCGAAAACCCTTATCACCGGCTCTGAAAGGGCGTTTTCGGCATTTGCCCATCCGGCAGTATAACCCGGAAGAGTTACAGACCATTGCCGAAAAAGTGTTGCCAGAGTCCTCACAAGGGACATTCATCGCTAAAAAACTAACAGAGAAACATTGTCTTCTAAGGGCTCACCTGCAAGGCAAAAAACTGCCGTTGCAGCCCACCAGCCTTGATTTACAGAATGCTGCCAGAGCTATCACCAGAGGTGGCGATTTTACCGAAAAAGCCATTCATCAATGCCTCAATCAGCACTACCGGCTTTACCTGATGGCAGCGGGCCTGTCGCTGGAAGAACTACCAGAGTCATCGGCTATTACCACGCGCAACGGTGAGCTCGATTCCGGACTTTGCCATTGGTTCAATGAAACGGTATCGGACATTGATCGTCCGTGGTTGATACGAAGCAGTCATCTCAACAGTGTTGATGAAAAAAAACATGAAATCCTTGTTAACACTCAGCGGGATGAAAAGGAAGTCAGAACGGAAATCATCAAAAGTGTGGCTCAGGCAAAGTGGCAGTCATCAGGCCTTCCCCTGAAGCCGGACGAGTCGGACGATATCCTCACCGGGGCACTTTACCGACACTGGCAGCAACGCTGGTTTAGCAATCATTTTGGCCGGACGAACGTAGACGCTAACAGCGTATTTCCCCTGACGGAAGAACAGCAACAAACACTGAAAATGTCAGCTAACCAGCCTTATCTTCACGCCGCTGATCAGCAGATAAGGGACTGGAAAGCCGATGAAGTTCAATGGTGGCCTGCGTTCTGGCATCAGATCAGTGATCTGCCGAACCATCTGGCAGACGATTTTATCAACGAAGCATCCGCTATTGGTGGTGATAAAGCTCCTGAACAAGACAAGCCAGAAGTCCACGAGAAACAGGCTCAGACATTGGATCAGAGAACGGAGCCTGCGCCACAGACTGTTAACGATGTTTTGACCATTAGCAGTGATAAAGTGCCGCCACAAGTCCACGAGATGCAAACTGCGGCATTGGATCAGAGAACCAACCACGAGCCACAACCTGTTAATAAAGCGTTGGCTGTCTGCGGTGCTGGCATTCCAGAAAAATACATTCCGGAAGTCCATGAGAAAGAGGCTCCGGTATTGGACCGAAGAACGGACTATGAGAATGAGAAAGAGAGCGAGCGACAACTTGACGATTACATAATTTTTGATGATCCGGACCATTTTCCCGGGATTTATCGGTCATTGGCAGAGGATATTTATGTATCACCTGAGGGCAAAATCAAAAGCATCAGTATTAATGATAAACACATGCAGGGAGTCGAAGTCATCATACCTGCCCGGTTACCAGAGCATGACCGGGAAGTGACATTAGCCAGCGACCAAACACTGGCTACCTTTTATATGTCATCAAAAAATGGTCAATTTATATTGCCCAGCCTGACAGTCAAGGACTACATCGTGGCACTGCGCATAGAACCCAATCTGGCATTCACACTGCTCAGGGACCGATATACCGGTATACACACACTATTTATTCCAGAAGCCAAAGCCGACCAGAACATTAAATTTGCTTATGTTGTAGAACCCAGAGAAGCGGGCAAAAAAACAGCTGCTGAAGAAATCCGGCCAGCACAATCAAGACGTTTTGACGCCCAGTGTTGCGAGGGTATGAAAACAGTACTGGACGACGTGTTTGAGAAGATTGAGAAACAGGCATCCAAAGTAAGGAAACCTTTGCTGAAAATAGTAAAGGCTGAAGACACGGAGCAGCGTATCAGGGCAATCAGGGATTATTGCGAAGACTTTTCCGGTGTTGCTGTAGCAAAGCGCAATAAAAATTTCTTTCACTTCCTGGTAACACGCCGACAAGGCAGCTGTCGTCATCGTGTGCCTGTTTTTATTGCTTTATGTCGTTATTTTGGCATTCCATGCCGACAAATATCCAATGATACCCACGCCTTTGCAGAGTGTTCGCCGGACGGTGGCCAAACCTGGAAATCGGTGGATTTGGGCGGAGCGCCTGTCGAGGTAACAGAAATCCTCCCTGAGTTCCAGGACACCAGAAGAGTCAGTGTTTCCGGCACTGAGTTGAAGAAGACCAGAGATCTGCTGAATGGGCACCTGAAAGATGCTGATTTAGCACAACAACAAACTCTGGCTGAAGCCTGCGGAACAAGTCCTGAAGAACTGAACGAGGCCCTTGAGGCAGGCTGTGAATCGCCGGAAACCCTTCCGGATATTTTCGAAATAGTAAAGAATCTCTGGGAGACAAACTATTTAACCGGCTTTTCCATGGGTGTCTCAATATTAGTGTCACTGGAAACAAAAGCATTAGGGTTTGACGAGACGGAGTTGGTTTGTACTGTCTTTGACAAAAGTCATCCGATGTCGGAGACCGTCAAACACATCTTGTCCAGCAGTGATAGAAATCAGGTTACTGAACCCCTCAAGTTATTGCACTCAAAAATGATTATTCATGGCTCATCAGAACCTGAGGACTGGTTAATCTTAATGCAGAATATTCTGAGTGACATTGATCTGACTCCCGCGGTTATTGACTTTGCCCGGGAAGCCCTGGCATCGGGTTGGCTGGATATACCGCCGACCTATGCAGGCCAGATCGTAGAGGCCCATCAACACCATGAGCTATTGGTTCGTCTGCAAGGTGTCGATGAACTGAGGGTTAAAGCCAGCCATTTACTGAAAAAGTGGTATAAGAAATTATTCTTCAGAGAGAAAGATAGCCAGTCATGGCAAAGGGCTTACCATTCCTTCCAAACAAGTAAATTCGGGGCCTTTTTTGTCACTCGTTGTCATCATGGGTTATCGCCATTTCTGGAAAAAAACATTCTCACCTCATCTGTACGCAACGCCTGGACGGACCAACCTGAGGGCATTGCGAATATAGAACGAATGCTGGTTCACCATCCTGCATTTCCGAAATTAATCTCGGGCAAAGCGCACCACCGTCCGGTGATTATCACGGGGAAGCCTGACTTCTGGATATCTGACTTGAAAGTGAAGTATAAAAAGGTCGAAGCCCTGTTACAACAAATCGCTGAGAACCGCTCAGACCTGAAACATTTGTTGGAAAAAAACAGTCAATTTATGGCAAGAAAAAAAGAACTCGAGCTGGCTCTGTCAGCATTGGACAACGACTACACGGCGAGATCACCAGATCATAAAAAGGAATATAGGAAAAAAAGGTCTGATATCTCAAGACGCTACCAATCCATTCTGGAGCCTCTCAGGTTATCTTCAGAGGAAGAAGCTCTCATAAATAATTTACAAGACAAATGCATGAGGGCCCTTAAGCAGGCCTTTAGTCATTATCTGTATGAAGTGACACACCTGAAAGGCGGGTGCCTGACCTATTGCTGGGCCAATGCCCACATAGATGGATGCTGGGATGATCACAGGTATGGCGCTCATGACCCATCCTCACCAGAAGAACTGCATGCCATGATGTCTGCAATCAGAAATGAAGAGCTTGAGAAATCTATTCAGGATGACTGTCTACGCCAGGCACTTAACGCCAGTGATGCTCTGGTGCTCAAAACCAATGAGCTGAATACCATCGCCGAAGAGTTTTTGAACAGCGTGAATTTGAATTCGCTTTGTGAGGCATTGGCTACATGATAACCGTTTGGTCATGATGCGTTATCAGAGATCGGTAACTTCCCTCCCGTCATTCCCGACTTCATTCTCGTCATTCCCGCGAAGGCGGGAATCCACACTGACTCACCACCAGAACCATACTGCCCGGTGCCCCCCTGGCCTTGTCGTCCCCGAGAAGGCAGAGATCCAACGTTAGCGCTGGATTCCCGCCTTCGCGGGAATGACGACCTCAGAGCATGGGAACGAGCTGTTGGAGTTTTGCGACACCCGCGAAGGCGGGAATCCACACTGACTCACCACCAGAACCATACTGCCCGGTGCCCCCCTGGCCTTGTCGTCCCCGAGAAGGCAGAGATCCAACGTTAGCGCTGGATTCCCGCCTTCGCGGGAATGACGACCTCAGAGCATGGGAACGAGCTGTTGGAGTTTTGCGACACCCGCGAAGGCGGGAATCCACACTGACTCACCACCAGAACCATACTGCCCGGTGCCCCCCCGGCCTTGTCATCCCCGAGAAGGCAGAGATCCAACGTTAGCGCTGGATTCCCGCCTTCGCGGGAATGACGACCTCAGAGCATGGGAACGAGCTGTTGGAGTTTTGCGACACCCTCGAAGGCGGGAATCCACATTGACTCACCACCAGAATTATACTGCCCGGTGCCCCCCCTGGCCTTGTCATCCCCGAGAAGGCAGAGATCCACCGTTAGCGCTGGATTCCCGCCTTCGCGGGAATGACGACCTCAGAGCATGGGAACGAGCTGTTGGAGTTTTGCGACACCCGCGAAGGCGGGAATCCACACTGACTCACCACCAGAACCATACTGCACGGTGCCCCCCTGGCCTTGTCATCCCCGAGAAGGCAGAGACCCACACTTGGCCCTGGATTCCCGCCTTCGCGGGAATGACGACCCTTTAGTTCCGCATAGGCCTAAAGACTCTATAACAGCAGGTTGGACACCCCCACAGAGGGGTAACAGTTAAAATGGAACTTTAATCACACCTTACAGGTCTAACCCATTAAACAATTTCAATAAAGTCCTTCAAATGACAGTTGAGAGGGAGATTGACTATGGATGGTCAGATTGATCGAGGTACCAAAAAACACGTTCTTGATCGAAGCCTGCCTGATTATGCCGTGGCAGCCAAGATGGCAAAGCTGGATGTATCGTCAAAGGAAAAGCAGGATGTAGAAATCTGCTCTGAAGTAAGGTCCAGACTAGAGAGATCGCCCTCTTCGGAGACATTGCCTGACAAAACGAGAACCGTATCCTCAATGGATTCCTCGCTCCCAAAGGCGGCTCATTCCTTCGATTTTCGTTTTGTCGCCAGTGATGACCAGGTTCGACAGCTTCTGATTGCCAGGACCTGTGATGAACATCAGGATGTTACTGTTATTTCTCACCCCGATGACCTCTCACAGGCCAACCTGGTGAGTCGGTTGAGCATTTCCGAAGAGGGCCGCCACACTCTCAGTTCGGGCAAGCTGTTTGAAGCTTCACAGCCATTCACTCTGGTGATCGATATCCGAAAGCTCACCAGCGAAGAACTGCCCAAACTTAATGATTTACTGGACCCGGATAACCCCTGTCTGTACGACAAAGTCAGCCAGGAGAAGCGCCCTCTGGGTCAGCATGTTTCTCTATTGGTCCTGGCAGACCCTGCACAGCTGGCATCAGTTGGCGGGCGTGATGACGCGGCCGGCGCACCGGGTGCTGATTTCTGGCGACGAATTAATCGACCGGAAAATACCTGGCAGTTCAACGCACAGACTGGCAATGACCCATCGATGGAGATCGACAAGGTACCTCCGCTATTGACTGAACTCCCCTCTGCCGAAAGTGCTATGGACGACGACAATAGTGTTTTAATTGACTGCCATTTGCACAGCAACTGGCGACAGTTGCTGCTGGGCGGCCCCGGAGTGGATAAACAGGGGCGAATCCAGCACCTGCCCGGCAGGCTTGAGACATTGAGGGCCGGACAACGGGTGATTCTGAAAGGGGCCGACTGGGAAGATCTGGCCTTTGAACAGACAATTCGACAGATGCTGGCGCAACAGTGTTTTGAGAGCAACGGGAAGATCTGCCCGTTACCCGACGATGTTCAGTTTTATCAGATGCCAGTGGGGAAGGACGAACTTCATTCATTGTTCCAGAGCCTGTTCCACTCTCGTGTAAAAAAAGGTGTCAAAGAAGGTGACAATAAAGACTCTGCGCCACGAACCCCGATCATTATTAACGAGAGCAATATCAGTGAATGGCTGAGCCCGATTGCCATTGCCCCGGAAGGCTATGCAGTCCCTGACAACTGTCTGTTAGAGCAGGTTCGGGCAGGTGGTGCAGTCACGGTAACCTCTCCCCTCACTGAGGTTCTCTGGTTTCGTTTGCTGGGTTCACTGCAGACTATTCGCGAGACCACTGGTCTGGAGCCCGAACTTCAGGTGGCTTATTCAAGACGGCAGCCGGACGCTCTGGGTCTGGCAGAAACCGATGATTACCCTCTGTCCAAACTTCAGGAAAAAATGAGCAAGCACCTGGCCTTTCGTGCTGTCACCTATCAACAACCTGGTCAGGCAAGTTATTGGATTAATAATCAGCGGCAAGCCCCTCTGGTGATTCAGGTCAATGAACAGACCAGCTTCAGCCAGCTCTTTGATAATATCCATATCACTTCGGAACAAAAGGCTCATTTTGGCAGAAATCAGAGTAAGCTGCAGGAGGCATTAACCGCTGGCAGGCCGGTGGTATTGCGAGGGCTGGAAACTAATCCAACCCTTCAGCAGCTTCTGGAACCCCTGGTTGTCGGGCAACCTCTGCTGGTGAATGGCCAATTACAGGCCTACCCAAAAGCTCATATCACCCTGCTCTGGCCCAAGGCTGCAAGAAGCCCATCTTCACTGGTTAATTCAATGGTTGCCATGGGTAAGCGGTGTCGCCGGGTCGATCTCTGGGATATTAATGCCCACAAACATGATATTCCCCGGACTGAGCTGCCAGAACAAGCACTTGATGAGCTTTACGCAGCTTTTAAAACCGTACCAGCCGACCTTTGTAACCCTCTGCCTGAAATCACGGAAGGATTGTTGCACAACCTGATAATGGCTGCCCGGCGAGCACAGCAGGTTGACCATTCCCCGCAGCTTTTACCCCGCCATTGGCGCAAGGCCATCAATAGCCTTATCACCCATGGCACCCGGCAGAATCCTTCAGTGCGTGACTTTATGAAAGTGGCTTGTTGGCTCTTGTTACCGGATAAGATGCCGAATGCGGATGAGAATCAGACCGCCTCGGTAGACCCGGATCGGTTAAATGACATCATCACCAGTGCTCCAAAGTTGGATAGAGCTTTTGTGGAGCAGAACCTCTGGCCACTGGTCAGAGCTTTTGACCCGGGAGTACTTAATGAAGAATTAAAACTGCGCTACGAACGTCCATTGCCACCGTGGGATGAAGAAGTTCTCGGCAGGTTCTGTGCCATGATTGTGGCCCATGCGCCTGAACAACAACGACAGGCAATGGCGCAACAGTTGGCAGTCGATCCGGTGTCAACAGAGCCCTGTCAATCCTTAGCCATCAGGCCATCGAGACAGATCAAACGTTTGCAGGATGCACTGGCTTCTGGCTGGCAGTTACCTTTGCCGTCAGGGCAGACCCGGACCGATGCCATTCAATCTTTGGCCAGCGATTGTTTTCATGTTGCCAGAACAGCCAATTCTGACGCAGCAGGCATTGAGCACATAGAAAATCGACTGTCTGAATCACTGAAATGGACGGATACCGCTGATGACCCCCTGTCTGCTCTGGCCCGGGATCTTTATCACGGCAAGATAAGTCAGAAAGATCGTGAAAGTCGTCGATTGTCCCGGCTCCGTGACCGGCTTACGGACTCTCCTGTTATCTTCCTGCAGGGAGAAACCGGCACCGGAAAAAGTTACTTTTCTGCCAAAATGGCCAGGGCTTCAGGACAAGTTTCAGTCATTTCCCTTGGACCTTCCGACAGCGAACAAACCCTGATGAAACGCTGGCAATGGCAGCAACAGGCCGATGGCGACCGCTCTATGGTGCAGCAAAACCGGGCGCTGATGGAATGGGCCAATAGCAAATCCGACAAAGACGGAGAATACATTACCCTGGTTCTGGATGAAGCCAACCTGGCCCAGACCGGATTGCTGGCATCATTGAATGGCTTATGGGAACCGCAACCCTGTATTTATGTGAATGGTCATCCTGTCAAGGTCAGCCCAAAACACCGGGTGATTCTCACCGGTAACCCGGATCATTACGCCGGGCGCCAAATGGACCCGGCCCTGAAAGAGAAACTGCCCAGAGCTTACTACCCACGCCTGGACCAGGTATTCCTTCGGGACAGGGTGGTGGAACCGGCTTTGGTCAAGCATTTACAAGAGCATCTACTGGAGCAGCAAATAAACGACATTGCACGCAGTGCCACCAAAGGTGTGATGGCACTCTGGCAATATTATCAGGAACTCTTGCCCGACCATGAGTTTACCCCCAGGGATTTAACCGATATCTGCAGTTGGGTGGGCTGGTATCTGGATCGTGCCCTGCCCGCACGCGGCAGTGTGACCTGTGAGCAAATACACAGTTTGATCCAACAGAGTTTTCGGGATGTACTGGGGCCCGAAATCACCGAAACGCATCAGGACGCCCTGTCAGCACTGGAAATCTGGTTTGCTGCCCATTACCACCCGAACAATACCCTGAGCGACAGAGTTCATAACAAGACCCTGCAGGAAATGCAGCAGACCTTCAGTACAGTCAGCGAAAAAATCCGACCAGACTTTGATACCTCCGGCTCGGCAGTCCGTGAACTGGCGCGACGGCTTGGGCAGGATTTAAACCGCTGTCAACAGGCTTATCATCTCAAAATAAAACACGGCGGCCGTCAGGCAACACTGATTGAAGGCCCGGCCGGACGGGGTAAAGATGCCACGCTGAACCTGGTGATTGAAAGCGTCAGACAGGAGGCTGAGCGACGGGGAGAATCCATGCCGGAAGTCTATTACCTGAATGCCTGCGATTGTTCCTGGGACAAAGTGTGTGAAGCGATCCAGAAGGCAAAAATTAAAGGTGGCATCGTGGTGATTTCGGAAATGAATCTGATCGACAGCCAGCATCTGGAAGGGGAGTTAAACGATATTCTGGCCGGTGACGCCCATCCGGGTTTCCACCTGTTTGCCACCATCAATCCGCCTGAATACAGCGGGCGAAAACCCTTATCACCGGCGCTGAAAGGACGTTTTCGGCATTTACCCATCCGGCAGTACAACCCGGCAGAATTACAAACCATTGCCGAAAAAGTGTTGCCAGAGTCCTCAGAAGGGACACTAGCCGCTAAACAGCTAACAGAAAAACATTGTCGTTTAATGGCTCACCTGCAAGGCAAAAAAATGCCATTGCAACCGACCAGCCTTGATCTACAGAATGTTGCCAGAGCCGTTAACAGAGGGGGTGATTTTAGCGACAAAGCACTTCATCAATGCCTCAATCAGCACTACCGGCTTTATCTGATGGCAGCTGACCTGTCGCTGGAGGAACTGCCAAATTCATTGGCTCTTGCCATGGATAAAGAAGCGCTTGACACTGAAATGTGCGAATGGTTCTACCAAACGGTATCCGGCATTCATCGCCCATGGCTGATACGAAGCAGTGATCGCAACAGTCTTGATGAAAAACGCCATGAAATTCGTATTAACGCTCATCTCGATAAAGTGGCAGCCAAAACGGAAATCATCAAGGAGGTGGCTCTGGCCAGGTGGCAGGCATCCGGTCTTTCCCTGAAGCCGGATGCGTCGGACGATATTCTCATCCGGGCACTGTACCGATACTGGCAGCAATGCTGGTTCAAGCATGAGTTTGGCCACACGGGCGTGGACGCCAACAGCCTGTTTCCCATGACGGAAGAAGCGGAACAAGCGCTGAAAATGCCGGATTCCCAGCCTTGTCTTCGGGAGGTTGATCAGCGGATAAGCACATGGACATCCAATGCCGTTCAATTACGGCCTGAGTTTTGGCATCAGATAATTGATCTGCCAAGCTATTGCATTGGCGATGATAACGCGCTTGAAAAATACAAACCTGAAGACTTCAAGAACCAGGCTCCGACATTGGATCAGAGAACGAACTACGAGGTTCTATACGAACCTGATCCTGTGGATCATATAGTTTTTGATACGGATAAGAATATTTCCCGTATGTATCGGTGTTCGGCACTGGATGTATACGTAACTTCTGAGGGTAATATCAAACTGATCGATCTTAAGGATATACACATATGGGGTGTCGAAACCCTCATACCTGACCGTTTACCCGGGCCTGACCAGACACTGACATTAGCCAGCGATCAAACGCTGGGAACCCGGGAATTATCATCGGACAATGGTCAATATGCATTGCCCAGCCTGAAGCCCAACGATTATATCGTGGCCCTGCGTGTGGAACCCGATTTGCCATTTACCCTGGTCAGGGACCCATATACCGGGCTTCACACACTGTCTGTTCCTGAGGCCAAAGCCGGCCAGCGTATCAGAGTGGTTTATGTTGTGGAACCGAGAGAGCCGGGCAAAGCAACTCATGCCAGACAAACCCCAACAGATTTGGACACCCACTGTTCAGAAGGCATGAAAACAGTACTGGACAGGGTATTTACGACCATTGACCAACAACGTCGAGCCAAAGTACGGGAGCTTTTGCAGACCATAAAAGACGCCAAAGACACTGAGCAACGAATCGAGGCGATCAGGAAGTATTGCCGACGGTTTTCCGGTAAGGCAAAACCAGAGCGTACGGAAAATTTCTTTGAATTTCTCGTCACACGGCAGCAAGGTAGCTGTCGTCATCGTGTGCCTGCTTTTGTTGCTTTTTGCCGTTATTTCGGAATTCCATGTCGACAAATCGAAAGCTTTGTCCACGTCTTTGCCGAGTATTCCGGGGATGGCGGGCAAACCTGGAAGTCAGTGGATTTGGGTGGGGAGCCTGGAGAGACGGAAGAAACGACAATTAATTTCCAAGCCACCATAAAGATCACAGATTCCAGCAATAAATCAAAGAAAATTAATGCTTTACTAAAGGATTTCCTGAAACGGGCTGATTTAGCACAACAACAAACTTTGGCTAAAGCCTGTGGCATGAGTTTGGAGGAACTGAACAAAGACTTTGAGACAAACAGTGCATGCCCGAAAGTCAATCTAAGTATTTCTAAAATAGTCATGAACCTTTGGGAGGAAAACAATTTAACCAGTTTTTCCGTGGGCGTCTCATTGCTGATGTCGCTTGAGACAAAAGAATTAGGTTGGGACGAGATTGTATTGACGGGTACTAAGGACGGCGAAGATGGGAATACCTACAGCCCAATGTCGGAGGCGGTAAGAAAAATATTGTCCAAGAGTGATGAAGATCAAATCACTGAACAACTTAAGTTACTTTATTCAAAAATGATTATTCAGGGTGGAGCAAGCCCTCGCCAGTGGCTGAGTTCAATAATTATGATACTGATGGACAGTGACTTAACTAAACCTGCGGTTATTCACTTTACCAGTGAAGCCTTGAAATTGGGTTGGCTGGATCCACTGACGGCCTCTGGCCCGTACCGGGTCAATATCAATGCCTATGAATTTCATCAGCTATTGGTGAGCCTGGAAGCTGTCGATGAACTGAAGGTTAAAGCTGCCCATTGTCTGAAAAACTGGTACAAGGCCTATTTGTCCAGGGAGAAACATAGCTATTCATGGCTGTCAGTCCCTGAGCACTTCCAGAAGAAATTAACCAGGACTATGTTGGTCACTCACGAACATGATGGGGTTTCGCCATTCCTTAAAGGTGAAATAGCCTGCTTATCTTTACAAAGTTCCTGGTCGGACGAACCTGAGGGCATTCCAGATATAGAGCGAATGCTGGTGCACCATCCTGCGTTCAGGAAATCAAGCTCGGGCAAGGCAAACCACCGACCCGTGATTATCCTGGGGCAACCTTCCTGGAACAACACGATGATTAAGGAAAAAGCCGAGGCTCTGTTTCAACGAAAAGTTGAGAACAGCCCGGACCTTAAGATGTTATTGGAAAACACCAAACTGAAGTCCTTTGTCAAACTGGAGTCCTTTGCACTGTTACCGGAATATCAAAGGCGTTTAGATAATTTAAGAAACAAATACCAGCAAGCGATTCAGCAGGCCTTCTGTCATTACCTGTATGGAGTAGCCCACTCGAAGGGCGGTAGCTTATCGTATTGTTGGGCCCAAGCTCAAATGCAAGAGTCCCTGAGTCAAGATTTCTATGGCGCTCATGAGCCATCCTCAGCAAAAGAGCTGTTTGACATGATGCGTTATATTAATAGCTCTTTATCCTTTCAGAATTCTGTTAAGGATGCTTATTTAAAGCAGGCACAAAATGCCAATAACGCTCTGGTGCTCAAATCCCGTGAGTTGACAAAAATTGCGGAAGAGTTTTTGAGTACCGTGAATTTGAATTCGATTTATGAGTCATTGGATACCTGACAACCGTCTGGCCATGATGCCTTATTCGAGATCGGGAACTTCCCCCAATGGCAACGAATAACGACCAAAATGGAACTTTAATCCTACCTTAAGGTCTAACCATTAAAGAGTTTCAATGCAGTCCTTCAAATGCCAGTTGAGAGGGAGATTGACTATGGATGGTCAGATTGCTGGAGGTACAAAAAAACGCGTTCCTGATCGCAGCCTGCCTGATTATGGTGTGGCAGCCAAGCGAGTAAAGCTGGATTTATCGTCAAAGGAAAAGAAGGATGTAGAAATCAACTCTGCAGTGAGGCCCAAACTAAAAAGATCGCCATCTTCGGAGATGTTGCCTGACAAAGCGAGAACTGTGTCCTCAACGGACTCCCTGATTCCAAAGATCGCTAATGCCTTCGATTTTCGTTTTGTCGCCAGTGATAACGAAGTTCGACAGCTTCTGATTGCCAGGACCTGTGATGAACATCAGGATGTTGCTGTTATTTCTCACCCCGACCACCTCTCACAGTCCAACCTGCTGAGCCGGTTGAGCATTTCCGAAGAGGGTCGCCACACTCTCAGTTCGGGCAAGCTGTTTGAAGGTTCACAGCCATTCACTCTGGTGATCGATATCCGAAAGCTCACCAGCGAAGAACTGCCAAAACTTAATGATTTACTGGACCCGGATAACCCTTGTCTGTACGACAAAGTCAGCCAGGAGAAGCGCCCTCTGGGTCAGCATGTTTCTCTATTGGTCCTGGCAGACCCTGCACAGCTGGCATCAGTTGGCAGGCGTGATGACGCGGTCGGCGCACCGGGGGCTGATTTCTGGCGGCGAATTAATCGACCGGAAAATACCTGGCAGTTCAACGCACAGACTGGCAATGACCCATCGATGGAGATCGACAAGGTACCTCCGCTATTGACTGAACTCCCCTCTGCCGAAAGTGCTATGGACGACGACAATAGTGTTTTAATTGACTGCCATTTGCATAGCAACTGGCGACAGTTGCTGCTGGGCGGCCCCGGAGTGGATAAACAGGGGCGAATCCAGCACCTGCCCGGCAGGCTTGAGACATTGAGGGGCGGACAACGGGTGATTCTGAAAGGGGCCGACTGGGAAGACCTGGCCTTTGAACAGACAATTCGACAGATGCTCACGCAAAAGTGTTTTGAGAGCAACGGGAAGATCTGCCCGTTACACGACGATGTTCAGTTTTATCAGATGCCAGTGGGGAAGGACGAACTTCATTCATTGTTCCAGAGCCTGTTCCACTCTCGTGTAAAAAAAGGTGTCAATAAAGACTCTGCTCCACGAACCCCGATCATTATTAACGAGAGCAATATCAGTGAATGGCTGAGCCCGATTGCCATTGCCCCGGAAGGCTATGCAGTCCCTGACAACTGTCTGTTAGAGCAGATTCGGGCAGGTGGTGCAGTCACGGTAACCTCTCCCCTCACTGAGGTTCTCTGGTTTCGTTTGCTGGGTTCACTGCAGACTATTCGCGAGACCACCGGCCTGGAGCCCGAACTTCAGGTGGCTTATTCAAGACGGCAGCCGGACGCTCTGGGCCTGGCAGAAACCGATGATTACCCTCTGTCCAAACTTCAGGAAAAAATGAGCAAGCACCTGGCCTTTCGTGCTGTCACTTATCAACAACCTGGCCAGGCAAGTCGTTGGATTAATAATCAGCGGCACGCCCCTCTGGTCATTCAGATCAATGAACAGACCGGCTTCAGCCAACTGTTTGATAATATCCATATCACCTCGGAACAAAAGGCTCATTTTGGCAGAAGTCAGAGTAAGCTGCAGGAGGCATTAACCGCTGGCAGGCCGGTGGTATTGCGAGGGCTGGAAACTAATCCAACCCTTCAGCGGCTTCTGGAACCCCTGGTTGTCGGGCAACCTCTGTTGGTGAATGGCCAATTGCAGGCCTACCCAAAAGCTCATATCACCCTGCTTTGGCCCAAGGCTGCAAGAAGCCCATCTTCATTAGTTAATTCAATGGTTGCCATGGGTAAGCGGTGTCGCCGGGTCGATCTCTGGGATATTAATGCCCACAAACATGATATTCCCCGGACTGAGCTGCCAGAACAATCACTTAATGAACTTTACAAAGCCTTCAAAACCGTACCTGCCGACCTTTGTAACCCTCTGCCTGAAATCACTGAAGGATTGTTGCACAACCTGATAATGGCTGCCCGGCGAGCACAGCAGGTTGACCAGTCCCCACAGCTTTTACCCCGCCATTGGCGCAAGGCCATCAATAGCCTTATCACCCATGGCACCCGGCAGAATCCGTCAGTGCGCGATTTTATGAAAGTGGCTTGTTGGCACTTTTTACCCGATAAGACGACGAATGCCCATGAGAAGCCGGATGAGATTCAGATCGCCTCGGTAGACCCGGATCGGTTAAATGACATCCTCACCAGTGCGCCACGGTTGGATACAGCCTTTGTGGAGCAGAACCTCTGGCCGCTGGTCAGAGCTTTTGACCCGGGAGTACTTAATGAACAATTAGAACTGTCCTATGAAAGTCCATTGCCATTGAGGGATAAAGAAAAAGAAGAAGTTCTGGGCAGGTTCTGTGCCATGATTGTGGCCCATGGGCCTGAACACCAACGACAGGCAATGGCGCATCAGTTGGCAGTCGATCCGGTGTCAACAGAGCCCTGTCAATCCTTAGCCATCAGGCCATCGAGACAGATCAAACGTTTGCAGGATGCACTGGCTTCTGGCTGGCAGTTACCTTTGCCGTCAGGGCAGACCCGATCCAATGCCATTCAATCTCTGGCCAGCGATTGTTTTCGTATTGCCAGAACAGCGAACTCTGACGCAGCAGGCGTTGAGCACATAGAAAATCGACTGTCTGAATCACTGAAATGGACGGATACCGCTGATGACACCCTGTCTGCTCTGGCCCGGGATCTTTATCACGGCAAGATAAGTCAGAAAGATCGTGAAAGTCGTCGATTATCCCGGCTCCATGAGCGGCTTACAGACTCTCCCGTTATCTTCCTGCAGGGAGAAACCGGCACCGGGAAAAGTTACTTTTCTGCCAAAATGGCCAGGGCTTCAGGGCAGGCTTCAGTCATTTCCCTTGGACCTTCCGACAGCGAACAGACCCTGATGAAACGCTGGCAGTGGCGACAACATGCCGATGGCGACCGTTCTATGGTGCAACAAAACCGGGCGCTGATGGAATGGGCCAAGACCGAATCCAACAAAAACCAGGGATACATTACCCTGGTTCTGGATGAAGCCAATCTGGCCAAAGCCGGATTGCTGGCATCATTGAATGGCTTATGGGAACCGCAACCCTGTATTTATGTGAATGGTCATCCTGTCAAGGTCAGCCCAAAACACCGGGTGATTCTTACCGGTAACCCTGATCATTACGCCGGGCGCCAAATGGACCCGGCCCTGAAAGAGAAACTGCCGAGAGCTTACTACCCACGTCTGGATCAGGCTTTCCTTCGAGACAGGGTGGTGGAACCGGCTCTGGCCAATCATTTACAACGGCATCTGCCGGAGCAGCAAATAAACGACATTGCACACAGTGTCACCAAAAGTGTGATGGCGCTGTGGCAATATTATCAGGAGCTCTTGCCCGACCATGAGTTTACCCCCAGAGATTTAACCGATATCTGCAGTTGGGTAGGCTGGTATCTGGATCGTGCTCAGCCCGCACGCGGCAGTGTGACCTGTGAGCAAATACACAGTTTGATCCAACAGAGTTTTCGGGATGTACTGGGGCCCGAAATCACCGAAACGCATCAGGACGCCCTGTCAGCTCTGGAAATCTGGTTTACTGCCCGTTACCAACCGGAGAACACCCTGAGCGACAGAGTTTATAACAAGACCCTGTCAGATATTCAGCAGACCTTCAGTACAGTCGCTACAGAAATCCGACCAGACTTTGATACTTCCGGATCGGCAGTCCGTGAACTGGCGCAGCGGCTTGGGCAGGATTTAAATCGCTGTCAGCAAGCTTATCATCGCAATATAAAACACGGCGGTCGTCAGGCGACACTGGTTGAAGGTCCAGCCGGACGGGGCAAGGATACGACGCTCAATCTGGTGATTGAGAGCGTCAGACAGCAGGCTGAAAAACGGCAAGAATTAATGCCGGAAGTCTTTACTCTGAATGCCTGTGATTATTCCTGGGACAAAGTGTGTGAAGCGATCCAGAAGGCAAAAATTAAAGGTGGCATCGTGGTGATTTCGGAAATGAATCTGATCGACAGCCAGCATCTGGAAGGAGAGCTAAACGATATTCTGGCCGGTGAAGCCCATCCGGGTTTCCACCTGTTTGCCACCATCAACCCACCAGAATACAGCGGGCGGAAACCCTTATCACCGGCGCTGAAAGGACGTTTTCGGCATTTGCCGATCCGGCAGTACAACCCGGCAGAATTACAGACCATTGCCGAAAAAGTGTTGCCAGAGTCCTCACAAGGGACATTCGTCGCTAAAAAGCTGACAGAAAAACATTGTCGTTTAAGGGCTTACCTGCAACAGACAAACCTGCCGTTGCAGCCGACCAGTCTTGATCTACAGAATGTCGCCAGAGCTGTTAACAGAGGGGGGGATTTTAGCGATAAAGCACTTCATCAATGCCTCAATCAGTACTACCGGCTTTACCTGATGGCCGCCAAACTATCGCTGGAGGAACTGCCAAAGTCATTGGCTCCTGCCATGGGTAAAGGATCGCTTGATCCTGAGCTGAGCGAATGGTTCTACCAAAGGGTATCAGGCATTGATCGTCCCTGGTTGATACGGCGCAGTGATCGCAGCGCTATTGATGAAAAACACCATGAAATCTGTTTTATGGCTCATCCAACGAAAGAGGAAGCCAAAACGGAAATCATCAAGGAGGTGGCTCAGGCCAGGTGGCAGGCATCCGGTCTTTCCCTGAAGCCGGATGCGTCGAACGATATTCTCATCCGGGCACTGTACCGATACTGGCAGCAATGCTGGTTCAAGCATGAGTTTGCCCACACGGGCGTGGACGCCAACAGCCTGTTTCCCATGACGGAAGAAGAGGAACAAGCGCTAAAAATGCCGGATTCCCAACCTTGTCTTCGGGAGGTTGATCAGCGGATAAGCACATGGACATCCAGTGCCGTTCAATTTCGGCCTGAGTTTTGGCATCAGATAATTGATCTGCCAAACCATCGGGCTGGCCATAATATTAACAAAGCACTGGCTGTGGGCGATGATATCACGCCTGAAAAATACAACCCTGAAGTCCTGGAGAAACAGGCTCCGGCATTGGACCGGAGAACGAACTATTTGGTTCTGACGACACCAGATCCTGAGGGTCATATAGTTTTTGATACGGATAAGAATATTTCCCATATGTATCGGTGTTCGGCACTGGATGTATACGTAACTTCTGAGGGTAATATCAAACTGATCGATCTTAAGGATATACACATATGGGGTGTCGAAACCCTCATACCTGACCGTTTACCCGGGCCTGACCAGACACTGACATTAGCCAGCGATCAAACGCTGGGAACCCGGGAATTGTCATCGGACAATGGTCAATATGCATTGCCCAGCCTGAAGCCCAACGATTATATCGTGGCCCTGCGTGTGGAACCCGATTTGCCATTTACCCTGGTCAGGGACCCATATACCGGGCTTCACACACTGTCTGTTCCTGAGGCCAAAGTCGGCCAGCGTATCAGAGTGGTTTATGTTGTGGAACCGAGAGAGCCGGGCAAAGCAACTCATGCCAGACAAACCTCAACAGATTTGGACACCCACTGTTCAGAAGGCATGAAAACAGTACTGGACAGGGTGTTTACGACCATTGACCAACAACGTCGAGCCAAAGTACGGGAGCTTTTGCAGACCATAAAAGACGCCAAAGACACTAAGCAACGGATCAAGGCGATCAAGAAGTATTGCCAACAATTTTCCGGTAAGGCTAAACCAAAGCGCAGTGCCAATTTCTTTGAATTTCTCGTAACACGGCAACAGGGTAACTGTCGTCACCGTGCTCCTGTTTTTGTTGCATTATGCCGTTATTTCGGGATTCCATGTCGACAAGTCGCAAGCTTTGTACACAACTTTGCTGAGTATTCCGGGGATGGCGGGCAAACCTGGAAGTCAGTGGATTTGGGTGGGGAGCCCGGAGAGACAGAAGAAGCGACAACTGATTTCCAGCCCAGCATAAAGATCACAGATTCCAGCAATAAATCAAAGAAAACTAAGGCTCTCCTGAAGGATTTCCTGAAAGGGGCTGATTTAGCACAACAACAAACTTTGGCTAAAGCCTGCGGCATAAGTTTGGAGGAACTGAACAAAGCCCACGAGACAAACAGTGTATTCCCGAGAGTCAATCTAAGTATTTCCAAAATAGTCAGGAACCTTTGGGAGGAAAACAATTTAACCAGTTTTTCCATGGGCGTCTCATTGCTGATGTCGCTTGAGACAAAAGAATGGAGCTGGGAAGAGGTTGATTTGATCTGTATTACGATCAAAAACAAGAGGATTGTCTCCGGACCAATGTCGCAGGCAGTAAGAAAAATATTGTCCAACAATGATGAAGATCTAATCACTGAACAACTCAAGTTACTTCATTCAAAATTCATTGTTCAGGCCGGAACAAGCGCTTTCATTTGGTTGAGTTCAGTGGTGGACATACTGAAAGACAGTGACTTAACCAAACCTTCGGTTATTCACTTTGCCAGTGAAGCTGTGAAATCGACTTGGCTGGATCTACCGTCGGACTATCAATATATGCATAACGTCGAGATCAATGACTACCATCAGCTGTTGGTGAGCCTGGAAGCAGTCCATGAACTGAAGGTCAAAGCCACCCGTTATCTGAAAAAATGGTACGAGACATATTTGTCCAGAGAAAAAGATAGCTGGATATGGCTTTTAGCTTATGCGAGCTTTCAGGAGGAAATCGGTAGTACCATGCTCGTCACTCACGACCATGATGGGTTTTCGCCATTCCTTAAAGGTGAAATAGCCTGCTTGTCTTTACAAAGTTCCTGGTCAGACGAACCTGAGGGCATTCCAAATATAGAGCGAATGCTGGTGCACCAACCTGCGTTCAGGAAATTAAGCTCGGGCAATGCAAACCACCGACCCGTGATTATCCTGGGGCAACCTTCCTGGGACAACACGGTGATTAAGGAAAAAGCCGAGGCTCTGTTTCAACGAAAAGTTGAGAATAGCCCGGACCTTAAGCTGTTACTGGAAAAAATTAAACTGAAGTCCTTTAAGGTGTCATCGAAATATCAAAGGCGTTTGGATAATTTAAGAGACAAATACCAGCAAGCGATTCAACAGGCCTTCAGTCATTATCTGTATGGAGTAACGCACTCGAAGGGCGGTAGTTTGACCTATTGTTGGGCCGAAGCTCAATGGTGGAACTCCAAGAGTGAAAATTACTATGGCGCTCATGAGCCATCCTCACCACAAGAGCTGTTTGACATGATGAGTGGTATCAATAGCTCTTTATCCTTTCAGAATGCTGTTAAGGATGCTTACTTAAAACAGGCACACAACGCCAGTAACGCTCTGTTGCTCAAATCCCGTGAGCTGACAAAAATTGCCGACGAGTTTTTGAACACTGTGAATTTAAATTCGCTTTATGAGTCATTGGATACCTGATAACCCGTTGGCCATGATGAGTGTTTTGAGATCGGGGATTTCCTCCAGCAGTTACGGCTATTTCTTTATAGCAATCGAACTTTTGCCCATTTCCACGGTCATATTATTAAACAATTTCAATTTAATCCTTCAGATGCCGGGAGGTCGACTATGGATGGTCGCATTAGTGGAGAGAAAATAAAGGAGCCCGTTCCCAATACTGGCACGCCTGTCAAAAGAGCAAAGCTGGATTTACCGCTAACTATCGCCAAGGTCACCAGTACAGCTGCCAGACTCGATATATCGTCAACTCCCGGTGAGATGCCTGACAAACCGAGAAGGGTATCCTCAACGGACTCCTTGCTTCAAAAGATCTCGAATGCCTTTGATTTTCGTTTTGTCACCAGCGATGACGAGGTTCGACAGCTTTTGGCTGCCACTACCGGTGATGAACATCGCGATGTTGCCCTTATTTCCCATCCCGATGACCTTTTACAGGCTAACCTGGTGAGCCGATTGAGTATTTCCGAAGAGGGTCGCCACACTCTGGGTTCAGGCAAGCTGTTCGAAGGTTCACAGCCATTGACTCTGGTAATGGATATCCGAAAGCTCACCAGCGAAGAGTTGCCAAAATTTAACGATCTGCTGGACCCGGATAACCCCTGTCTGTACGACAAAGTCAGTCAGTACAAGCGCCCTCTGGGCCAGCATGTTTCTCTATTGGTTCTGGCAGCCCCTGCACAGCTGAGATCGCTTGGCAGGCGTGATGACGCACCTGGCGCTGATTTCTGGCGACGAATTAATCGACCGGAAAATACCTGGAAGTTCGACGCACAGACTGGCAATGACCCATCGATAAAGATCGACAAGGTACCTCCGTTATTGGCTGAACTCCCCGGTGCCGTAAATCCTATGGAAGATGACAATACCGTTGTTATTGACTGCCACTTGCACAGTCACTGGCGACAGTTGCTGCTGGGCGGCCCCGGGGTGGATAAACAGGGGCGAATCCAGCATCTTCCCGGCAAGCTTGAGCTATTGAAGGCCGGACAACGGGTGATACTGAAGGGGGCCGACTGGCAAGATCTGGCCTTTGAACAGACCCTTAGACAGATGCTGGCGCAACACTGCTTTGAGAGCAATGGCAAGATCTGTCCGTTACCCGACGATGTTCAGTTTTATCAGATGCCGGTAGGGAATGACGAGCTTCATTCACTGTTGCAAAGTTTGTCCCACTCTCATAACAAACAGGGTGACAAAAGACTTGATAAAGAGCAGGCACCAGCAAACCCGATCATCATCAACGAGAGTAATATTGTTCAATGGCTGAACCCAATTGCCATCGCCCCGGAAGGCTTCGCAGTTCCTAATACCTGCCTGTTGGAACAGGTTCGTAACGGTGGTACCGTCACCGTAACCTCTCCTCTCACTGAGGCAGATTGGTTTTGTTTGCTGGGCTCACTGCAGACTATTCAGAAGACAACCGGCCTGGAGCCCCGGCTTCAGGTGGTAAATGCAAAAGGACAACCAAAAGCCCTGGGTTTGACAGAAAACGACAAATACCCTCTACCCAACCCACTGGAAAAAGTCAGAAATCGCGCTGCCTTTGATTCCGTCACTTATCAACAATCTGCCCAGGCAAATCATTGGATCAATGGTCTCCTGCAAGCACCCCTGATTATTCAGGTCAATGAACAGACCAGTTTCAGCCAGCTATTTGATAATATCCATATCACCTCCGAACAAAAGGCCCATTTTGGACACCGTAATACTGCGTTGCAGGAGGCATTAACCGCTGGCAAACCGGTGGTATTGCGGGGGCTGGAGACTAATCCAACCCTTCAGCAGCTTCTGGAACCCCTGATTATTGGACAACCTCTGTTGGTGAATGGCCAATTACAGGCCTATCCAAAAGCTCATGTCACCCTGCTCTGGCCTGCGTCTGCAAAAAGCCCGTCGTCAATAGTTAATCTGATGGTCGCCAAAGGTAGCCCCTGTCTTGAAGTCGATCTTTGGGATATCAATGTCCTCAGGCATGGTATCCCACGGACTGAACTGCCAGAACAGGCGCTTTATAAACTTTACAAAGCCTTCAAAACCGTACCTGCTCAGCTTTGTAACCCACTGCCAGAAATAACTGAAAGTTTGTTAAACAATCTGATACTGGCTGCCCGGCGAGCACAGCAGGTTGATCAGTCCCTGCAACTCCTGCCCTGCCACTGGCGCAAGGCTATCAATAGCGTCATCACCCATGGCACCCGACAGAACCCGACTGTGCGTGATTTTATGAAAGTGGCCTGTTGGCAATTGTTACCGGATAAGCATCAGGCCGCCACGGTAGACCCGGATCAGTTAATGGCCATTATCAAGGGTTCCCGGCGGTTGGATAGAAGGTTTGTGAAGCAGAACCTCTGGCGGCTGACCCGGGCCTTTGATCCGACAGTCTTGATGGAGAACCCGTTTGAAGGATTACAGCTGTCCTATGAAAGTCCACTGCCTGGGTGGGCTCCAAAAAAAGTTCTGGACAAGGTCTGCGCCCTGATCGTGGCCCATGGGCCTGAAGCACATCGGCAGGCAATGGCTTATCAGTTGGCAGTGGATCTGCAGACAGCGAAACACTATCTACCCTTAGCCATCAGGCCATCAAGACAGATTAAACGTTTGCAGGATGCACTGGCTTCTGGCTGGCAGTTAATCTTGCCATCGGGGCAGACCCGGTCCGATGCCATTCAGGCGCTGGCCAGCGATTGTTTCCACATCGTCAGGACAGCCAACTCTGAAGCAGAAGGCATTGAACGCATAAAACATCGACTGTTTGAATCAATGGCATGGCAAGGTTCCACTGATATGCCCTTGTCAGCACTGGCCCGGGATCTTTATCACGGCGAGATAGGTCAGAAAGATCGTGAAAGCCGACGATTATCCCGGCTCCATGAGCGGCTTACAGACTCTCCCGTTATCTTCCTGCAGGGAGAAACCGGCACCGGGAAAAGTTACTTTTCTGGCAAAATTGCCAGGGCTTCGGGACAAGCTTCAGTCATTTCCCTTGGACCTTGCGACAGCGAACAGACCCTGATGAAACGCTGGCAATGGCAACAACAGGCCGATGGCGACCGTTCTATGGTGCAGCAAAACCGGGCGTTGATGGAATGGGCCAATAGCAAATCCGACAAAGACGGAGAATACATTACCCTGGTCCTGGATGAAGCCAACCTGGCCCAGACCGGATTGCTGGCATCATTAAACGGCTTATGGGAACCGCAACCCTGCATTTACGTGAATGGCCATCCTGTCAAGGTCAGCCCAAAACACCGGGTGATTCTCACTGGTAACCCGGATCATTACTCCGGGCGCCAAATGGACCCGGCCCTGAAAGAGAAACTGCCCAGAGCTTACTACCCACGCCTGGACCAGGCATTCCTTCGGGACAGGGTGGTGGAACCGGCTCTGGCCAATCATTTACAACGGCACCTGCCGGAGCAGCAAATAAACGACATTGCACACAATGCCACCAAAGGTGTGATGGCACTCTGGCAATATTATCAGGAACTCTTGCCCGACCATGAGTTTACCCCCAGGGATTTAACCGATATCTGCAGTTGGGTGGGCTGGTATCTGGATCGTGCCCTGCCTGCACGCGGCAGTGTGACCCGTGAGCAAATACACAGTTTGATCCAACAGAGTTTTCGGGATGTACTGGGGCCCGAAATCACCGAAACATATCGGGATGCCCTGTCAGCTCTGGAAATCTGGTTTGCTGCCCGTTACCACCCGAACAATACCCTGAGCAACAAAGTTTATAACCACACCCTGCAGGAAATGCAGCAGACCTTCAGGACAGTCAGCGAAAAAATCCGACCAGACTTTGATACCTCCGGATCGGCAGTCCGTGAACTGGTGCAACAGCTTGGACAGGATTTAAACCGCTGTCAGCAGGCTTATCATCTCGACAGGAAACACGGCGGTCGTCAGGCAACACTGATTGAAGGCCCGGCCGGACGAGGCAAGGATGCCACGCTGAATCTGGTGATTGAAAGCGTCAGACAGGAGGCTGAGCGACGGGGAGAATCCATGCCGGAAGTCTTCCTCCTGAACGCCTGTGATTGTTCCTGGGAGAAACTGTGTGAAAAGATCCAGAAGGCAAAAATTAAAGGTGGCATCGTGGTGATTTCAGAAATGAATCTGATCGACAGCCAGCATCTGGAAGGGGAGCTAAACGATATTCTGGCCGGTGACGCCCATCCGGGTTTCCACCTGTTTGCCACCATCAACCCGCCTGAGTACAGCGGGCGAAAACCCTTATCACCGGCGCTGAAAGGGCGTTTTCGACATTTACCCATTCGGCAGTACAACCCGGCAGAATTACAGACCATTGCCGAAAAAGTGTTGCCAGAGTCCTCAGAAGGGACATTCGTCGCTAAAAAACTAACAGAGAAACATTGTCGTTTAAGAGCTTACCTGCAACGCACAAAACTGCCGTTGCAACCGACCAGCCTTGATTTGCAGAATGTTGCCAGGGCTATCACCAGAGGAGGCGACTTTAGCGAAAAAGCCGTTCATCAATGCCTCAATCAGCACTACCGGCTTTATCTGATGGCCGCCAGCCTATCGCTGGAGAAACTGCCCGGATCTTCGGCTTTTGTCATGGGGAAGAGTGAATTTAATTCCGGACTTTGCTATTGGTTCAATCAAACGGTATCGAACATTGATCGTCCGTGGTTGATTCGAAACAGTCATCTCAACAGTGTTGATGAAAAAAACCATGAATTTTGTATCAAGACTTGTCCGACTGTAGAGGAAACCAAAACGGAACTCATCAGGACGGTGGCTCAGAAAAAATGGCAGGCATCCGGTCTTTCCCTGAAGCCGGATCAGTCGGACGATATTTTCACACAGGCACTGTACAGACACTGGCAGCAATGCTGGTTCGCTGGTGATTTTAGCCTTACCGAAGTGGACGCTAACAGCGTATTTCCTCTGACCAAAGAACAGGCACAAATACTGAAAATGCCAGCTTTCCAGCCTTATCTTCAGGAGGCTGGTAAGCAGATACAGGCATGGAAGGCCCATGACGTTCAATGCTGGCCCGCATTTTGGCATCAGATCAGTGATCTGCCGAACCATTGGGTAAACGATTTTATTAACGAGGTATCAGCGATCAGCGGTGACGACGCTCCTGAACCCTGCGACCCGGAAGTCGAGGAAGAAGAAGCTCCGGCATTGGACCGAAGAACGAACTACGAAGATGAGGAGATGCCAAAGGTTGAACTTTATAAAATTTTTGATTCGCAGCATTCCCCTGCGATGTATCGCTGGCAGGCATGGGATATTCGTGTCACTGCCAGGGGTGAAATCAAAAAGATCAATCTTGACGGTAAACACTTTCTGGGGGTCGAAACCCTGACATCTGACCAGTTGCCAGGAAATGACCAGGAAGTGATATTAACCAGAAATCAAACGCTGGCGACCCTTCAGATATTACCAAAGAACGGTCAATGTCCATTGCCCAGCCTGACGGCCAGTGACTCTATCGTGGCCCTGTGTATAAAACCCAGTCTGCCCTTTAAACTGATCAGGGACCAGTATACCGGGCTGCATACACTGTTTATTCCTCTGGCCGCAGCCGACCAGAGTTTTCAATGTACTTATGTCGTAGACCCCGGAAAGCCGGGCCGTAAAACGGGTGCTAAAGAAGCCCTTTTTGACGTCCACTGTTCAGAAGGCATGAAGTCCGTATTGAAAGAACTGTTTGATAACATCGACGCACAACCCGCCAAAATACAGGCACCGTTGCACAAAATAATAAACGCTAAAGACGTCAGGCAACGCATTAACGCAATCACGGAATACTGCCAACAGTTCTCCGGTGAAGCTGCACCAGAAGAGAATAAAAATTTCTTCCACTTCCTGGTAACACAGCAGCAAGGTCGCTGTCGTCATCGCTCGCCTGTTTTTGTCGCTTTTTGCCGTTATTTCTCAATTCCCTGCCGGGAAATTAGTAGCGGTATCCACAGCTTTCCCGAGTATTCCGTGGATGGTGGCCAATCCTGGGAGTCAGTGGATTTGGGCGGGACGCCCATGGAGGCAACAGTAATTACACCTCACTACAGGAAATTCGGTGATTTGAACACTCGCTTAAAAAAGATTAAGAATCTCCTGCAAGGTGCTGATTCAGCACAACAGCAAGCTCTGGCTAAAGCCTATGATATGAGCATCGAGACACTTGGCACAGCCCTTGAGACAAACAGTACATTCCACATAAAACATCTAAGTAATGACGCATTGGTACACAATCTTTGGAAGCAAAAAGATTTAGCCGGTTTTTCTATGGGAGTCTCAATCCTGATAGAGGCAGAAACATTGGACTCTTTCGATAAGGAATTGATCGGTAATGTGCCCAACCACTATGGGAAGCCCCATAATCCGATGTCGGCGGCGGTAAGACAAATATTGTTAGACAATGATGCAGATCAGGTCATTGAACTACTCAGGTCATTGCACTCAAAAATGATTGTTGAGGAAGAAGCAAGCCCTCTGCAGTGGTTGTTTTCAATGAATAAAATACTGCTGTACACTGACTTTACCAAACCTTCATTTAGACACTTTGCCAATAAAGCCCTGCAATTGGGTTGGCTGGATCCACTGCCGTTCTACAACGACAAGATTATTGAGGCCGATGGACACCATGATCTGTTGAAGAGACTTGAAGACGTCGATGAACTGAAGGTTGCAGCCACAGATTGCCTGAAAAAATGGTATCAGACCCTGTTGCACAGGAAAAAAAATAGCGAGCAATGGTGTCGTTTTTATAGCTACGATCAAAAGAATAATCTCGATGCCTTGTTGATTACTCACTGTCATGATGGTTTTTCAAAATCCCTTGAAAATAAAATCACCCACCGAACTCTAAAGAGCCGCTGGACCGACCAACCCGGGGGTATTCCGAATATAGAACGAATGCTGGCGCACCAACCTGCGTTTGAGCAGTTGATCTCGGGCAGGGCGAACCAGCGTCCGGTAATTATCACGGGAGGCGTTTTATGGCGCGACACATTGATTAATGAAAAGGCCGAAGTCCTGTTCCAACGAAAAGTTGAGAGCAATCCGGAATTGAGGACATTATCGGAAAAAATCAAAAAATATGAGGCGATAGAACTGGAACGCGACAGAGCTCTGGCCGACTTGCATGAAGAGAGAGCAAACGTCAACAGATTCAGTTTTTTTTATAAGCAATATGAAAATAAATTAGAAGAAATCGAGAAAAAACATCTCGAAATCATAAGCAACTACCAACGCACTCTGGAGCCCCATAAGGTATCAACTGATGAGAAGTTCCTTCTGAGAGATATAGAACGCAAATACTCAGAAGCGATTCGTCAGGCCTTCAGTCATTATCTGTATGGAGTGACACACTCAAAAGGCGGCTCTTTGACGTATTGCTGGGTCGACGCTTCCTTAGGGAATCCCCGCCGCTACAAAAACTCCTATGGTGCTCATGAGCCATCCTCACCGCAAGAGCTGTATGACATGACGCGTCATATTGACAGCTCTTTATCGCTTCAGAGTTCTGTAAAGGATGCTTACTTAAAGCAGGCACAAAACGCCAGTAACGCTCTGGTGATCAAATCCCGTGACTTGACAAAAATTGCCGACGAGTTTTTGAACACTGTGAATTTAAATTCGCTGTATGAGTCATTAGATACCTAATAAGCATTTGGCCATGATGAGTTTTTGAGATCGGGGTCTTCCTCCAATAGTCAGGGCTATCTCTTTAAATGGAACTTTCGTTCATTTCTAAAGTCTAAATATTAAAGGCTTTCAATTTGATCCGTAAGATGCAAGGAGGCTGGCTATGGATGGTCGTATTTGTGGTAAAAAAATAAAGGCTCCCCTCCCCGATATTGCCACACCTGCCAAAAGAGCAAAGCTGGATTTACCGCTAAGTATTGCCAAGGTCAACAGTGTAACTGCCAGACTCAATATATCGTCAACTCCGGGTGTGATGTCTGGCAAACCGAGAAGGGTATCCTCAACGGACTCATCGCTTCAAAAGATCTCTAACGCCTTTGATTTTCGTTTTGTCGCCAGCGATGACGAGGTTCGACAGCTTTTGGTTGCCACTGCCGGTGATAAACATCGTGATGTTGCCCTTATTTCCCATCCCGATGACCTTTTACAGGCTAACCTGGTGAGCCGCTTGAGTATTTCCGAAGAGGGTCGCCACACTCTGGGTTCAGGCAAGTTGTTCGAAGGTTCACAGCCATTGACTCTGGTAATGGATATTCGAAAGCTCTCCAGCGAAGAGCTGTCCAAATTTAACGATCTGCTGGACCCGGATAACCCCTGTCTGTACGACAAAGTCAGCCAGGAGAAGCGTCCTCTGGGTCAGCATGTTTCTCTATTGGTCCTGGCAGACCCTGCACAGCTGGCATCGGTTGGCAGGCGTGATGACGTACCGGGGGCCGGCGCGCCTGGCGCTGATTTCTGGCGACGAATTAATCGACCGGAAAATACCTGGCAGTTCAACGCACAGACTGGCCATGACCCATCGATGGAGATCGACAAGGTACCTCCGTTATTGGCTGAACTCCCCTCTGCCGAAAGTGCTATGGACGACGACAACACTGTTCTTATTGACTGTCACCTGCACAACAACTGGCGACAATTGCTGCTGGGCGGCCCCGGAGTGAATAAACAGGGGCGAATCCAGCACCTTCCCGGCAAGCTTGAGCTATTGAAGGCCGGACAACGAGTGATTCTGAAAGGGGCCGACTGGGAAGATCTGACCTTCGAACAGACCATTCGACAGATGCTGGCGCAAAAATGTTTTGAGAGCAATGGCAAGGTCTGCCAGTTACCCGACGATGTTCAGTTTTATCAAATGCCGGTGGGGAATAACGAGCTTCATTCACTGTTGCAAAGCCAGTCCCGCTCTCGTTACAAAGAAGATGACAAAGGACTTGATAAAAACCAGGCACCAGGAAACCCGATTATTATTAACCAGAGTAATATCGCCCAGTGGCTGAACCCGATTGCCGTTGCCCCGGAAGGCTTTGCTGCCCCTAACACCTGTCTGTTGGAGCAAATTCGGGCAGGTGGTGCCGTCACCGTAACGTCCCCCCTCACCGAAGCACTCTGGTTTCGTTTGCTGGGTTCATTACAGACTATTCGCGAGACGACCGGCCTGGAGCCCCGGCTTCAGGTGGCTCATGCAAAAGGACAACCAAAAGCCCTGGGTTTGACAGAAAACGATAAATACCCTCTGCCCAAACCACCGGAAAAAGTCAGAAATCGCGCTGCCTTTGATACCGTCACTTATCAACAATCTGCCCAGGCAAATCATTGGATCAATGCTCTCCCGCAAGCACCCCTGATTATTCAGGTCAATGAACAGACCAGTTTCAGCCAGCTATTTGATAATATCCATATCACCTCCGAACAACAGGCCCATTTTGGACAACGTAAGACTGCGTTGCAGGAGGCATTGACCACTGGCAAGCCGGTGGTAATGAGGGGACTGGAAAGCAATCCAACGCTTCAGCAGCTTCTGGAACCCCTGATTATTGGACAACCCCTATTAGTGAATGGCCAATTACAGGCCTATCCAAAAGCTCGTGTCACCCTGCTCTGGCCCGCGTCTGCAAAAAGTCCGTCGTCAATGGTTAATCTGATGATCGCCAAAGGTAGCCCGTGTCTTGAGGTTGACCTTTGGGATATCAATGTCGTCAGGCATGGTATCCCACGGACTGAACTGCCAGAACAGGCGCTTTATAAACTTTACGAAGCCTTTAAAACCGTACCTGCTCAGCTTTGTAAGCCACTGCCAGAAATAACTGAAAGGTTGTTAAACAATCTGATACTGGCTGCCCGGCGAGCACAGCAGGTTGATCAGTCCCTGCAACTCCTGCCCTGCCACTGGCGCAAGGCTATCAATAGCGTCATCACCCATGGCACCCGACAGAACCCGACTGTGCGTGATTTTATGAAAGTGGCTTGTTGGCAATTGTTACCGGATAAGCATCAGGCCCCCACGGTAGACCCGGATCAGTTAACGGCCATCATTAACGGTTCCCGGCGGTTGGATAGAAGGTTTGTGAAGCAGAACCTCTGGCGGCTGACCCGGGCCTTTGATCCGGCAGTCTTGATGGAGAACCCGTTTGAAGGATTACAGCTGTCCTATGAAAGTCCACTGCCTGGGTGGGCTCCAAAAAAAGTTCTGGACAAGGTCTGCGCCCTGATCGTGGCCCATGGGCCTGAAGCACATCGACAGGCAATGGCTTATCAGTTGGCAGTGGATCTGCAGACAGCGAAACACTATCTACCCTTAGCCATCAGGCCATCAAGACAGATTAAACGTTTGCAGGATGCACTGGCTTCTGGCTGGCAGTTAATCTTGCCATCGGGGCAGACCCGGTCCGATGCCATTCAGGCGCTGGCCAGCGATTGTTTCCACATCGTCAGGACAGCCAACTCTGAAAAAGAAGGCATTGAACGCATAAAACATCGACTGTTTGAATCAATGGCATGGCAAGGTTCCACTGATATGCCCTTGTCAGCACTGGCCCGGGATCTTTATCACGGCGAGATAGGTCAGAAAGATCGCGAAAGCCGACGTTTATCCCGGCTCCATGAACGGCTTACGGACTCTCCCGTTATCTTCCTGCAGGGAGAAACCGGCACCGGGAAAAGTTACTTTTCTGCCAAAATGGCCAGGGCTTCGGGACAAGCTTCAGTCATTTCCCTTGGACCTTCCGACAGTGAACAGACCCTGATGAAACGCTGGCAATGGCATCAACAGGCCGATGGCGACCGCTCTATGGTGCAGCAAAACCGGGCGTTGATGGAATGGGCCAATAGCAAATCCGACAAAGACGGAGAATACATTACCCTGGTTCTGGATGAAGCCAACCTGGCCCAGACCGGATTGCTGGCATCATTGAACGGCTTATGGGAACCGAAACCCTGCATCTATGTGAATGGTCATCCTGTCAGGGTCAGCGAAAAACACCGGGTGATTCTCACCGGCAACCCCGATCATTACGCCGGGCGCCAAATGGACCCGGCCCTGAAAGAGAAACTGCCCAGGGCTTACTACCCCCGGTTAGACCAGGCATTCCTTCGGGACAGAGTGGTGGAACCGGCTCTGGTCAAGCATTTACAACGGCATCTGCCGGAGCAGCAAATAAACGACATTGCACACAGTGCCACCAAAAGTGTGATGGCACTCTGGCAATATTATCAGGAACTCTTGCCCGACCATGAGTTTACCCCCAGGGATTTAACCGATATCTGCAGTTGGGTGGGCTGGTATCTGGATCGTGCCCTGCCCGCACGCGGCAGTGTGACCTGTGAGCAAATACACAGTTTGATCCAACAGAGTTTTCGGGATGTACTGGGGCCCGAAATCACCGAAACTCATCAGGATGCCCTGTCAGCACTGGAAATCTGGTTTGCTGCCCGTTACCACCCGAACAATACCCTGAGCAACAAAGTTTATAACCACACCCTGCAGGAAATGCAGCAGACCTTCAGGACAGTCAGCGAAAAAATCCGACCAGACTTTGATACCTCCGGATCGGCAGTCCGTGAACTGGTGCAACAGCTTGGACAGGATTTAAACCGCTGTCAGCAGGCTTATCATCTCGACAGGAAACACGGCGGTCGTCAGGCAACACTGATTGAAGGCCCGGCCGGACGAGGCAAGGATGCCACGCTGAGTCTGGTGATTGAAAGTGTCAGACAGCAGGCTGAACAACGGCAAGAATTGATGCCGGAAGTCTTTTACCTGAATGCCTGTGATTGTTCCTGGGACAAAGTGTGTGAAAAGATTCAGAAGGCAAAAGTCCATGGCGGCATCGTGGTGATTTCAGAAATGAATCTGATCGACAGCCAGCATCTGGAAGGAGAGCTAAACGATATTCTAGCCGGTGACGCCCATCCGGGTTTCCACCTGTTTGCCACCATCAACCCGCCTGAGTACAGCGGGCGAAAACCCTTATCACCGGCGCTGAAAGGGCGTTTTCGACATTTACCCATCCGGCAGTACAACCCGGCAGAATTACAAACCATTGCCGAAAAAGTGTTGCCAGAGTCCCCGGAATGGATATTAGTTGCTAAAAAGCTAACAGAAAAACATTGTCGTTTAAGGGCTTACCTGCAACAGAGAAAACTGCCGTTGCAGCCGACCAGCCTTGACCTGCAGAATGTCGCCAGGGCTGTCTTCAGAGGGGGCGACTTTACCGATAAAGCACTTCATCAATACCTCAATCAGCACTACCAGCTTTTCCTGATGGCCGCCAAACTATCGCTGGAGAAATTGCCCGGGTCATCAGCTCTTGCCGTGGAGAAAAGCGAATTTAATTCCGGACTTTGCCAATGGTTAAATCAGACAGTATCGGACATTGATCGTCCGTGGTTGATACGAAGCAGTCATCTCAGCAGTGTTGATGAAAAAAACCATGAAATTCGTATCAAGACTCATCCGGCTGAAGAGGAAACCAAAACAGAACTCATCAGAATGGTGGCCCAGACCAGATGGCAGGCATCCGGTCTTTCCCTGAATCCGGATCAGTCGGACGATATTTTCACACAGGCACTGTACAGACACTGTCAGCAATGCTGGTTCGCTGGTGATTTTAGCCTTACCGAAGTGGATGCTAACAGCGTATTTCCTCTGACGAAAGAGCAGGCACAAACGCTGAAAATGCCTGCTTTCCAACCTTATCTTCAGGAGGCTGATAAGCAGATACAGGCATGGAAGGCCCGTGACGTTCAATGCTGGCCCGCATTTTGGCATCAGATCAGTGATCTGCCGAACCATTGGATAAACGATTTTATTAACACAGCATCAGCGATTAGCGGTGACGACGCTCCTGAACCCTACGACCCGGAAGTCGAGGAACAAAAAGCTCCGGCATTGGACCAAAGAACGAACTATGAAGATGAGGAGATGCCAAAGGTTGAAATTTATAAAATTTTTGATTCGCAGCACTCCCCTGAAATGTATCGCTGGCAGGCAAGAGATATTCGTGTCACTGCCAGGGGTGAAATCAAAAAGATCAATCTTGATGGTAAACACCTTCTGGGGGTCGAAACCCTGACATCTGACCAGTTGCCAGGGAATGACCAGGAAGTGATATTAACCAGAAACCAAACGCTGGCGACCCTTGAGATATCACCAAAGAACGGTCAATGCCCATTGCCCAGCCTGACGGCCAGTGACATTATCATGGCCCTGCACATAGAACCCTGTTTGCCATTTAAAGTGATCAGGGACGACTATACCGGGCTTCATACACTGTTTATTCCTCTGGCCGCAGCCGGCCAGAGTTTTCAATGTACTTATGTCGTAGAACCCGGAAAGCCGGGCAAAAAAACGGCTGCTAAAGAAGCTTTTTTTGACGTCCAGTGTTCAGAAGGCATGAAGTCCGTACTGAAGGAACTGTTTGATAACATCAACAAACAACCCGCCAAAATACGGGCACCGTTGCGCAAAATAATAGACGCTAAAAACATCAGGCAACGAATTAGGGCAATCACGAAATACTGCAAACGGTTCTCCGGTGCAGCTGCACCAGAAGAGCATGAAAATTTCTTTCAATTCCTGGTAACACAGCGGCAAGGTAGCTGTCGTCATCGTTCGCCTGTTTTTGTGGCTTTTTGCCGTTATTTCTCAATTCCCTGCCGGGAAATTAGTAGCGGTATCCACAGCTTTGCCGAGTATTCCGTGGATGGAGGTCAGACCTGGGAGTCAGTGGATTTGGGCGGGGAGCCCGTGGAGGCAACAGAAACTTCACCTGTCTATCAAACTGTCAGGAAGGACGGTGATTTGAGCACTGAATTAAAAAAGATTAAGAATCTCCTGGAAGGTGCTGACTCAGCACAACAGCAAGCTCTGGCCAGAGCCTGTTATATGAGCTTCGAGGAACTGCACAAAGCCCTTGAGACAAACAGTACATTCCCCCAAAAAAATCCAAGTACTGCCACATTGGTACAAAATCTTTGGAAGCAAAAAGATTTAGCCGGTTTTTCTATGGGTGTCTCAATCTTGATGGAGACAAAAGCATTGAGCTCTTCAGAGAAGGAATTGCTCGGTGATGTGTCCGACCACTATGGGAATCGCCATAATCTGATGTCGGAGGCAGTAACACAGATATTGTTGGACAATAGTGCAGATCAGGTCATCGAACAACTCAAGTCATTGCACTCAAAAATGATTGTTGAGGGCGGAGCAAGTCCCCTGCGGTGGTTGGATTCAATGAATAAAATACTGCGATACAGCGACTTAACCATCCCTTCGGTTATTCACTTTGCCAATGCAGCCATGCAATCGGGTTGGCTAGATCCACTGCCGTTCTACGACGACAAGATTATTGGGGCAGATAAACACCATGATCTGTTGAAGAGACTTGAATACGTCGATGAACTGAAGGTTGCAGCCACAGATTGCCTGAAAAAATGGTATCAGACACTGTTGCACAGGGGAAAAAATAGCAAGCAATGGTGTCATTTTTATAGCGACCACCAAAAGGATAAACGCAATGCCTCCTTCATTACTGACTGTCATGATGGTTTTTCAAAATCCCTTGAAAATAATATCCCCGAGCGATCTTTAAAGGTCCGCTGGACCGACCAACCCGGGGGCGTTCCGAATATAGAACGACTGCTGGTGCGCCAACCTGCGTTTGAGCAGTTAATCTCGGGCAGGATGAATCACCGTCCGGTAATTATCATGGGGAAAATTTTATGGCGCAACACAGTGATTAATGAAAAGGCCGAAGCTCTGCTCCAACGAAAAGCTGAGAACAATCCGGAATTGCAGACATCATCAGAAAAAGTCAAAAAATACAAGGCGATAGAACTGGAACGCGACAGAGCGCTGGCCGACCTGGATAAAAAGCAAGATCAATTTGAATCAGAAGAAATCGAGAAAAAACAGCTTGAAATCGAAAGCAGCTACCAACGGATTCTGGAGCCCTTTAAGCTATCAATTAAGGAGAAGATCCTTCTGGAGAAATCAGAACAAAAATGCAAAAAGGCGATTTATCAGGCCTTCAGTCATTATCTGTATGGAGTGACACACTCAAATGGCGGCTCTTTGACGTATTGCTGGGTCAAGGCTTCCTTGGGGTATTCCTGCTTCACAGACTCCTATGGCGCACATGATCCATCTTCACCAGAAGAGCTGTGTTTCATGTTGTCTTCAATTAACAGTCAATGTGCGGATATTCTTTTTGTTGAGGATGACCACTTACGACTTGCGCAAAACGCCAATAACGCTTTGGTACTCAAACCCTGGGAGCTGACAAAAATTGCCGACGAGTTTTTGAACACTGTGAATTTAAATTCGCTGTATGAGTCATTGGATACCTGATAACCATTTGGCCATGATGAGTTATTTGAGATCGGTGATTTCCTCCAATAGTCAGGACTATCTCTTTAAATGGAACTTTTTTCCAACCCTGAGGTCATATTACTGAAGACTTTCAGTATTAGTTTTATATGACAAAGGAGATGGACTATGGATGGTCAGATTGGCACAGGCACAAAAAAACGCGCTCTTGATCTTGGCCTGCCTGATGATGGCGTAGCAGCCAAGATAGCAAAGCTGGATCTAGCGTCAGAGCCAAAGAAGGATGTAGGAATTTGCTCTGAAGTAAGGCCCAAACTGGAGAGATCACCGTCTTCGGAGAGGTTGCCTGCCAGAGCGAGAACTGTATCCTCAACGGACTCCCCCCTGCCAAAGCCCACTCATGCCTTCGATTTTCGTTTTGTCGCCAGTGATGATGAGGTTCGACAGCTTTTGGTTGACCAGACCTGCAATGAAGGCCGGGACGTCACCCTGATTTCCCATCCCAATGACCTTTCTGAGGCTAACCTGCTGAACCGATTGAGCATCTCCGCTGATGGTCGCCACCTTCTGCGTTCGGGCAAGCTCTTTGAAGATTCGCAGGCATTGACCCTGGTGCTGGATATCCGAAAACTCTCCAGCGCTGAACTCCCCCGATTTAACGATCTACTGGACCCGGATAACCCCTGTCTGTTCGACAAAGTCAGCCAGAAGAAACGCCCTCTGGGCGAGCATGTTGCTCTGCTGGTGTTGGCGGACCCTGCACAGCTGAAATCTCCCGGCAGCACAGACGAGGTACCGGGGGCTGATTTCTGGCGGCGAATTAATCGACCGGGCAATACTTGGCAGTTCGATGCTCAGACCGACAATAAAACCGATAATGTCCTATCGATGGCCATCAATAAAGTTCCTCCACTATTGCCTGAATTGCCCAGTGTCGAAGGCACCATGGACGACGACAATACCGTTTTTATTGAGTGTCACTTGCACAGCCACTGGCAACAGTTGCTGCTGGGTGGTCCCGGAGTGGATCAGCAGGGGCGAATCCAGCATATCCCCGGCAGGCTTGAGTCATTGAGAGCCGGACAACGGGTCATTCTGAAAGGAGCCAACTGGCAGGATCTGGCCTTTGAGCAAACAATTCGACAGATGCTGGCGCAACAGTGCTTTGAGAGCAATGGCAAGCTCTGTCGGTTACCCGACGATGTTCAGTTTTATCAAATGCCAGTGGGGGAGGATGAGCTTCATTCACTGTTTCAGACCCTGTCCCGCTCGAGTGACAAAGGGTTTGGTAAAGGGCAGACACCACAAAACCCGATCATTATTAACCAGAGTAATATTGCCCAATGGCTGAGCCCGATTGCCATTGCTCCGGAAGGCTATGCAGTCCCTAACACCTGTCTGCTGGAACAAGTTCGGGCAGGGGGTGTGGTCACCGTAACCTCTCCCCTCACTGAGGCACATTGGTTTCGTTTGCTGGGTTCTCTGCAGACTATTGGCGAGACCACAGGCTTAAAGCCCCGACTTCGGGTAGCTCATTCAAGACAACAGCCGAAAGCTCTGGGACTGACAGAAAACGATGCCTACTCTCTGGCCAATAACCACCATCTACAGGAAAAAAACAGAGAGCAAACCGACATTAATGCCTTCATTTATCAGCAACCTGCCCATGCAGATTATCATGTCAATCGTCACGGTGAAGCAGCTCTTGTCATTCAGGTCAATGAACAGACCCGCTTGAGCCAGCTATTTGATAATATCCATATCACCTCGGAACAAAAGGTACATTTTGGACGCAGTCAGAGTGGCTTGCAGAAGGCATTGACCACTGGCAATCGGGTGGTCTTCCGGGGGCTGGAGAGCAATCCAACCCTTCAACAGCTTCTGGAACCCCTGATTGTCGGGCAACCTCTGCTGGTGAATGGCCAATTACAGGCCTATCCGAAAGCTCGTGTGACAGTACTCTGGCCTGAGTCTGTGAAAAGCCCATCCTTAGTATTTCGTTTGATGGTCGCCAAGAGTGAGCTGTATCCAGAGCCCGACCTCTGGGATATCAATGTCCTCAAGCATCATATCCGCCGGGCAAAACTGCCAGAACAAGCCCTTCACTCACTTTACAAAGCATTCAATACCGTACCTGGCTACCTGTGCAAACCCCTGCCAGAAATGACCGCAGGGTTGTTGAATAACCTGATACTGGCTGCCCAACGAGCTCAGCAGGTTGACCATTCCTCAGAGCTTTTACCCCGCCACTGGCGCAAGGCCATCAATAGTGTCATCACCCATGGTACCCGGCAGCATCCGGCGGTGCGTGATTTTATGAAAGTGGCTTGTTGGCACTTGTTACCGGATAAGGATCAGGCCGCCTCGGTAGACCCGGATCAGTTAGCGGCCATCATCAATAGCGCCCCGCGACTGGATAGAAAGTTTGTCAGGCAGAACCTGTGGCCACTGGTCCGAGCCTTTGACCCGGCAGTGTTTAAAGGTGCCGGATTAGAGCTGTCCTATGAAAGTCCGTTTCCAGAGCGGCGTGAAAAAGACTTTATGGACAGGCTTTGTGCCATGATCGCGGCCCATGGGCCTGAGGAAAAACGAGACGCCATAGCCTATCAGTTGGCAGTCGATCCGGCGGCAACAAAGCCCTGGCAATCCCTGGCCATCAGGCCAACCAGACAGATTAAACGTTTGCAAGATGCTCTGGCTTGTGGCTGGCAGTTACTTTCGCAATCAGGGCAGACCCGATCCGATGCCATTCAGGCTCTGGCCTCCGACTGTTTAGACATTGCCAGAGGAGAATATGTCACAGAGAATCCTCACTCAGAACGCATTGAACGCATAGAAAATCGACTGTCTGATTCACTGCAATGGTCGGGTTCTGGTGATAGGCCATTGTCAGCAATGGCCCGGGATCTTTATCACGGCGAGATGGGTCAGGAGGATCGTGAAACCCGTCGATTATCCCGGCTCCATGAGCGGCTTAAAGACTCTCCCGTTATATTCATCGAGGGAGAAACCGGCACCGGGAAAAGTTACTTTTCAGCGAAGATGGCAAAGGCTTCAGGACAGGCTTTAGTCATTTCCCTCGGACCTTCTGACAGTGAACAGACCCTGATGAAACGCTGGCAGTGGCAACAACAGGCCGACGGCGACCGCTCTATGGTGCAGCAAAACCAGACGCTGATGGAATGGGTCAATAGCAAATCCGACAAAGACGGAGGCTATGTTGGAGGAAACTATATAACCCTGGTGCTGGATGAAGCTAACCTGGCTGAAGCCGGATTGCTGGCGTCATTGAACGGCTTATGGGAACCGGAACCCTGCATCTATGTGAATGGTCATCCTGTCAAGGTCAGCGAAAAACACCGGGTCATTCTCACCGGCAACACCGATCATTATGCCGGGCGTCAGCTGGACCCGACCCTGAAGGAAAAACTGCCCAGGGCTTTTTACCCACGCCTGGATCAGGCTTTCCTTAGAGACAGGGTGGTGGAACCGGCTTTGCTCAATCAGTTACAACGGCATCAAATAAACGACATTGCACACAGGGCCACCAGAAGTGTGATGGCACTGTGGCAATATTATCAGGAGCTGTTGCCCGAGCATGAGTTTACCCCCCGGGATTTAACCGACATCTGCAGCTGGGTGGGTTGGTATCTGGATCGTGCCTTATCCAAAGGCGACACTGCCAGCTGTGAGCAAGTGAACAGTTTGATCCGGCAAAGTTTCCGGGATGTCTTGGGCCCCGAAATCAGCGAGACTCAACAGGATGCCCTTTCAGCACTGGAAATCTGGTTTGCTGCCCGTTACAAACCGGACAACACCCTGCGCGACAAAGTTCATAACCACACCCTGCCAGATATTCAGCGGGACTTCGAAGCATTGACCAAAGAAATCCAACCTGAGTTTGATACTTCCGGATCGGCAGTCCGTGAACTTGCGCAACAGCTTGGGCAGGATTTAAGCCGCTGTCAGCAGGCTTATCATCACGACAGAAAACACGGCGGTCGTCAGGCAACGCTGATTGAAGGCCCGGCCGGACGGGGTAAGGATGCCACGCTGAACCTGCTGATCAAAAGTGTCAAACAGCAAGCTGTAGAACGGGGAGAATCCATGCCAGAGGTCTTTCCCCTGAATGCCTGTGATTGTTCCTGGGACAAAGTGCGTGAAGCGATCCAGAAGGCAAAAGTCGATGGCGGCATCGTGGTGATTTCGGAAATGAATCTGATCGACAGCCAGCATCTGGAAGGTGAGTTAAACGGTATTCTGGCCGGTGACGCGCATCCGGGTTTTCATCTCTTCGCCACCATCAACCCACCTGAATACAGCGGTCGAAAACCCTTATCACCGGCGCTGAAAGGACGTTTCAGACATTTGCCGATCCGGCAGTACAACCCGACCGAATTACAGACCATTGCCGAAAAAGTGTTGCCACAGAACGCGGAGGGGAAATTCGCGGCTGAAAAGCTGACTCAGCTACATTGTCGATTGAGGGCAGACCTGAAACGGAAAAACCTGCCGTTACAGCCCACCAGCCGTGATTTACAGAATGTCGCAAAGGCTGTTGCCAGAGGGAGCGATTTTAGCGACAACGGACTTCATCAATACCTCACTCAGCACTACCAGCTTTTCCTGATGGCCGCCAATATATCACTGGACAAACTGCCAGAGTCATCAACTCTTGCCATCGGTAAAGGCGTGTTTGATTCCGAACTTTGCGAATGGTTCAACCGAACATTACCCAACATTGATCGTCCCTGGACGATACGAATCAGTCACCTCGACAGTATTGATGAAAAAAACCATGAAATTCGTATTAAGGCTCGTCCGAATAACGAAGAAGTCAAAGCTGAAATCATCAGGACGGTGGCTCGGGCCAAATGGCAGGCATACGGTCTTCCCCTGAAGCCGGATCAGTCGGACGATATGCTCATCCAGGCACTTTACCGACACTGGCAACAACGCTGGTTTGCTCATGAGTTTCGCGAGACGGGCGTGGATGCCAATAGCGTCTTTCCCCTGACGGAAGAACAGGAACAAACACTGAAAATGTCTGCCAACCAGCCTTATCTTCAGGAAGCTGATCAACGGATAGGGGCATGGAATTCCGACGCAGTTCAATTGTGGCCCGCGTTTTGGCACCAGGTAAGTGATCAGCTGAACCACAGGCTTGACGATTCTGAAAAACACATCCTGAAAGCCCTCAGGAAAAAGGCCAGGGTGTTGGACCGGATAACTAACTATGAGCATCTGGAGACGCCACAGTGTTATAGCTATAAAGTTTTTGATATCGAGTACCCTTCATCCGTGATGAATCGCTGGTGGGTAAAGGATATTAATGTGACTGCCGAGGGTGATGTCGAACGGCCCGATATCAATGATCAGGACATTGAAGGGTTTGAAACCCTCACACCGTCGCACGAACTGCCAGAGACATTAACCAGCGTTCAAACACTGGCGAAATTTAAAACGTCATCGAAGAATGGTCAGTATCTATTGCCCGGCCTGATGCCTGACGAGTCTATCCTGGCTCTGCGTATACAACCCGAGATGGCATTTACCCTGATCAGGGGCCGATATACCGGGCTTCACTGGCTGTCGGTTCCAGAGGCCAGAGCCGATCAGTTTATTTACGTGACTTACGTCGTAGAACCGAGAGAAGCGGGCAAAAAAACACCGGCCGAAGCAGCCCGGGCAGGACGATCAACACGGCCTGACGTCCACTGTTCAGAGGGTATGAAAGAGGTACTGAATGGATTGTTTGAGAACATTGCCGATCAGCCATCTGAAATACGGGTGGGCTTGGAGACAATAAAAAAAGCTAAAAACACAAAGCAACGTATTGAGGCGATCACGGACTATTGCACACAGTTTTCCGGCGAGACTGAGCCAGAGAACAGTGAAAATTTCTTTAAATTCCTGGTCACACAGCGACAAGGTAGCTGTCGTCATCGTGTGCCTGTTTTCGTTGCTTTTTGTCGTTATTTCGGGATTCCATGTCGGCAAATCGATAACCCTGCCCACAGCTTTGCTGAGTATTCCGCGGATGACGGTCAAACCTGGACATCGGTGGATTTGGGCGGGGCAGTTGCAGGATTAACAGAAATCAAATCTGACTCCCGGCCCATCTGGAAGGTAAGAGATTCCAGTAATGTGTCAGCGAAGATTAAGGATTGCCTGCAAAGGGCTGATTTTGCGCAACAGCAAGCTCTGGCTGAAGCCTGTGGTATGAGCCTCGGGGAACTGAACAAAGCCCTTGCTTCAGACAGGGCATGGTCAGCAACGAATCCAGGTCTCTCCAGTATTCTGAAGAACCTTTGGCAGAGAAAGGATTTAGCCGGTTTTTCCATGGCTGTCTCAGTGATCGAGTCTCTGGGGACAGAAGCATTGGCCTGCGTCGAGAAAGAATTTAAAGCAATAGCGGAGGCAGCCAGACATATACTGTCCAACAGTGATAAAGATCAGATCACTGAGCTTCTCAAGTTACTCCATTCAAAAATAATGGATCAGGCCGGAGCAAGCCCTCATCAGTGGTCGCGTTTAATAGTGGGCATATTGAAAGACAGTGACTCAAGCAAACCTTCGGTGATTCATTTTGCCTATGAAGCCATGGAATCGGGTTGGCTGGACCCACTGCCGACCGATAGAGATCATCTTATGCTGACCCCGCAACTTAATCTGGTATTGTCGGATCTGGAAGGCGTCGATGAACTGAAGGTTAAAGCCGCCCATTGCCTGAAAAAGTGGTATCAGACGTTTTATCCCAGGGAAAAAAATAGCCAGGAATGGCAGTTGTATTATAAAAACATCAAAGAGGATGAAGGTGATACCCACGCCTTCATCACTGATAGTCATGATGGGTTTTCGTTATCCCTTGAAAAAAGTATTGTCGACTCATCTTTAGAGGAGGCCTGGACGGACCAACCTGAGGGCATTCCCAATATAGAACGAATGCTGGCGCACAATCCAGCATTTGTGCAGTTAACCCCGGGTAAGGCGAACCACCGCCCGGTGATTATCGTAGGGCAACCTCAATGGGAAGACACAGCGATTGATGAAAAGGCCGATGCCCTGTTTTATCAGAAAGTTGAAAACAGTCCGGTATTGAAGCCGTTATTGGAAAAAATCAATCAATATCTGGCAACCAAAAAAGGGCAAGACCTCTATCTTGATCAAGCATTTGAAAATATGATTACACAGTTGCAGCATGGCGCTAATAATCCCGCTAAGGGTAGAGCTGTAAAAGAGTTGCAGTTTATAATTAATCAGGCATGTATGGGTATCAAAAGCAAATACAAATCCATGTCCACTGAGTTGTCCACTGAGTTGTCACCTGAGGAGCGAACACTTGTGGATAATTTAAAAAGCAAATGCTCCGAAGCCATCCGTCAGGCCTTCATGCATTACCTGTTCGAATTGACACACTCGAAAGGCGGTTCCTTAACGTGTTGTTGGTCAGACTCTTGCATGTTGGGAGCCTACTCGACCAGCACTACCTCCACCTATGGTGCTCATGATCCCTCCTCTCCAGAAGAGCTGGATGCCATGATGGAATTAACAAATCACTCTATCTCCAGGACAACTATCAAAGATGACTACCTGCGACAGGCACAGAACGCCAGTAACGCTCTGTTACTGAGAACCGCTGAGCTGACAAAAATTGCTGAAGAGTTTTTGAACAGTGTGAATCTGAACTCGCTTTATGAGTCATTGGATCGGTGATAAGCGTTTGGTCATGATGAGTTTTTCGAGATCGGCTACTTCCTTCAATGCTAACGGCTAACTATCCAAGCGGAACTTCCATCCTGTCTGAAGGTCATATTATTGAACATTTTCAATGCAGTCCTTCAGATGACAGGAGAGAGATTGATTATGGATGGTCGGATTAATGAGAAAATAAACAACTCCGTTCGTAATACTGGTGTACCAGACACTGGTGCAAAACTGGATTCATGGTCAAAGGCTGTAAAAACCTGCCCTGAAGTAACCGCCAAACTCAACAGATCGGCAACTCCAATAACATCGCCTGACAAAGCGAGAACCGTATCCTCACACTCAAAGACCCCTCATGCCTTTGATTTTCGTTTTGTTGCCAGCGATGATGAGGTTCGACAGCTTTTAGTTGCCCAGACCAGCGATGAACGTCGGGATGTTACCCTTATTTCCCATCCCGATGACCTCTCACAGGCTAATCTTGTGACCCGGTTGAGCATTTCCGACGATGGGTGCCACGCCCTTCGTTCAGGCAAGCTGTTCGAGGGTTCACAGCCATTGACTCTGGTAATGGATATCCGAAAGCTCACCAGCGGGGATCTGCCAAAATTCAACGATCTACTGGATCCGGATAACCCCTGTCTATATGACAAAGTCAGCCACAAGAAACGTCCCCTGGGGGAGCATGTTTCCCTGCTGGTTCTGGCAGACCCCACACAGTTAGCATCGGTTGGGCAGCGTGACGATGCAGCGGGGGCCGACGCACCGGGGGCTGATTTCTGGCGGCGAATTAATCGACCGGAAAATACCTGGCAGTTCAACGCACACAACGGCAATACTCCAGCCAAAGTCCCTCCTTTATTGGCTGAACTCCCCTCTGCTGAAAGCGCTGTGGATGACGACAATACCGTTCTTATTGACTGTCACTTGCACAGCAGCTGGCGACAGTTGCTGCTGGGCGGCCCCGGAGTGGATAAAAGGGGACAAATCCGGCACATCCCCGGCAGGCTTGAGTCATTGAGGGCCGGACAACGGGTGATTCTGAAAGGAGCCAACTGGAAGGATCTTGCATTTGAACAGACGATGCGACAAATGCTGGCGCAAAAGTGCTTTGAGAGCAATGGCAAGATCTGTCATTTACCCGACGATGTTCAGTTTTATCAGAGGCCGGTAGGGTATGACGAGCTTCATTCACTGTTCCGGGCCCTGTCCCACCCTGATGAGGCAGGACTTTCCCATAACCCACCACGAACCCCGATCATTATTAACCAGAGTAATATCAGCGAATGGCTGAGCCCCGTTGCCATTACCCCGGAAGGCTATGCTGCGCCTAACACCCGCCTGTTGGAACAGGTTCTGGCGGGTGCTGTAGTCACCGTAACCTCACCTCTTAATGAAGCCCTCTGGTTTCGTTTGCTGGGTTCACTGCAGACGATTCGCGAGACAACAGGTCTGGAGCCCCGACTTCAGGTGGCTCATTCAAGACAGCAGCCGAAAGCCCTGGGATTAACAGAAAACGATGAGCAGCCTGTGTCCATCCCACAGGAAAAAACCGGAGACCAGGCTGCCTTTGAAACCGTCATTTATCAGCAAAACGCCCAGGCGCGCCATTGGATCAATGATCACCCGAAAGCACCTCTGGTCATTCAGGTCAATGCGCAGACAAGCTTCAGCCAGCTATTTGACAATATCCATATCACCTCGGAACAAAAAGCCCATTTTGGACGATCTCAAAGTGAGTTCCAGGAAGCATTAACCGCTGGTAAGCCGTTAGTCATCCTGGGACTCGAGAGTAATCCTGCGCTTGCACAGCTTCTGGAGCCCCTGATTGTTGGGCAACCTGTGTTGGTGAGTGGCCAATTACAGGCCTACCCGGACACTCATGTCACCCTACTCTGGCCTGAGTCTGCGCAAAGCCCCTCTTCGGTATTGAACTCCATGGTTGCCGTAGGCAAACCCTGTCCTGAGGTTGATATCTGGGAGAGCAATGCCCTCAGGCATGGTATCCACCGGGCTGAGCTGCCAGAACAGGCGCTTAATGAAGTTTACGAAGCCTTTGGAACCGTACCCGGCGACCTTTGTAAACCTCTGCCTGAAATCACTGAAGGCTTGTTGAATAATCTGATACTCGCTGCCCGCAGGGCACAACAGGTTGACCAGTCGACACTGCTTCTGCCCTGCCACTGGCGAAAGGCCATCAACAGCGTCGTCACTCATGGCACCCGGCAACATCCATCCGTGCGTGATTTTATGAAAGTGGCTTGTTGGCACTTGCTACCGGATAATACGCCGGATATCAATAAGAAGTCAGATGAGAATCAAGCCGCCTGGGTAGACCCGGATCGCTTGCTTGACATCATCATTACTGCCCCACGGTTGGATAGAGAGTTTGTGAAGGAAAACCTGTGGCAACTGGCCAGAGCCGTTGACCCGGCAGTATTTAAAGCCCAGCAATTACGACTGAGATATGGCAGTCCATTTCCACTGAGCAATGAAGAAGAAGCTCTGGACAGACTCTGTGCCCTGATCGCGGCTCACGGGCCTGAAGAAAAACGGGAGGCAATGGCGTATCAGTTGGAAGTCGATCCGGCGACAGCAGAGCCCTCTCAACCCTTAGCCATCAGGCCAGCAAGACAGATTAAACGTTTGCGGGATGCACTGGCTTGTGGCTGGCTGTTAATTTTGCCAGCGGGGCAGATCCGAGCCAATGTCATTCACGCCCTGGCCACTGATTGTTTCCATATTGCCAGGGGAGAATATGTCACAGAGAATCCTGACTCAGAGCGTATTGAACGCATAGAAAATCGACTGCTTCAATCAATGAAATGGATGGGTTCCAATGACCAGTCCCTGTCAGCACTGGCTTATGATCTTTATCACGGCGAGATGAGTCAGAAGGATCGTGAAAGTCGTCGATTATCCCGACTCCATGACCGGCTTGCAGACTCTCCCGTTATATTCCTTGAAGGAGAAACCGGCACCGGGAAAAGCTACTTTTCTGCCAAAATGGCAAAGGCTTCAGGCTGGGCTGCGATCATTTCCCTTGGACCTTCTGACAGCGAACAAACCCTGATGAAACGCTGGCAGTGGCAAGAGCACGCCGACGGCGACCGCTCTATGGTGCAGCAAAACCGGGCATTGATGGAATGGGCCAGTACCGAATCCGACAAAGATGGAGGCTATGTTGGAGGAAACTATATAACCCTGGTGCTGGATGAGGCTAACCTGGCCCAAGCCGGCTTGCTGGCGTCACTGAACGGCTTGTGGGAACCGCAACCCTGCATCTATGTGAATGGTCATCCTGTCAAGGTCAGCGAAAAACACCGGGTGATTCTCACCGGCAACCCCGATCATTACTCCGGACGCCAAATGGACCCGGCCCTGAAAGAGAAACTGCCCAAAGCTTATTACCCACGCCTGGATGAGGCTTTCCTTCGGGACAGGGTAGTGGAACCTGCTCTACTCAATCAGTTACAACGGCATCAAATAAACGACATTGCACACATTGCCACAAAGAGTGTGATGGCACTGTGGCAATATTATCAGGAGCTGTTGCCCGAGCATGAGTTTACCCCCAGGGATTTAACCGATATCTGCAGTTGGGTGGGCTGGTATCTGGATCGCGGGTTATCCAAAGGAGACAGTGTTAGCTGTGAGCAAGTGAACAGTTTGATCCAACAAAGTTTCCGGGATCTACTGGGTCCCGAAATCAGCGAGACTCAACAGGATGCCCTTTCGGCACTGGAAATCTGGTTTGCCGCCCGTTACCCACTGGACAACACATTGAGCGACAATGTCCGCATAAATAACCTGAAGGATATACAGCAGCCCTTCATGGAATTCACCGAAAAACACCGACCTGAGTTTGATACCTCCGGATCGGCAGTCTGTGAGCTGGTGCAAGGGCTGGGACAAGACTTAAGTCGCTGTCAGCAGGCTTATCATCGCAAGATAAAACACGGTGGTCGTCAGGCGACACTGATTGAAGGCCCGGCCGGACGGGGTAAGGATGCGACGCTGAATCTGATGATCGAAAGTGTTAAACAGCAGGTCAGGCAAAAGGGAGAAACCATGCCAGAGATATTTCCCCTGAATGCCTGTGATTGTTCCTGGGATAAAGTGTGTGAAGCGATCCAGAAAGCAAAAGTGCAAGGCGGCATCGTGGTGATTTCAGAAATGAATCTGATCGACAGCCAGCATCTGGAAGGTGAATTGAACGATATTCTGGCCGGTGACGCCCATCCGGGCTTCCACCTGTTCGCCACCATCAACCCACCTCAGTACAGCGGGCGAAAACCCTTATCACCAGCGCTGAAAGGTCGTTTCAGACATTTGCCGATCCGGCAGTATAAGCAGACCGAATTGCAGACCATTGCCGAAAAAGTGTTGCCACAGACCACGGAGGGGAAATTCGCGGCTAAAAAGCTGACTCAGTTACATTGCCGATTAAGGGCTTACCTGCAACGGAAAAACCTGCCCTTGCAGCCGACCAGCCTTGATCTGCAGAATGTTGCCAGGGCTGTTATCAGACGGAGCGATTTTACTGAAAACGGACTGCATCAATGTCTCGATAAGTACTACCGGCTTTACTTCATGGCAGCCGGCTTATCGCTGGAGAAACTGCCAGAGTCATCGGCTCTCGCCATAGGTAAAAGTAAGCTTGATTCTGAACTTTGCTATTGGTTCAACCAGAGGGTACCGGGCATTAGTCGTCCCTGGTTGATACGACGCAGTGATATCAACAGTATTGATGAAAACAATCATGAGATTCGTATTGAGGCTGATCTGAGTACAGAGGGAGCCAAAACGGAAATTATCAAGAGGGTGGCTGAGGCCAAATGGCAGGCATCCGGTCTTTCCCTGAAGCCGGATCAGTCGGACGATATTCTCACCCGGGCACTTTACCGACACTGGCAGCGACGCTGGTTTTCTCGTGAGTTTGGTCGCACGGGCGTAGACGCCAATAACCTGTTCCCTCTGACAGGAGAACAGGAACAAACGCTGAAAAAATCGGCTTGCCTGCCTTATCTTCGGGAGGCTGATGAGCTGATAAGGACGTGGAACGCCAATGAAGTTCAATGTTGGCCTGCGTTTTGGCAGCAGATAAGTGATCTGCCGAACCAATGGCTTGACAGTTCTGAAAAATACAATCCGGAAGTCCATGAGAAAGAGGCTACAGCACTGGACCAGAATACGAACTATTCGTACCTGGAACAGCGGCAAGTTGTCGATCATAAAATTTTTGATACGCAGAGCTTTTCTTCCAATATGTACCGCTGGCAGGCAGAAGATATTTATGTGACTGCCGGGGGTGATATCAAACTGATCGATATTAATGATCAACATATTCGGGGAGTTGAAACCCTGATACCTGACAGTCTGCCGGGGCCTGACCAGGAAGTGACGCTAACCAGCGATCAAACACTGGCGACCCTGATCATCCCATTGCACAAGGGTCGATGTACCTTGCCCAGCCTGCAGGCTAACGACTATATCGTCGCCCTGCGTATAAAACCCGAGTTGCCATATAATCTGACCAGGGATCGATATACCGGTCTCCACACACTCTCTGTTCCTGAGGCCGAACCCTTCCAGAGTATTGAAGCTGCTTATGTCGTAGAACCCAGAGAAGCGGACAAAAAAACACCCGCCAAAGTAGCCCTCCCGAAACAGGCAATACGCTTGGACGCCCACTGTTCAGAGGGCATGAAAACAGTACTGGACAGATTGTTTAAGACCATTGAAGGCCTGCAAGACCCAACCGAAGAACAGCGGCCTTTATGGCAAATAAAAAACGCTAAAAACACGACGCAACGCATCGAGGCGATCAAGGACTATTGCCAACAGTTCTCCGGTAACGCCGTAGCAGAGAGCAATGAAAATTTCTTTCAATTCCTGGTAACAAAACGGCAAGGAAGCTGTCGTCATCGTGTGCCTGTTTTTGTCGCTTTATGTCGCTATTTCGGGATTCCGAGTCGGCAAATTGGCAACTTTACTCACGCCTTTGCCGAGTGTTCTACGAATAGAGGCCAAACCTGGGAGTCGGTGAACTTGCTCGGGGCGCCTGTCGAGGTGACAGAAACCCAGTCTGTCTTCCAGCCTACCAGGAGGGTCAGTGGTTCTGGCACTGAGTCAAAGAAACTGAAGGAACTCCTGAAAGGCGCCGACCTGACACAACAGCAAGCTCTGGCTAAATCCTGCGGCATCAGCATTGGGGAACTGAACAAAACCTTTGAGACTAACGGTGCATTGCCAAAAGTCAGTCTAAGCAGCTCCGATATGGTAGACAAACTTTGGCAGGAAGGAGATTTAGCCAGTTTTTCCATGGGTGTCTCAATATTATTGGAAAAAGAAACATTAAGATATCGCGACAGGATTTTGATCGCTGAGGTCTATAACGATGATGAGAATGGACATAAAGCGATGTCGGATGCAGTAGGAAAAATATTGTCCAACGATAATGCCGATCAGGTCATTGGACAACTCAAGTTGTTGTACTCAAAAATAATTGCTCAGGGTGGGACAATCCCTACAAGGTGGTTGAGTTCAATGAATAGTTTATTGAATAGCAAAGCCTTAGCCAGACCTCCTTTTGTTCGCCTTGCCCATGAAGCCCTGGTATCGGGTTGGTTGGATCCACTGCCGACCTACCATAACCATGTTATGAATGCCGCACAGCATCATCAGCTATTAGTGCGTCTGGAAAGCATCGATGAATTGAAGGTAAATGCCAACCATTGCCTGAAAAAGTGGTATACGGAATTATTCTCCAGGGAAAAAAACAGCCATGAATGGCGATGCACTTTTGGCTATTTACAAAGCTGCGGAGATTATTCCTTTTTCGTCACTCATTGTCATGGTGGGTTTTCGCCACTCCTTGAAAATAAAATGGCCCACTCATCTTTACAGACCGCCTGGACGGACGAACCTCAGGGAGTTCCGAATATTGAACGAATGCTGGTGCATCAGCCCGCCTTTGTGCGGTTAAAACCTGGCACGGCGAACCACCGTCCGGTGATTATGTTGGGGCGACCTTTATGGTTCGACTGCGGGATAATTGAAAAGGTCAGGGCTCTGATCCAACTAAAAGCTGAGAATAGCCCGAGCTTGAAGCAGTTATTGGAAGACATCAAAGCAAAACCTGATGAGGAATCATCTGAACTTTTGGAAAACTTTAAAAAACAATGCTGGGAAGCAATTAAGCAAGCCTTCAGTCATTATCTGTATGGAGTGACAAACTCGAACGGCGGTTGCTTGACGTATTTTTGGACCGATGCTTACGCCGGGTCAGACTCCTGTGGCGCTCATGATCCATCCTCTCCAGAAGAGCTGCATGCCATGATGTTTGAATTTGGTACCCCCTCCTTTTTTCAGAGATTTATCAGGGATGACTACTTAAGGCAGGCACTCAGTGCCAGTAATGCCCTGATCCTGAAACCCAATGATCTGACAAAAATTGCCGGGGAGTTTTTGGACAGCCTGAATTTGAATTCGTTGTCTGAATCATTTTAAAAGCCTTGACATCACACCCTCGAATGGAGGGTGTCGCAAAACTCTCTCCAGCATGGGAACGAGTTGACTCCCGTCATTCCCGGCTTCATTCTCGTCATTCCCGGCTTCATTCTCGTCATTCCCGGCTTCATTCTCGTCATTCCCGGCTTCATTCTCGTCATTCCCGCGAAGGCGGGAATCCACACTGACTCACCACCAGAACCATACTGCCCGGTGCCCCCCTAGCCTTGTTATCCCCGAGAAGGCAGAGACCCACTGTTGGCCCTGGATTCCCGCCTTCGCGGGAATGACGACCTCAGAGCATGGGAACGAGTTGACTCCCGTCATTCCCGGCTTCATTCTCGTCATTCCCGGCTTCATTCTCGTCATTCCCGCGAAGGCGGGAATCCACAATGACTCACCACTAGAACCATACTGCCCGGTGCCCCCCTAGCCTTGTTATCCCCGAGAAGGCAGAGACCCACTGTTGGCCCTGGATTCCCGCCTTCGCGGGAATGACGACCTCAGAGCATGGGAACGAGTTGACTCCCGTCATTCCCGGCTTCATTCTCGTCATTCCCGGCTTCATTCTCGTCATTCCCGCGAAGGCGGGAATCCACAATGACTCACCACCAGAACCATACTGCCCGGTGCCCCCCTAGCCTTGTTATCCCCGAGAAGGCAGAGACCCACTGTTGGCCCTGGATTCCCGCCTTCGCGGGAATGACGACCTCAGAGCATGGGAACGAGTTGACTCCCGTCATTCCCGGCTTCATTCTCGTCATTCCCGGCTTCATTCTCGTCATTCCCGCGAAGGCGGGAATCCACACTGACTCACCACCAAAACCATACTGCCCGGTGCCCCCACTAGCCTTGTTATCCCCGAGAAGGCAGAGACCCACTGTTGGCCCTGGATTCCCGCCTTCGCGGGAATGACGACCTCAGAGCATGGGAACCAGAGTTTTGCGACAACCGCCTTCGCGGGAATGACGACCTCAGAGCATGGGAACGAGCTGTTGGAGTTTTGCGACAGCCTCGAATGACGGGAGTGAAACCGGGAATGATGGTTGTGGCTGCCTATTTAAATGGAACTTACGATCAATTTAAAGGTCAAATTGTCAGATAACTTCAACTTGATTCTTCAGATAGCAGTGTGGAGATTGACTATGGATGGTCAGATTGACGAAGGTAGAAAAAAAAACGCTCTGGATCCAAACCTCCTTGATCATGGCGCGGCAGCCAAGATAGCAAAGCTGGATTTATCGTCAAAGCAAAAGAAGGCTGTAAGAAGCTGCTCTGAAGTAAGGTCCAGAATAAAGAGATCGCCATCTTCGAAAACCTTGCCTGACAGACCAAGAACTGTATCCTCATTGGATTCAACGCTCCAAAAGCCCCCTCATTCCTTCGATTTTCGTTTTGTCGCCAGTGATGACGAGATTCGACAGCTTTTGATTGCCAGGACCTGTGATGAACATCAGGATGTTACTGTTATTTCCCATCCCGATGATCTCTCACAGGCTAACCTGGTGACCCGGTTGAGTATTTCCGACGATGGTCGCCACGCTCTGTATCCGGGCAAGCTGTTTGAAAGTTCGCAGCCATTGACCCTGGTAATGGATATCCGAAAACTCACCAGCGAAGAACTGCCTGAATTTAACGACCTGCTGGACCCGGATAACCCCAGCCTGTACGACAAACTCAGCCAGAAGAAACGCCCTCTGGGTGAGCATGTTTCTCTGCTGGTCCTGGCAGACCCTGCACAGTTGATATCGTTTGGCCAGTGTGAGGCTGCACCGGGGGCCGATGCACCGGGGGCCGACGCACCGGGGGCCGATTTCTGGCGGCGAATTAACCGACCGGGAAATACCTGGCAATTCAACGCACAAACCGGCAATAGCCCGTCAATGGATATCGACGAGGTTGCTCCGCTATTGCCTCAACTCCCTGCTGCTGAAAGCGCTACGAACGAAGATAATACCCTTGTTATTGACTGTCACTTGCACAGCCACTGGCGACACTTGCTGCTGGGCGGTCCCGGTGTCGATCAACAGGGACGAATCCGGCACATCCCCGGCAAGCTTGAGCTATTGAGGCCCGGACAACGGGTCATTCTGAAAGGAGCCAACTGGCAGGATCTGGCCTTTGAACAGACGATTCGACAGATGCTCGCGCAACAGTGCTTTGAAAGTAATGGAAAGATCTGTTCTTTACCCGACAATGTCCAGTTTTATCAGCTACCGGTGGGGAGCGACGAGCTTTATTCACTGTTCCAAAGCCTGTCCCACTCTCCAGACAAAGAAGGCCACAAAGAAGGCCACAAAAAAGGTGAAAAAGCACTCGACAAGGAGCACTCATCAGGCAACCCGATCATTATTAACCAGAGCAATATCAGCCAATGGCTGAATCCTGTTGCTATTGCTCCGGAAGGCTATGCAGTCCCTAACACCCTTCTGCTGGAACAGGTTCGGGACGGTGGAACTGTCATCATAACTTCTCCCCTCACTGAGGTACATTGGTTCTGTTTGTTGGGCACACTGCAGGCTATTGGCAAGATGACCGGCCTGAAACCCCGACTTCAGGTGGCTCATTCAAGACAGCAGCCGAAGGCTCTGGGATTGAAAGAAAACAATGAACACTCTTTGTTCAGAAGCTTTCAGTCACAGAAAAAAGTCAGAGATTATCCTGCCTTCAGAACCGTCACTTATCAGCAATATGCCCAAGCAAGTCACTGGACCAATCAGCACCAGGAACCACCTCTGGTCATTCAGATCAATGAGCAGACGGGCTTCAGCCAGTTATTCGATAATATCCATATCACCTCGGAACAAAAGGCACATTTTGGACGAAAACAGAGTCCATTGCAGGAGGCATTAACCGCTGGGAAGCCGGTTGTATTAAGGGGGCTGGAAAGCAATCCAACACTTCAGCAGCTTCTGGAACCCCTGGTGGTTGGACAGCCTCTGTTGGTGAATGGCCAATTACAGGCCTACCCGGACGCCCGTATCACCCTGCTCTGGCCCGAGTCTGTGAGAAGTTCCTCTTCACTATTTAATTCGATGGTCGCCACGGCTGACTCCTGTCCTGAGGTCGATCTCTGGGAGATTAATGCCCGCAGGCATGGTCTCTCCCGAACTGAGCTGCCAGAACAAGCGCTTCAATCGCTTTACAAAGCTTTTAAAACCGTACCTGGCAACCTTTGTAAGCCTCTGCCTGAAATGACCGAAGGATTGTTGAATAACCTGATACTGGCTGCCCGGCGGGCACAGCAGGTTGACCAGTCCAAACAGCTTTTACCCAGCCACTGGCGCAAGGCCATCAATAGTGTTATCACCCATGGCGCCCGGCACAATCCGCCCGTGCGCGATTTTCTGAAAGTGGCTTGCTGGCAATTGTTACCGGATAAGACGCCGGATGAAGAACAAGCCGCCTCGGTAGACCTGGATCAGTTAAATGCCATCATCAACAGTGCCCCGAAGTTGGACAGAGCGTTTGTGAGGCAGAACTTCTGGCAACTGACCAGAACCATTGATCCGACAGTATTTAAGGACACTGAATCCAAAGGATTACCACTGTCCTATGGAAGTCCAATTTCATCGTCGGACAAGAAAGACGTTCTGGACAGACTTTGTGCCCTGATTGTGGCCCATGGGCCTGAAGAATATCGACAGGCAATGGCGCACCAGTTGGGAATCAATCCGGCGGCAGCAAAGCGATATAGTCAGTTAGCCATCAGACCATCAAGACAGATTAAACGTTTGCAGGATGCATTGGCTTGTGGCTGGCAGTTAACTTTGCCATTGGGGCAGACCCGATCCGATGCCATTCACGCTCTGGCCAGCGATTGTTTCCACATCGCCAGAACAGCGAATTCCAAGACAGAAGGCATTGAACGCATAAAACATCGACTGTCTGAATCAATGGCATGGCAAGGTTCCGCTGATATGCCCCTGTCCGCACTGGCCCGGGATCTTTATCGCGGCAGGCTGAGTCAGAAGGATCGTGAAAGCCGTCGATTGTCACGACTCCATGACCGGCTTACAGACTCTCCTGTTATCTTCCTGCAGGGGGAAACCGGCACCGGAAAAAGTTATTTTTCCGCGAAGATGGCGAACGCTTCAGGACAGGCTTCAGTGATTTCCCTTGGACCTTCTGACAGCGAACAAACCCTGATGAAATGCTGGCAGTGGCAGGAACACGCCGATGGCGACCGCTCTATGGTGCAGCAAAACCGGGCGTTGATGGAATGGGCCAGTACCGAATCCGACAAAGACGGAGAATACATTACCCTGGTTCTGGATGAAGCCAACCTGAGTCAAGCCGGATTACTGGCATCATTAAACGGCTTATGGGAACCGCAACCCTGCATCTATGTGAAGGGTCATCCTGTCAAGGTCAGCCCAAAACACCGGGTGATTCTCACCGGTAACCCGGATCATTACTCCGGGCGCCAGATGGACCCGGCCCTGAAAGGGAAACTGCCCAGAGCTTACTACCCACGCCTGGATCAGGCTTTCCTTCGGGACAGAGTGGTGGAACCGGCTCTGGTCAGGCATTTACAAAGGCATTTGTCGGGGCATCAAATAAACGACACTGCACACGATGCCAGCAAAAGTGTGATGGCACTCTGGCAATATTATCAGGAACTCTTGCCCGAGCATGAGTTTACCCCCAGGGATTTAACGGATATCTGCAGTTGGGTGGGTTGGTACCTGGATCGTGCGTTATCCAAAGGAGACAGGGTTACCTGTGAGCAAATAAACAGTTTGATCCAACATAGTTTTCGGGACGTACTGGGGCCCGAAATCACCGCAACTCATCAGGATGCCCTGTCAGCACTGGAAATCTGGTTTGCTGTCCGTTACGAACCGGAAAACAGCCTGAGCGACAGAGTTCGTAATAGGACGCTGTCAGATATTCAGAAGGCCTTCAGAACAGTCACCAAAAAAATACGACCAGACTTTGATACTTCCGGATCGGCAGTCTGTGAACTGGCGCAACAGCTTGGCCAGGACTTAAACCGCTGTCAGCAGGCTCATCATCTTGACAGAAAACACGGCGGCCGTCAGGCAACACTGATTGAAGGCCCGGCCGGACGGGGTAAGGATGCCACGCTGAATCTGGTGATTGAAAGTGTCAAACAGCAGGCTGAACAACGGCAAGAATTGATGCCGGAAGTCTTTTACCTGAATGCCTGTGATTGTTCCTGGGACAGAGTGTGTGAAGTGATCCAGAAGGCCAAAGTGCAGGGTGGCATCGTGGTGATTTCGGAAATGAATCTGATCGACAGCCAGCACCTGGAAGGTGAATTGAACGATATTCTGGCCGGTGACGCCCATCCGGGTTTCCACCTGTTTGCCACCATCAACCCGCCAGATTACAGCGGACGAAAACCCTTATCACCGGCGCTGAAAGGGCGTTTTCGACATTTGCCGATTCGGCAGTATAACCCGGAAGAATTACAGACCATTGCCGAAAAAGTGTTGCCAGAGTCATCAGAAGGGACATTCGTCGCTAAAAAGCTGACAGAAAAACATTGTCTTTTAAGGGCTTACCTGCAACAGAAAAACCTGCCATTGCAGCCTACCAGCCTCGATTTACAGAATGTCGCGAAGGCTGTTACCAGAGGGGGTGATTTTACCGACGACAGCCTTCATCAATGCCTCAATAAGCACTACCGGCTTTATCTGATGGCCGCCAACCTATCGCTGGAGGAACTGCCCGATTCTTCGACTCTTGCCATGAGTAGTGGAGAGTTTGATTCTGAACTTTGCCGTTGGTTCAATCAGACGCTACCGGGCATTGATCGACCCTGGTTGATACGAAGCAGTGACCACAACAGTATTGATGGAAAAAAACATGAAATTCATATCAAGACTGATCTGACTGAAGAGGAAGCCAGAGCGGAAATTATCAAGAAAGTGGCTCAGGCCAGATGGCAGGCATCCGGTCTTTCTCTGGAGCCGAAGAAGTCGGACAATATTCTCACAAGGGCACTGTACCGACGCTGGCAGCAACGCTGGTTTGAAGGTGTGTTTTGCCAGATGGGTGTGGGCGCTGATAGCGTATTTCAACTGACGGAAGAAGAGAAACAAACGCTGACATTGTCGGCTTCCCGTCCTTACCTTCATGAGGCTGACAGGCAGATAAGTGCGTGGAACGCCAATGCCGTTCAATATTGGCCTGCGTTCTGGCATCAAATGAGTCATCTGTCGAAGCATGGTGTGGACGATCATACTAAAAAAGCGGTAGCTATCGGCGGTAAGAAGGCTCCTGAAAAATGCATTCCAGATATAAGCGGGGAACAGACTGAGTTCCTGGACCGGCGCACGAACTATAAGCAGCTGAAGAAGTCACAAGTTGACGATCATAAAATTTTTAATACCCATTACCCCACTTCCGCAATGTATCGCTGCCAGGCAAAGAATATTGATGTGTCTGCTGAGGGTGATATTGAAGTAAGCGAGATCAGCAAGAACATTCTGGGGGTCGAAACCCTAACGCCTGAACGGTTACCGGGGCCTGGCCAGGAAGTGACGTTAACCAGCAAGCAAACACTGGCATCCTTCATAGCGTCGTCAAACGATGGTCTGTATGTATTACCCAGCCTGACGCCTGACGACTATATCGTGGCCCTGCGTGTAGAACCCGATCTGGCATTGAGCTGGCACAACTGGGCAATGAGTTTCTTAAGGCAACCTGTAGAACCCGAATATACCCTGGTCAGGGACCGATATACCGGGCTTCATACACTGTTTATTCCAGAGGCCAAAGGCAAAAACACTCTTCGCATTGCTTACATTGTAGAACCCGGAAAGTCTGGCGAAAAAACAGCGGCTAAAGAATTCCGACGAGGACAATCAACAACAATGTTTGACAGCCACTGTTCAGAAGGTATGAAAACAGTACTGGACAAACTCTTTGAGACTGTTGGTATTGGTGGACACCCACGCAAAATAGAGAAGCTTTTACGGACCATAAGAGACACTAAGGACACGACGCAACGCATTAAAGCGATCACAAAGTATTGCCAACAGTTTTCCGGTGAGGCTAAAGCAGAGAGCGGTGAAAATTTCTTTAAATTCCTGGTAACAAAGCGACAAGGGAGCTGCCGCCACCGTGTACCTGTTTTTATTGCTTTTTGTCGTTATTTCGGGATTCCCTGTCGGCAAATTGATAGCTTCGTCCACAGCTTTGCTGAATATTCTGTCGATAAAGGCCAAACCTGGGAGACAGCAGATTTTGGCGGGGCACCTGACGAGAACACAGAAATCCTGTCTCACTTCCAGCCCACCAGGAAAGTCTGTAGTTCCAGCACTGCACCAAAGAAGTTTAAGGAACTCATGAAAGGGGCTGATTTAGCACAACAGCAAACCCTGGCTAAAGCGTGTGGCATGAGCCTTGAGAAACTGAACAAAGCCCTTGAGAAAAACAGTGTATTGCCAGAAACCCATCTAAGTATTCCTGAAATACTGCAGAAACTTTGGCAGGAAAAAGATTCAACTGGTTTTTCCATGAGCATGTCAACGATCGCTTTACCAGGGGAAAAAGCGTTGGACTATTACAGGGAGCCATTTAATCCGATAGAGGAGGCAGTCAAACGCATGTTGTCCAACAATGATGAAGATCTGGTGATTGAACAGCTCAGGTTATTCCATTCAGAAATGATTGATCAGGGCGGAGAAAGAGCCCAAAAGTGGTTGAGCTTAATAGTGAATTTACTGAAACACAGTAACTTAACCAGGCGTTCGGTTATTCACTTTGCCCGTGAAGCACTGGCATCGGGCTGGCTGGACCCACTGCCGGTCTACTCAGGGGATACTATAGAGGCCCATCAACATCACGAACTATTGCTGCGTCTGGAAGGTGTCGGTGAACTGAAAGATAAAGCCACTCTCAGCCTGACAAAGTGGTATAGAGAATTATTGGCCAGAGAAAAAAATAGTCAGTTATGGCGACTGGCTTATCAAGGCTTCCGGGAAAATAAAGGTAAGGCCTTTTTCATCACTCATTGTCATGAAGGTTTTTCATCATTCCTTGAAGACAAAATCACCCGCACATCCCTAAAGAAAGCCTGGACGGATGAACCTAAGGGAATTCCGAATGTAGAAAGAATGCTTTTGCACCAGCCCGCATTTGAGCAATTAAACTCGGGTAAAGTGAACCACCGTCCGGTGATTATCCTGGGAGAACTAAGGAAAATTCGAGCGATGCGTGAAAAGGCCGGAGTCCTGTTTCAACGGAAAGTTGAGAACAGCCCGAATCTGAAGCAGATGCTCGAAAAACTCAATCAATTCAATGCAGAGACACAACGACTCCAACATGAACTGGATAGTCCCTGTCCCGGAAGAGAACGTGACAAAAACGTGCCTTATGATGTTACAGGCGATGATCTTATTGATAGCGACAGCGATGATCTTATTGATAGCGACAGCGATGATCTTGTTGATAGCGATATCGACAGCAATAGCGAAAGAGTGCTTCTGAATAATTTCGAGGACAAATGCACAGATGCGATTCTGCAGGCCTTCAGTCATTACCTTTATGAAGTGACACACTCGAATGGTGGTAGCTTAACCTATTGTTGGGTCGATGCTCACATCTCGTCTGATATCTACCTGAGTCGCAGCTATGGTGCTCATGATCCATCTTCACCAGAAGAGTTGTTTGCCATGATGTCTTGTATTCATAGCGGATTCCTTGGCGAATTCGTTCAGAAAACTGCTAAGGTAACCTACTTAAGGCAGGCACTCAACGCCAATAACGCTCTGGTGCTCAGAACCGATGAGCTGACAAAAATTGTCGAAGAGTTTTCCAACACCGTGAATCTGGATTCGATTTGTGACTCATTGGATAGGTGATCATAGTTTGGTCACAGAGATATCACGAGATATTAGACACCCACAAAAATAAGATACTGAACACCCACAAAAATCCGAATGAGGATTATAGATATTGGACACCCACATATAGATATTGGACACCCACAAAAATAAGATACTGAACACCCACAAAAATCCGAATGAGGATCAAACTGCCTCGGTAGACCCGGACAGGTTAAATACCATCATCAATAGTGCCCTGCAGTTGGATAGAGCGTTTGTGAAGCAAAACCTTTGGCAACTGGCCAGGGCGTTTGACCCGGTAATATTTAAGGGCACCGGGTTTCAACTGTCCTATGAAAGTCCAACACCAGGGTGGGCCCGAAAAAAAACTCTGGATAGGCTCTGTGCCATAATCGTGGCCCACGGGCCTGAAGTACAACGAGATACAATGGCGCATCAGCTGGAAATTGACCCGGCAGCTGCGGAGCCCTGTCAATCCCTGACCATATGGCCAAGCAGACAGATTAAACGTTTGCAGGATGCACTGGCTTCTGGCTGGCAGTTAGCCCTGCCACCGGGGCAGACCCGATCCGATATCATTCATGCTCTGGCCACCGATTGTTTTCATAGGGCCAGAACAGCGAATTCTGAAGCAGAAGGCATTGAACGCATTGAACATTGACTGTCTGAATCACTGAAATGGACGGGCTCCGCCGACAGGCCCATGTCAGCACTGGCCCGGGATCTTTATTACGGCGAGATGAATCAAAAGGATCGTGAAAGCCGTCGATTATCCCGACTCCATGACCGGCTTGCGGACTCTCCCGTTCTATTCCTGCAAGGGGAAACCGGCACCGGGAAAAGTTACTTTTCCGCCAAAATGGCGAAAGCTTCAGGACAGGCTGCGGTGATTTCCCTTGGACCTTCTGACAGCGAACAGACCTTGATGAAACGCTGGCGTTGGAAGGAGAATGCCGATGGTGACCCTTCTATGGCACAGCAAAACCGGGCGCTGATGGAATGGGCCAGTATTGAACCCGACGAAGATGACAAATTCGTCACACTGGTGCTGGATGAAGCCAACCTCGCTAAAACGGGATTACTGGCGTCATTGAACGGCTTATGGGAGCCGGAACCCTGTATCTATGTGGACGGTCAACCTGTTCCGGTCGGCACTAAACAGCAGGCAGAAGCACGGCAAGAATCCATGCCGGAAGTCTTTTACCTGAATGCCTGTGATTGTTCCTGGGACAAACCGTGTGAAAAGATCCAGGCGGCAAAAATTAATGGCGGCATCGTGGTGATTTCGGAAATGAATCTGATCGATAGCCAGCATCTGGAAGGTGAGTTAAACGATATTCTGGCCGGTGACGCCCATCCGGGCTTCCACCTGTTTGCCACCACCAACCCGCCTGAGTACAGCGGGCGAAAACCGTTATCACCGGCGCTGAAATGACGTTTCAGGCATCTGCCGATCCGCCAGTATAACCCGGCGGAATTACAGACCATTGCTGGGAAAATGTTACCAGATACCCGGGAAGGGAAAATCCTGGCTAAAAAGCTGACTCAGCTACATTGTCGCCTGAGGGCATACCTGCAACGGAAAAACCTGCCGTTGCAACCTGCCAGTCTTGATTTACAGAATGTGGCCAGAGCCGTCATCCAAGGAGACGATGAGACCGAAAAAGGCCTTCATCAATGCTTCAATCAGTATTACCGGCTTTACCTGATGGCCGCCAACATATCGCTGGAGGAGCTGCCCGAGTTATCGTCTCCTGCCATGGGTAGAAGAGAGTTTGCTCTTGAACTGAGCGAATGGTTCAACCAGACATTGCCGGACATGAATCGCCCGTGGCTGTTACGACTCAGTAATCTCAACAGCCTTGATGAAAAATGCCATGAAATTCGTATTAATGCAGATCTCAATGACAAGGAAGCCAAAACAGAAATCATCAGGATGGTGGCTCAGGCCCTTTGGCAGGCATCCGGTCTTCCCCTGAAGCCAGACGGGTCCGACGATATTCTCAACCAGGCACTATACCGACACTGGCAACAATGCTGGTTTGCCCGGGAATTTGACCAGGCAGGCGTCAATGCGAATAGTGTATTTCCCCTGACGGAAGAAGAGCAACAAACGCTGAAATTACCGGCTTCCCGGCCTTATCTTCGGAATGCTGAGCAGCAGATAGAGACATGGAACGCCAATGCATTTCAGTTATGGCCTGCCTTTTGGCACCAGATGAGAAGGCTGCCGAACCCTGTTAACGAAACGCTGGCTATCAGCGTTGATAAAGCGGCTGAAAAATACGACCCGAAACTCCACGAGAAAGAGTTTGAGGCATTAGACCAAATGACGGACTATCAGTATCAGGAGATGCCACAAGTTGATGATTATATCGTTTTTGATACCCGGGACTTTCCTTCAGAGATGTATCGTTGCTGGGCAAACGACATTTTTGTGTCTGCCAGGGGTGATATCAAACCGATTGATCTTGGTAATAAACATATTATGGGGATCGAAATACTCACGCCGGACCCGTTACCAGAGCATAACCAGTCAGTGGCATTGGCTGACAATCAAACGCTGGCGACCTTGTGCGTGCCATCGGACAATGATCAATATTCATTACCCAGTCTGACGCCTGACGACTATATCGTGGCACTGCGTATAGAGCCCGATTTGGCATTTACCCTGGTCAGGGACCAATATACCGGGCTTCACACACTCTCTGTTCCTGAGGCCAAAGCCAACCAGAGTATTCGAGTGACGTATATCGTAGAGCCCCTGGAACCGGGCGAAAATGCGTCGGCTGAAGGCTCCCGATCAGAACGATTTGACGCCTGCTGTTCAGAAGGTATGAAATCAGTACTGGACAGGAAGATCGGGTCACTGAACGACTCAAGTCGCTCCATTCAAAAATGATTATTCAGGACGAAGCAAGCGTTCAACGGTGGTTGGGCTTAATAGTGGCAACACTGAAAAACAGTGACTTAGGCAAACCTTCAGTTATTCATTTTGCTCATGAAGTCCTGGAATCGGGTTGGCTTGACCCAGTGCCGAACTATAAGAAACCTGTCGTAGGAGCCTTTCAACATCATAAGCTATTGCTGCGCCTGGAAAATGTCGATGAACTGAAGGTTAAAGCCAGCCATTGCCTGAAAAAGTTTTATAAGCAGTTATGGTCCAGAGAAAAAAATAGTCAGCTATGGCGTTTGGCTTATGAACGCTACCTGGAGATAGAAGGTGATGACTTCTTTGCCACTCATTGCCATGATGGGTTTTCGCAATACCTGGAAAATAAAATTGTCAGCTCATCTCTACAGTTCACCTGGACGAAAGACCCTGAGGGCATTCCAAATATAGAACGAATGCTGACGCAAGATCCCGCGTTTCTGAAACCAGACTCGGGCAAGGTCAATCACCGTCCGGTGATTATCATGGGACAGATTTTCCAGGACGATGAAGTGACTGATAACAAAGTCGAAGCCCTGTTTCAAAAGGTTGTTGAGAAGAGCCCGGAATTAAAGAATATATTACAAAAAATCAATACCCGTATGGCCATGAAAAAACAACGCTTCAATGCTCGGAAGGCATTGAAAAAAAGAAGAAAAAGTTTCGTGATGATTTAAAGCATAAATGCAAACAAGCGATTCAGGAGGCGCTCTGTCATTATTTGTATGAATTGACGCACTCGAAAGGTGGTTGCTTAACGTATTGTTGGGCCGATGCTTGCTCTGAGAACTCCACGGACTCAGACTACTGCGGCGCTCATGAACCATCATCACCGGATGAGCTGTTTATGATGATGCTGGATTTTAATAGTTCTTCAGCGTTTCAGAAATCTGTTAAGGCTACCTACCTGCGGCAAGCACTCAACGCCAATAACGCTTTGGTGCTCAAAAACGATGATATGGACAAAATTTACGAAGAGTTTTTCAATACCGTGAATCTGGATTCGCTTTCTGACTCTCTGATTTAAAATCAGGGCGTATATTTCTCACCGGTTACCAATGTCGATGGATATCTCATGAGGCCATCGCATCCGCAAGGGTTGCAGCTCTCCATTTAAATCAGTCTTGTAACGTTTTGTCTATTTGTCCGTATAGATCGTAGATAAATGATGATGACTGCCCGGAGCTTTTTAATCATTAACGTCAGGCAATCATCATGCTCTAACAGAATCAGGGATTATTTACAGCTCGTCTTACAGTTCGTCATTTGGTGTTGTAGGCCTGCACCATGGTTTATCTTCGCAGAGTCCACCTACGCACTTTTCATAACCGCAGAAGGTGTGATCCGGACATGGATCCCAGTGTGTAAATGCTGAGCATTCGAAGGCGCCACAGCCATCACCATTACAGTTGTGACAATGGGTGGTGACCGCATCGGAAGGACAGGAATCCGGAGCACCACCGAGTTCAATAAATGATGAGCTGTGGTCTTGTGGTCTTTTTGCGCAATTTATTCTTTCGTAAGTGTGATCATAAACAGCTTTGACGAGATCCCGTTTTCCACATGTCATATTACCACTGTCGTTTTGTTCATAACCAAAGGATATTTTACCTTCTTGTTTGTCGACAAATGCACATATTGGTTCGTTAATCTTAGAGCCATTTTCAGGCTTTCTCATAACGTAATAATAATTTTTTGAACCCGGGATAGTGACTTTTGTTGTATGGAAATGCATGAAACCATCCATGTCATAGAAACCTGCGTCCAGCCAATGATAGTTTGTGAACTCTTCTTGCATAGAACCATTTGCATGATATCTGCAGATATGTATGCTGGATTTTTCTGATGTTATGGTAGTGACATAACCAATATACTCTTTACGCTCTTTAGGTTTGCTGGGATCGTTGGGTGCGTTATCATCATTTTCAACATTTCTGACGAAACATAACAAAACCGTTGGCTTTAACTTGCTGATATCCTCGGGAAGCATGCTGGGTGGCCTTCGGTATTCGAGGACAAAATCATTCTTAGCCTGTGTCTGAAGAGAAAAAACAGAGACCAAAAACAGGGCTATTAACCCTTTTTTTTTCAGTGCGTTGGATAACATCAGACATTCACTCTTGTTTTGACATCCTCCCCGTCGTAAGGAGGGTGTCGCGAAACTCTCTCCAGCGTGAGAACGAGTTGACTCCCGTCATTCCCGGCTTCATTCTCGTCATTCCCGGCTTCATTCTCGTCATTCCCGCGAAGGCGGGAATCCACACTGACTCACCACCAGAGCCATACTACCCGGTGCTCCCCCTGGCCTTGTCATCCCCTAGAAGGCAGAGAACCACTGTTGGCACTGGATTCCCGCCTTCGCGGGAATGAAGACTTCAGAGCGTGAGAACGAGCTTAGGCGACCCCATCAAAAAACACGGGCAGAAAGCGGAAGGTATTTTACTTTTCCTGTCAGGTAGCGTAATCGCAAAAAACACCTGACGGATTGGAAAATAGCACAAGGAGCTTGCTTTGCAAGCCGGGCTTACATCCCCATCCTTCTTTACGGGAACGGGATATACCTGCTGATGGTCACCCTTACACATCAAGCTTTGTCTCGAAATTGTCCCCTACAGAGCTCACTGATTACCACTGTCCATGGATATCTCATGAGGCCGTCGCATCTGCCATGGCTGCGACCGTCTTTCTAAATGGAACTTACGTTTAATCTGAAGGTCAAATTATATAACAACTTCAACTTGGTTCTTTGGCTAGCAGTAAGGAGATTGACTATGGATGGTCAGATTAATGGAGGTACAAAAAAACACGCTCTGGATCCTGACCTTCTTGATCATAACGTGACAGCCAAAATAGCAAAGCTGGATTTATCGTCAAAGCAAAAGAAGACTGTAAGAAGCTGCTCTGAAGTAGAGCCCAAATTAAACAGATCACCATCTCCGGAGACCCTGACTGACAATGTGAGAACCGTCTCTTCAACGGATTCCTCGCTCCCAAAGGCGACTCATTCCTTCGATTTTCGTTTTGTCGCCAGTGATGATGAAGTTCGACAGCTTTTGACTGCCAGAACCTGTAATGAAGATGTTACTGTTATTTCCCACCCCGATGACCTTTCACAGGCTAATCTGGTGAGTCGGCTGAGCATTTCTGGCGATGGTCGTCATACTTTGCGCTCAGGCAAGCTGTTTGAAGGTTCACAGCCATTCACTCTGGTGATAGATATCCGACAGCTCACCAGCGAAGAACTGCCCAAATTTAACGATCTGCTGGACCCGGATAACCCCTGTCTGTACGACAAAATCAGCCAGAAAAAACGCCCCCTTGGCGAGCATGTTTCTCTATTGGTGCTGGCAGACCCTGCACAGTTGGCAGCCATTGGCCAGCGTGATGACGCGCCTGCGGCCGGCGCACCGGGTGCTGATTTCTGGCGGAGAATTAATCGTCCGGGAAATACCTGGCAGTTCAAGACACAGAAAGGCAATGATCCATCGATGGATATCGATAAGGTTCCTCCGGTATTGACCGAACTCCCCTTTGCCGAAAGTGCTATGGATGACGACAATAGCGTTTTAATTGACTGCCATTTGCACGGTCACTGGCGACAGTTGCTCCTGGGCGGTCCCGGAGTGGATCAGGAGGGGCGAATCCGGCACGTCCCCGGCAGGCTTGAGTGTTTGAAAGCCGGACAACGGGTGATTCTGAAAGGAGCCAACTGCCAGGATCTGGCCTTTGAACAGACGATTCGACAGATGCTGGCGAAAAAGTGTTTTGAAAGCAATGGCAAGATCTGTCCGTTACCCGACGATGTTCAGTTTTACCGGATGCCGGTAGGGAATGACGAGCTTCATTCACTGTTCCAAAGTCTGTCCTACTCTCTTATCAAAGAAGGTACCAAAGAAGGTGTCAAAGAAGGTGTCAAAGAAGGTGTCAAAGAAGATGACAATGGAGAGAACGCATCAGGAAACCCGATCATTATTAACCGGAGTAATATTGCCCAATGGCTGAACCCCATTGCTATTGCCCCGGAAGGCTATGCAGTCCCTAACACCGTTTTGTTGGAACAGGTTCGTGCGGGCGGTGTCGTCACGGTAACCTCCCCCCTCACTAAGGCACTCTGGTTTCGTTTGCTGGGCTCATTGGCGACTATTCGCGCGACCACCGGCCTGGAGCCCCGACTTCAGGTAGCCCACTGGAAACAACAGCCGGAAGCCCTGGGATTGACAGAAAACGATGAGCGCCCTGTGTCCGGGAGCCACCAGCAACAGAAAAAAATCAGAGATCATGATGCCTTTGAAGCTGTCACTTATCGGCAACATGCTGAGGCAAGTCAATGGATCAATGATCACCGGGGAGCACCTCTGGTCATCCGGGTCAATGAACAGACTTGTTTAAGTCAGCTATTTGATAATCTCCATATCACCTCAGAACAAAAGGCGTATTTTAAACGACATCAGAGTGGCTTGCAGAAGGCATTAATTGCTGGCACGCCGGTAGCATTCCTGGGGCTCGAGCGAAACCCATCCCTTGCGCAGCTGTTGGAACCTCTGATGATGGGTCAGCCTCTGCTGGTCAATGGCCAATTACAGGCCTACCCCCGGGCTAATATTGCCCTGCTCTGGCCTGAGTCCGCGGTAAGCCCATCGCCAGTATTTTGTTCGCTGGTTGCCGCAGGAAAGCCGTGTCCTGAGGTCGATCTCTGGGATATCAATGCCCGCAAGCATTGTATCTCCCAGGCTGAACTGCCAGAGCAGGCACTTAATAAACTTTACAAAGCGTTTAAAACCGTCCCTGGCGGCCTTTGTAGCGCTCTGCCTGAAATCACCAGCGGGTTGTTAAATAACCTGATACTGGCTGCCCAACGAGCACAGCAGGTTGACCATGCCTCACAGCTTTTACCTCGCCACTGGCGCAAGGCCATTGATAGCGTCATCACCCATGGCACCCGGCAGCACCCGTCCGTGCGTGATTTTATGAAAGTGGCTTGCTGGCACTTGTTACCGGACAAGACGTCGGATGCTCATAACAAGCCAGATGAAGAACAAGCCGCCTCGGTAGACCCGGATCAATTAACCAGCATCATTAACAGTGCTCCACGGTTGGATAGAAAGTTTGTGAAGCAGAACCTGTGGCAACTGGCCAGAGCCTTTGACCCGGCAGTATTTAAAGATACCGAATTAAAACTGTCCTACAAAAGCCCATTTCCAGGGTCGAGTAAAAAAGAAGTTATGGACAGGCTCTGTGCCATGATCGTGGCCCATGTCCCTGAACGACACCGACAGGCAGCGGCGCATCAGTTGGCAATCGATCCCGGGGCAACAGAACCCTATCAATCGTTAGCCATCAGGCCAACAAGACAGATTAAACGTTTGCAAGATGCACTGGCTTGCGGCTGGCACTTACCTTTACTTCCGGGGCAGACCCGATCCGATGCCATTCACGCTCTGGCCACCGATTGTTTTCACATTGCCAGAGGAGAATATGTCACAGAAAATCCTGACGCAGAACGCATTGAACACATAAAAAATCGACTGTCTGATTCGCTACGGCCGGGTTCTGCTCATATGCCATTGTCAGCACTGGCCCGGGATCTTTATCACGGTGAGGTGAGTCAGGAAGATCGTGAAATCCGTCGATTATCCCGGCTCCATGACCGGCTTACAAACTCTCCCGTTATATTCCTTGAGGGAGAAACCGGCACCGGGAAAAGCTACTTTTCCGCCAAAATGGCAAAGGCTTCAGGACAGGCTGCGGTCATTTCCCTTGGACCTTGTGACAGCGAACAGACCCTGATGAAACGCTGGCACTGGAAAAAGCACACCGATGGCGATCGCTCTATGGCTCGGCAAAACCGGGCTCTGATGGAATGGGCTAAGACCCCGTCCGACAAAGACGGACACTATGTCACCCTGGTGCTGGATGAAGCCAACCTGGCCAAAGCAGGATTGCTGGCGTCATTGAACGGCTTATGGGAACCAGAACCCTGTGTCTATATGGACGGTCATCCTGTCAAGGTCGGCCCAAAACACCGGGTGATTCTCACCGGCAACCCGAATCATTACGCCGGGCGCCAGATGGAACCGGCTCTGAAAGAGAAACTGCCCAGGGCTTACTATCCCAGCCTGGACCAGGCTTTCCTTCAGGACAGAGTGGTGGAAACGGCTCTGGTCAGCCAGCTACAACGGCATCTGCAGGACTGCGACCAAATCAACAGGATTGCACATGAAGCCACCGAGACTGTGATGGCACTGTGGCAGTACTATCAGGAACTGTTGCCCGAGCATGAGTTTACCCCCAGGGATTTAACGGATATCTGCAGTTGGGTGGGCTGGTATCTGGATCGTGCGTTATCCAAAGGAGACAGTGTTAGCTGTAAGCAAGTGAACAGTTTGATCCGGCAAAGTTTTCGGGATGTACTGGGTCCCGAAATCACCGAGACTCAACAGGATGACCTTTTGGCACTGGAAATCTGGTTTGCTGCCCGTTATCAACTGGACAACACCCTGAGCGACAAAGTTCGTACACAGAGCCTGAACGATATACAGCAGCCCTTCATGCAATACACCGACAAAAACCGACCTGAGTTTGATACTTCCGGATCGGCAGTCATTGAGCTGGCGCAACGGCTGGGACAGGATTTAAGTCGCTGTCAGCAGGCTTATCATCGCAAGATAAAACACGGCGGCCGTCAGGCGACGCTGATTCAGGGCCCGGCCGGACGGGGTAAGGATGCCACGCTGAATCTGATGATCAAAAGTGTCAAACAGCAGGCTGAGAATAAGGGAGAAACCATGCCAGAGATATTTCTCCTGAATGCCTGTGATTGTTCCTGGGACAGAGTGTGTGAAGCAATCCAGAAAGCAAAAGCGGAAGGCGGCATCGTGGTGATTTCAGAAATGAATCTGATCGACAGCCAGCATCTGGAAGGTGAATTGAACGATATTCTGGCCGGTGACGCCCATCCGGGCTTCCACCTTTTTGCCACCATCAACCCGCCTGAGTACAGCGGGCGCAAACCCTTATCACCGGCGCTGAAAGGGCGTTTCCGGCATTTGCCCATCCGGCAGTACAACCCGGCAGAATTACAGACCATTGCCGGGAAAGTGTTGCCAGAGTCCTCAGAAGGGACATTCGCCGCTAAAAAACTAACAGAAAAACATTGTCTTATAAGGACTCACCTGCAACGCAAAAAACTGCCATTGCTGCCGACCAGCCTTGATTTACAGAATGTCGCCAGGGCTGTCTTCAGTGGAGGCGATTTTAGCGAAAAAGCCCTTCATCAATGCCTCAATCAGCACTACCGGCTTTATCTTATTGCCGCCAACCTATCGCTGGAGAACCTGCCAGAGCCATCGCCTCCTGCCATGGATAAAGGATCCCTTGATCCTGGGCTGAGCGAATGGTTCTACCAATCGGTATCGGGCATTGATCGTCCGTGGTTAATACGACAAAGTGACCGCAACTGTGTTGATAAAAATCGCCATGAAATTCTTTTTAACACTCGTTCGGATAAAGAGGAAGTCAAAACGGAAATCATCAAGGGGGTGGCCCAGGCAAAATGGCAGGCATCCGGTCTTTCACTGATGCCGGACGAGTCGGACGACATTCTCACCCGGGCACTGTACCGACACTGGCAGCAATGCTGGTTTAATCGTCAGTTTGGCCAGTCGGGCGTGGACGCCAGTAGCGTATTTCCCCTGACGGAAGAAGAGACACAAACGCTGAAATTGTCTGTTAACCAGCCTTATCTTCAAACAGCTGATCAGCGGATAGGAGCATGGGAAGCCGGTGAAGTTCAATGGTGGCCTGCGTTCTGGCATCAAATCAGTGGTCTGCTGAACCATTTGGTAGAGGATTTTATTGATGAAGCAGCCGCTATTGGCGCTGATAAAGCGCCTGATCAGGACATGCCACAAGTTCAGGAGCAACAGACTCCGGCGCTGAAGCAGAGAACGAACCATGAGCCACAAGTTCAGGAGCGACAGACTCCGGCACTGAATCAGAAAACGAATCATGAGCCACAAGTTCAGGAGCGACGGACTCCGGCGCTGAATCAGAAAACGAACCATGAGCCACAACCTGTTAACCAGGCGTTGGCTATTAACGCTGATAAAGCTCCTGAAAAATACCTTCCAGAGGCCCACTTGGAAAAGGCTCCGAAATTGGACCAGAACACGAATTATGAGAACCAGGAGAAGCGAACCATTAAGGAATATAAAATTTTTGATACGAAGAGGTACCCTTCCGAAATGATGCGCGTGCGGGCAGAGGATATTTATGTGTCTCCTGAGGGCGATGTCAAACAGATCAGTATTAATGATCAACACATACAGGGAGCCGAAGTCCTCGTACCTGCAAGGTTGCCAGAGCCTGACCAGGAAGTGATATTGGCCAGAGATCAAACACTGGCAACTTTTACCTGGCAATCAAAAAATGGTCAACTTGAATTGCCCTGCCTGACGACTAAAGACTATATCGTGGCCCTGCGTATAAAACCCGATTTTTCATATACCCTGCTCAGGGATGGATATACCGGGCTTCACACACTGTTTATTCCAGAAGCCAAAGCCAAACAGAATATTGAATTGGCTTATATCGTAGAATCCAGAAAAGCGGGCAAAAAAACACCCGCTGAAAAAGTCCGACCAGCACAATCAACACGTTTTGACGCCCGTTGTTCAGAAGGTATGAGAGCCGTACTTAAGGGAGTGCTTGATGATATTGAAGGGCAACCAACCAAAGTACAGATGCCTTTACAAAACATAAAAGACGCCAAAAATACAAGGCGACGCATTGAGGCGATCAAGGACTATTGTAGACAGTTCTCCGGTAAGGCTGAGCCGAAAAAAACGGGAAATTTCTTTCACTTCCTGGTAACGCAGCAGCAGGGGCGCTGTCGTCATCGTGTGCCTGTTTTTGTTGCTCTTTGTCGTTATTTTGGGATTCCATGTCGGCAAATTAAAAGCTATACCCATGTCTTTGCAGAGTTTTCCCTGGATGGAGGCCAAACCTGGGAGTCAGCAAATTTGGGCGGGGCGCCTACCCGGGATATAGACATCCTGTCCAATTTCCAGCCTCGCAGGCGGGTCAATGGTTCTGGCACTCAGTCGAAGAAAATCAAGGATATCCTGAAAGGTGCTGATTTAGCACAAAAGGTAGCACTGGCTGAAGCCAGTGGTATGAGCCTTGAGGAATTGAGCAAAGCCCTTGAGCAAGACACTACATTGCCGGTATCCCAACTAAGCACTGTCGAAATGGTAAAGCAACTTTGGAAGCGAAGATGTTTAGCCAGTTTTTCAATGGGCGTCGCAATGATCGAGTCGCTGGAGACAAAAGAATTGAGCGATGAGAAGAATGAATTGCTCATTGTTAAGCCTCGCCCCGACCACGAGAAAGGATTTCCCAGTGGAGAGCTTTTGCTCGATTTCGAGCATAAATCTCTCGTTAATGCGCTTTGGTGTGCTCGCGATGATGTATCTGGCAGTTCTGGGCTTCGCGACGGTAGGCATAACTCTATACCTATGTCAGACGCAGTAAGAGAAAGATTGGCCTTCAGGCTTGGAGATCAGCTGACTGAACCGCTCAAGTCACTCCATTCAAAATTGATTGATCAGGCCGGAGCAAGCCCACACAAGTGGTTGAATGCAATATTGGAGATACTGAAATTCGCCGATTTAGATCCTTCGACTGTTCACTTTACCCGTGAAGCCCTGGCATCGGGTTGGCTGGATCCACTGCCGACATGTGAAAGCGATAAGGTGAAGGCTCATGAACATCATGATCTATTGGTGCGTCTGGTAAATGTCGATGCACTGAAGGTTGAAGCCACCCGTTGCCTGAACAAGTGGTATCAGGAACATTTGTCCAGGGAAAAAAATAACCAGGTATGGCAGTTAGCTTATAAAGACTTCCTGGAGAGAGAAGGTAATGCCTTGTTCGTCAAACATCGTCATGATGGGTTTTCGCGATTCCTTGAAGAGCAAATGGCCAGTCGATCTGTGAAAAGCGCCTGGACAGAACAACCTGAGGGAGTTCCTGATATAGAACGAATGCTGGTGCAACAACCCGCATTCAGGAAGTTAATCTCAGGCAGTACGACCCAGCGTCCGGTGATTATCCTGGGGCAACCTTCCTGGGAGAAGAGAGTGAGTAACAAAATAATCGAAGCCCTGTTTAAACTAAAAATTGAGAACAGCCCCGATTTGAAGGTGGTATTGGAAAGATTCAATAAACATCGTGCAAACACTGAGCAATGCGTCCGTAATGTGCGAGAATTGGACAAAGAATTCAAGGAAGCTGGGGGTACGCAATCTCAGGCTCAAAAAGAAGACTATGAGAAAAAACGGACTGAGCTCCTAAAAAATCACGACCTTAGTTTAAAGACCCTTGAGTCATCAAAGGACAAAGAACTTTTGAATCATTTAAAAGACAAATGCCGAAAAGCGATTCAACAGGCCTTCTGTCATTACCTGTATGGAGTGACACACTCGAACGGCAATGGCTTAATGTATTGTTGGGCCGAAGCTTGCGTAGGGTCTGAAACTCAGGAGCGGGACAGCTATGGCTCTCATGATCCATCCTCACCAGAAGAGCTGTACGCCATGATGTCTGAAATTGATAGCCTTCCCGAATTTCAGTACAGGTATAAAGATGCCTACTTAAGGCAAGCACTTAACGTCAATAACGCTCTGGTACTCAAACCCAATGAGCTGAAAACCATTGCCAAAGAGTTTTTGAGCAGCGTGAACTTGAACTCGCTTTGTGAGTCATTAGGTACCTGAAGAAAGAGAAAGAAAGGAGAAAAAAAGAGAGAAAAAAAGACACCCAAGAAAAAGAAAAAAAGACACCCATGAGAAAAAGAAGAAAAAAGAAAAAAGACACCCACAAAAAAAAAGACACCCATAAGAAAAGAAAAAAGACACCCATAAATTTGCTTTACCATCCACCTGGTCTACTTTTCACCTACAACTGATTTTTTCCCCGAGACAGGTGAGTTCATGGCCCAAGCTCGCAATACCCTGATTGACCCCAGCTCAACGCCTTATTACCACTGCATGGCAAGATGTGTTCGTCAGGCTTACCTCTGTGGAGAGAACCACCTGACTGGCAAGCAAAAAAAAAGACACCCATAAAAAAGAAAAAAGACACCCAAAAGAAAAAAGACACCCATAAATTTGCTTTACCATCCACCTGGTCTACTTTTCACCTACAACTGATTTTTTCCCCGAGACAGGTGAGTTCATGGCCCAAGCTCGCAATACCCTGATTGACCCCAACTCAACGCCTTATTACCACTGCATGGCAAGATGTGTTCGTCAGGCTTACCTCTGTGGAGAGAACCACCTGACTGGCAAGAACTACGAGCATCGCCGCCAGTGGGTGGTGGATAAACTTCAGGAACTGGTTTCAGTCTTCGCTATCGAAGTCTGCGCTTACGCTGTCATGTCGAATCATTATCATGTGGTTTTGCACATCAATCAGTCATCTGCCAGAGGCTGGTCACGGGACGAAGTGCTTCACCGTTGGACGACCTTGTTCGCAGGTCCGCTTCTGGTGCAAAGGCATCTGGCCGCTGACAAACTGGGCAGCGCTGAATTGGCCCGTATTGATGAATATGCTGAGGAATACCGGCGTCGTTTAACGGATATCAGCTGGTTTATGCGTTGTCTGAATGAACATCTTGCTCGTGAGGCCAATAAAGAAGACGAGTGTAAAGGACGCTTCTGGGAAGGACGCTTTAAAAGCCAGGCATTGCTGGACGAAGCAGCCTTACTGACCTGCATGTCCTATGTTGACTTGAATCCGATTCGGGCTGGAAAGGTAGAAACACCGGAAGAGTCAGACTACACGTCGATTCAGGAACGCGTGGGGCAGGTTACACATTCTGAGACTAAAAAACAGCCGCTGACCCTGAAACCTTTTTGTTTGCAGGGCCAGAATACGGATGTTGCCCTTCCCTACCTTCTTCACGACTATCTGGAACTGGTTGACTGGAGTGGCCGCATTGCCAGAACAGATAAGAGAGGTTCCATCCCGTCGTGTACCCCTCCTATTCTTCAAAGGTTGGACATTGATCCGGATGAGTGGCTGAAAACCATGCAATGGAATAATCGTTTTTATCGGGCAGTTGGACGTCTGGAGGCGATGAAGACCTTTGCACTTGAAGCTGGACAGAAGTGGCTTCGAGGTTTAAACGCCTGCAGTCGTTTGTACCTGACAGGTTAGCGTAGAAGTTAGTTAAGAAACTAAACACTTTCTCTTTACCCCTCCTCGACTTTAAGTCGGTATAAGTTTGTGTTGTCTGAATCATGGCCTGAGCAGCCTCTGTTCGCGGGATGCTCCTGTGTGGATCGCTGATAGGCTATTCGAAGATAGGTTTTCAGATCCTTTTTTGGAATACAGTTTTTAAATGTCTTATTTAATTAATGGGTGTCTTATTTTTCTTCTTATTTTTCTTTTTTGTTATGGGTGTCTTATTTTTCTTGGAACTTCCATCCTGTCTGAAGGTCAAATTATTAAACAGTTTTAATGCCGTCCTCTCAAATGACAGGAGAGATAGACTATGGATGGTTCGATTGGTGTCGAAAAAAACGATCTCGTACCTGAAAGAGGCGTTCCAGTCAGGAAAGCAAATCGGGATTCACCGTCAAAGATTGCAGAGATCTGCCCTGGTATCACTCCCAAACTCAATAGATCATCAGGTCCGATGACATCGACTGACAAAGCGAGAACCGTATCCTCAAAGGCTTCCTCTCTGCAAAAGGCCCCTCATGCCTTCGATTTTCGTTTTGTCGCCAGTGATGATGAGGTTCGACGACTTTTAGTTACCCAAACCTGCGATGAACACCGGGATGTCACCCTTATTGCCCATCCTGATGACCTTTCACAGGCTAATCTGGTGAGCCGCTTGAGCATTTTCGACGATGGCCGCCACGTTCTGGGTTCAGGCAAGCTGTTTGAAGGTTACCAACCACTCACTCTGGTGATCGATATCCGAAAGCTCACCAGCGAGGATCTGCCAAAATTTAACGATCTACTGGACCCGGCTAACCCCTGTCTTTACGACAAAGTCAGCCAGAAAAAGCGCCCTCTGGGGGAGCATGTTGCTCTGCTGGTCGTGGCAGATCCCGGACAGCTGGCATTGGCTGGCCAGCGTGATGACGCCTCGGGGGCCGATGCTCCGGGCGCTGATTTCTGGCGGCGAATTAATCGACCTGGAAACACCTGGCAGTTCGACGCAAAGAACGGCAATGATCCATCGATGAAGCTCGACAAAGTTCCCCCGGTATTGACTGAACTGCCCTGCTCCGAAAGCACCATGGATGCCAACAATACTGTTCTTATTGACTGCCATTTGCACAGTCACTGGCGACAGTTGCTTCTGGGCGGCCCCGGTGTGGATCAACAGGGACGAATCCGGCACATCGCCGGCAGGCTTGAATCACTGAGGGCCGGACATCGGGTGATTCTGAAAGGGGCCAATTGGGACGACCTGGCCTTTGAACAGACGATTCGACAGATGCTGGCGCAACAGTTCTTTGAAAGCAATGGGAAGAGATGTCAGTTACCCGATGATATTCAGTTTTACCGGATGCCGGTGGGCAATAGCGAGCTTTATTCACTGTTCCAAAGTCTGTGTCACTCTTCTAACAAAGAAGGTGATAAAGGGCTTGATAAAGATCAGGCACCTGGAAACCCGATCATCATTAACCATTGTAATATCAGAGAATGGCTGAGCCCTATTGCCATTACCCCGGAAGGCTATGCAGTCCCTAACACCTGCCTGTTTGAGCAGGTTCGGACGGGGGGAGCAGTCACCGTAACGTCTCCCCTCACTGAGGCACATTGGTTTCGTTTGCTGGGCTCATTGCAAACTATTCGCGAGACGACAGGCTTGAAACCCCACCTGCAGGTGGCTCATTCAAGACGGCAGCCGAAAGCTCTGGGCCTGGCAGAAAACCACGAGCAATCTCTGTTCAAGAGCCATCAGCTACAGAAAAATGTCAGAGATCACACAGCAGCCTTTAATGCTGTCACTTATCAGCAACATGTCGAGGCAAGTTATTGGATAAATAATCAGCAGGAAGCACCTTTGGTTATTCGGGTCAGTGAACAGACCGGCTTTAGCCAACTCTTTGATAATATCCATATCCGCTCGGAGCAAAAGGCTCATTTTGGACGCAGTCAGAGTGCGTTGCAGAAGGCATTGACCGCAGGCAAGCCGGTTGTATTCCTGGGACTGGAGAGTAATCCAACGCTTCAGCAGCTTCTGGAGCCTCTGATTGTTGGCGAACCTCTGTTAGTGAATGGCCAATTACAGGCGTACCCACAAGCTCATGTCACAATACTCTGGCCCAGGTCTGCGACAAGTCGATCTTCAATAGTTAATTCGATGGTTGACATGGGCAACCCGTGTCCTGAGGTTGGTGTCTGGGACATCAATGTCCTCAGGCATGGTATCCCCCGGGCCGAGCTGCCAGAACAAGCGCTCTGCTCAGTTTACAAAGCATTTGAAACCGTACCTGCCGACCTTTGTAAACCTCTGCCTGAAATGACCGAAGGGTTGTTGAATAACCTGATACTGGCTGCCCGGCAGGCACAACAGGTTGACCAGTCTCCACAACTCCGACCCTGCCACTGGCGCAAGGCTATCAATAGCGTCGTCACCCACGGCACCCGGCGGTATCCGCCAGTGCGGGATTTTATGAAAGTGGCTTGTTGGCTCTTGTTACCGGATAAGACGCCGGATGCCCATAACAGTCCGGATGAGGGTCAAGCCGCCTCGGTAGATCCGGATCGGTTAACTGCCATCATCAACAGTGCCTTGTGGGTGGATAGAGGGTTTGTGATACGGAACCTCTGGCAACTGGCCAGAGCTTTTGACGTGGGATTATTTAATGAAGAATTAAAGTTGTCCTATGAAAGTCCATTTCCGGAGTTTGGTGCAGAAGAATTTCTGGACAGACTCTGTGCCATGATCGCGGCCCATGCACCTGAAAAACGACGAGATGCCATAGCCTACCAGTTGCAAGTCGATCTGGAATCAATAAAACCCTACTCACTATTAGCCATCAGGCCATCAAGACAGATTAAACGTTTGCAAGATGCACTGGCTTGTGGCTGGCAGTTACCTTTGCCATCTGGGCAGACCCGATCCGATGCCATTCACGCTCTGGCCACTGATTGTTTTCATAGGGCCAGAGCAGCGAATTCTGAGGCAGAAGGCATTGAACGCATAGAACATCGACTGGCTGAATCACTGAAATGGCAGGGTTCTGCCAGTATGCCCCTGTCAGCACTGGCCCGGGACCTTTATCACGGTTTGATGAGTCAGAAAGATCGTGAAAGTCGCCGATTATCGCGACTCCACGACCGGCTTAGCGACTCTCCCGTTATCTTTCTGCAGGGAGAAACCGGCACCGGGAAAAGTTACTTTTCTGCCAAAATGGCCAAAGCTTCAGGACAAGCTTCAGTCATTTCCCTCGGACCTTCCGACAGTGAACAAACCCTTATGAAACGCTGGCAATGGCAACAACACGCCGATGGTGACCGCTCTATGGTGCAGCAAAACCGGGCGTTGATGGAATGGGCCAATACCAAATCCGACAAAGACGGTGAATACATTAGCCTCGTTCTGGATGAAGCCAACCTGGCCCGGACCGGATTACTGGCTTCATTGAACGGCTTATGGGAACCGAAACCCTGCGTTTATGTGAATGGTCATCCTGTCAAGGTCGGCCCGAAACACCGGGTGATTCTTACCGGTAACGGGGATCATTACGCCGGGCGCCAAATGGACCCGACCCTGAAAGAGAAACTGCCCAGAGTTTACTTCCCACGTCTGGACCAGGCGTTCCTTCGGGACAGGGTGGTGGAACCGGCTCTGGTCAGGCATTTACAAGAGCATCTGATGGAGCATCAAATAAGCGACTATGCACACAGGACCACCAACAGTGTGATGGCACTCGGGCAATATTATCAGGAACTGCTGCCCGGGCATGAGTTTACCCCCAGGGACTTAACCGATATCTGCAGTTGGGTGGGCTGGTATCTGGATCGTGCCCTGCCCGCACGCGGCAGTGTGACCTGTGAGCAAATAAACAGTTTGATCCAACAGAGTTTTCGGGATGTACTGGGGCCCGAAATCACCGAAACACATCAGGATGCCCTGTCGGCACTGGAAATCTGGTTTGCTGCCCGTTACCAATCGGAGAACACCCTGAGCGACAGAGTTCGTAACAAGATCCTGCAGGATATGCAGCGGACCTTCAGTACAGTCACCGAAAAAATCCGACCAGACTTTGATACCTCCGGATCGGCAGTCCGTGAACTGGCGCAACAGCTTGGGCAGGATTTAAACCGCTGTCAGCAGGCTTATCATCTCAAAAGAAAACACGGCGGTCGTCAGGCGACACTGATTGAAGGCCCGGCCGGACGGGGCAAGGATGCCACGCTGAACCTGGTGATTGAAAGTGTCAGACAGGAGGCTAAACGACGGGGAGAGTCCATGCCGGAAGTCTTTCTCCTGAATGCCTGTGATTGTTCCTGGGAGAAACTCTGTGAAAAGATCCTGAAGGCAAAAGTCGATGGCGGCATCGTGGTGATTTCGGAAATGAATCTGATTGACAGCCAGCATCTGGAAGGTGAGTTGAATGATATTCTGGCCGGTGACGCCCATCCCGGCTTCCACCTGTTTGCCACCATCAACCCGCCCGAGTACAGCGGGCGAAAACCCTTATCACCGGCACTGAAAGGGCGTTTTAGATATTTGCCGATCCGGCAGTACAACACTGCAGAATTGCAGACCATTGCCGGGAAAGTATTGCCAGAGTCCTTAGAAGGGACATTCGTCGCTAAAAAGCTGACAGAAAAACATTGTCTTTTAAGGGCTTACCTGCAACAGAAAAACCTGCCTTTGCAACCGACCGGCCTTGATCTGCAGAATGTGGCCAAGGCTGTTATGAGAGGGAACGACTTTACCGAAAAAGCACTTTATCAATGCCTCACTCAGCACTACCGGCTTTACCTGATGGCAGCAGACCTGTCGCTGGAGAAACTGCCAGAGCCACCGGCTCTGATCATAGCCAAAGGAGAGCCTGCTTCTGAACTTTGCAGTTGGTTCAACCAAACAGTAAAGGGCATCAATCGCCCGTGGTTGATACGAAACTGTGATCACAAAAGTATTGATGAAGAACGCTATGAAATAGGTATTGAGGCCAGTCTGAATGAAGCCGAAGCCAAAACAGAAATTATCAGGATGGTGGCTCAGGCAAAATGGCTGGCATCCGGCTTTTCCCTTGAGCCAAATGAGTCGGACGATATTCTCACCCGGGCACTTTACCGACACTGGCAGCATAGCTGGTTTGATCGTGAGTTTGGCCGGACGGGCGTGAAAGCTAATCTTATATTTCCGCTGACGAAAGAAGAGGAACAAACTCTGAAAATGCCGGCTTGCCAGCCTTATCTTCGGGAGGCTGATAAGCAGATAGAGGCATGGAAAGCCGATGAAGTTCAATGGTGGCCTGCGTTCTGGCATCAGATAAGTAATCTGCCGAACTGTTGGATGGACGATTCTGAAAAATACAATCCAGAAGTCCTCGAGAAAGAGGCCAGGGCATTGGACCAGAGAACAAACTATGAGTGTCAGGAGAAACTAAAAGTTGACGTTTATGAGGTTTTTGAGACGCGCTACCATTCTGCTGCAATGTATCGCTGGCGGGCAGTGGATACTTATGTCACTGCTGAGGGTAATATCAAACAGATCAGTCTTGATGATATACACATTCTGGGGGTCGAACCCCTCATACCTGCCCGGTTACCCGGGCCTGACCAGGAAGTGGCATTAACCAGCAAGCAAACGCTGGCGACCTTTAACGGGTCATCGAAGAATGGCCAGTTTGCATTGCCCAGCCTGACGCCCAACGACCATATCGTGGCCCTTCGTATAGAACCCGATTTGCCATATACCCTGATCAGAGACCGATATAATGGGCTGCACACACTGTCTGTTTCCAAGATCAATGCTGAACAGGGTATTCAATTTGCTTATATCGTAGAACCCAGAGAAGCGGGTAGAAAAGAAGCCCGACCAGAACGATCAACATGGTTAGACACCCATTGTTCAGAAGGTATGATTACTGTACTGGACGAACTGTTTAAGAGCATTGAACAACAACCACTGGAAATACAGGAGCCTTTGCGGTCAATAAAAAACGCTGAAGACACTGGGCAACGCATTGAGGCAATCACTGAATATTGCCGGCAGTTTTCCGGTGCGTCTCAACCAGAGAGTGCTAAAAATTTCTTTAAATTCCTCGTAACACAGCGGCAAGGTAGCTGCCGTCATCGTGTGCCTGTTTTTGTTGCTTTTTGTCGTTATTTCGGGATTCCATGTCGGCAAATTAATAACCGTATCCACTGCTTTGCCGAGTACTCAGTGGATGAACGCCAAACCTGGGAGTCAGTGGATTTGGGCGGAGCACCAATACGGCCAAAAGCAATCACTCCTCAATTCCAGCTCACCAAGAAGGTCCTTAGTGCCAGCACGGCATCAAAGAAGATTAAGAATCTCCTGAAAGGAGCTGATTTAGCACAACAGCAAACGTTTGCTGCAGCCTCTGGAATGAGTCTTGAGGAACTGAAAAAAACCCTTGAGACAGACAATGCATTGCCAGAAAGCAATCCAGATATTCCCGAATTATTTAATAACCTTTTTAAGGAAAAAAGTTTATCCGCTTTTTCCATGGGTGTCTCAGTGATCGAGTCACTGGGGAGAGAAGAGTTGGATCATTACGATTTGAAATTTAAACCCATATCGGAGGCAGCCATACAAATATTGTCCGACAGTGATGAAGATCAGGTCAGTGAACAACTCAAGTCACTCTATTCAAAAACGATTCTTCAGGCCGGCATACCCAGATACAAGTGGCTGACTTCAATGGTCTATCTACTTAAGGAAACTAACCTGACCAAGCCTTCGGTTCTTCAATTGGCCCGTAAAGCCATGGCATCGGGTTGGCTGGATCCTGTGCCAGACTATGATAGCCAGATTATGGGGGCCGATATACATCATGATCTATTGGTGCATCTGGAAGGTATCGATGAATTGAAGGTCAGCGCCACCCACTGCCTGAAAAAATTGTATAAGCAGTTATTTTCGTTGAAAAAAAATAGCCAGAAGTGGCGGACGGCTTATAAACGCTACCAGGAAAAAAATGGTAATGCCTTGTCCATCACTCATTGTTATGAAGGTTTTTCAGCATTTCTGGAAGATAAAATTCTCAGCTCATCTCTTCAGAACGCCTGGACAGACGAACCTGAGGGCATTCCGAATATAGAACGAATGCTGGTGCATCATCCTGCATTTGTGAAGTTAACCTCCGGCAAGGCAAACCACCGTCCAGTGATTATCATGGGGCAACCTCACTGGCGCGATACGGTGATTAGTGAAAAGATTGATGCCCTGTATCAACGAATAATTAATAACAGCCCTTACCTGAAGCCGTTATTGGAAGAAATCAGACTAAATCCCCATGGGGTGTCATGGGAGGACCAAAGTCTTCTGGATGATATAAAAACTAAATCCAAGTCCATGATTGAGCAGGCCTTCATTCAATACCTGCATTCAGTAACACACTCGAAAGGTGGTTGTTTAACCTATTGTTGGGGAGATGCTCTCTTCGGGGAACGCGATGATAAACGTCACTATGGCGCTCATGATCCGTCTTCACCAGCAGAGCTGTTAGTCATGATGTGTAATATTCATAGCTCTTTAACGTTTCAGAATTCTGTGAAGGATGCCTACCTGCGGCAAGCACTCAACGCCAGTAACGCTCTGATACTCAGATCCGGTGAGCTGACAACCATTGGCGAAGAGTTTTTGAACAGCGTGAATTTGAATTCGCTTTGTGAGTCATTGGATACCTTATGAGTTTTTCGAGATCGGGGACTTTCTTCAATGGTTAAGGGTAACTGTTAAAATGGAACTTTAATCACACCTTAAGGTCTATCCATTAAACAATTTCGATGCAGTCCTGCAAATAACAGTTGAAAGGGAGATTGAATATGGATGGCCAGATAACTTAAAAGTCAAATGCAAGCAAGCGATTAAGCAGGCCTTCAGTCACTACCTGTATGGATTGACACACTCGAAAGGCGGCTGCTTAACCTATTGTTGTGTCGATGCTAACATCAAGGACAGGAATGATTACCGCTCTGGCTCTCATGACCCATCCTCATCAGAGGAGCTCTATGCCATGATGTCTGAGATTAGCGGCTCTTCAGCAAACGCTATTGAGAATTCCTACTTACGGCAGGTTCTCAACGCCAATAACGCCCTGATACTCAGATCTGATGAGACGACAATAATTGCCGAAGAGTTTTTGAACAGCGTGAATTTGAGCTCGATTTCTGACTCATTGAGCCTGTAATGAATTATGTGCTTCCAACAAACCCACTCAAAAACTGGTATAAAAGTCCCGTTCCGGCTTTTGCAAAGCCGAATTCCGGGAAATATAAAATGACGAGGCTTTAACATGAGGCAACAGAGTCAGCTGGCACTGCTCGGTAAAAGACGCTTTCTACCTTTTTTTCTGACCCAGTTTCTGGGTGCCTTTAACGACAACCTCTATAAAAACTCCCTGTTACTGATGGCGGCATTCGCCGCAGCAGAAAACCTGCCACTTAACTCAGATCTATACATCAATCTGGCTGCTGGCCTGTTTATTCTTCCCTTCTTTCTTTTTTCCAGTGCCGCCGGGCAGATCTGTGACAAATATGAAAAGTCGATGATTATCCGCCGGGTCAAACTGCTGGAAATTGTCACCATGGCGGTCGCTTCCGGCTTTATCATTAGCCAGAACTACCTGATCCTGTTGGTTCTGCTGTTCCTGATGGGGGCTCAAAGTGCTTTTTTCGGGCCGGTTAAATACGCCATTATTCCTCAGCACCTGAATGAAAATGAACTGATTGGCGGCAATGCTCTGGTAGAGATGGGTACTTTTGTTGCCATACTGGCGGGTACGCTGGGCGCTGGTATTTTGATCGAACAGACTGATGCTACTGTCTGGGTAGCCGTTTCTGTCGTTCTGTTTGCCGTTCTGGGTTATCTGGCGTCTCTATTTATACCCGGGGCTGCAGCGGCTGATCCCAACCTGAAAATAAACTGGAACCTCTTTCAGCAGACCCTGACTATAATCCGGAAAACCCGATCAAACGACAGTGTTCACAAATCCATTATTGCCATTTCCTGGTTCTGGGCTCTGGGAGCCGCTTATCTGACACAGCTTCCCAACCTGGCCAGCGAGACCCTGAAAGGCAGTCCACAAGTCGTCAGTGTCATGCTGGCGATTTTCATCATTGGCGTCGCTGCCGGTTCACTGTTCTGTGGACGACTTTCCAAAGGTCATATTGAGCCGGGTATTGTGCCCATTGGTGCCCTGGGTCTGAGCCTGTTCGGAATCGATTTGTATTTCGCTGTCACTCCTGCCACAACGACAAACTTACTGACCATTAGTGCCTTTATGGAAAACAGTGAGAATCTGAGGGTTTTGCTGGATCTGGGCATGATTGGTTTTTTCAGCGGCCTGTTTATCGTTCCTCTGTATGCCATGGTTCAGCAGAGAACACCTGCAAACTGTCGTGCACAGACGATTGCTGCCCTGAATGTTCAGAATGCACTCTATATGGTGGTCAGTGCCTTGTCTGGCATGGTATTCCTGGGGTTACTGGAGCTGTCCATTGAACAGTTTTTCCTGACACTTGGTGTACTCAATCTGCTGATCTGTGCCCTTATTTTCAGAAAAGTGCCGGAATTTATAGAACGTTTTGTCGCTCGCTTCGTTAAGAAAGTCGCCAGTGATTGAGTTCAGATCGGTTTTCCATATCGTGACATAGAACGTTCAGCAATTACCTAAAAGGACAACTGTGCTGAAGCGGGGGATTCTGCTTTAGCCAAAACGGTAGTCCGAGACAAGACCCTGTTTACGCTCTTCTTCAGCTTCCAGAATATCTTCAATGAAATTAATGGGCAGGTCAGGGTTTTCCTTGGCTATCTTGCCAAGACTGGCCCAATATTCCACTTGTTTTGCAGCTGAGCGTTTTTTGGCCTTGCCAACCAGGGTTGCAGCGATTACCAGCTCTTCATCCAGTCTTAATGGTCTTCCGAGCATGTTTCAAATCCTATTTTTTGTATCAAATTGCTACAAACATAGTTATGTGCATCACCCCTGTCAAAAACTTTTCATCCCTCCTCAATCCCATCATAATGCCCGCACATTCATTATTGACCTTCTTGCATAACCTTAAGCAGTCCGCTGGAATTTTATGTTATGTCTTCTGGAATTATTCAAATTCTTTCTTACAATGAGGATTGCGTTCGAATCAATGAGATTTATTTATGATAAGAATCAAGCTTCTTTCTATATTGATTTTTTTGACATCGGTTTCTTACGCCAGACCAACCATTAATTATTTTGAGTTATTGGGCTCATGGAGTGGTGAGAGTGCCAGCCTTGACCATATCAATCTGGAATTTCATGGACTAAACACCTTCGCTTCTGAAAAACTTTACATACTCTCCAGATATGAAGAAGATGGTCGTATCGAGATCGGTCAGGTAATGAGAGATGGTAGTTATGGGAACTACACTATGAATGTAACAACAGATGAGGGAATCTTAAGTCACAGCGCCTTATGGATTTCAGCTTCTCCCCCTGAAAATCCCGACTTGAATGGTGTTTTTTTAACCAAAGAAACCGATCTGGAAGAATTAAGAAAAATGCATGGAAGTATGTCCGCTTACATACGGTTAAAAAAAATTGATAATGGAAAATTAGTCATTTGCTGGGAGGATTTTGATTACTACCTTCACAATCAGAGATTGTTTTTTAGAGACTCCAATTTAAAAGAAAACAAAAAAATTCGCCCCTCGACAGATTCGGACATTTGCTCACATGAAAGACATATAATATTAAGAAAAGATGAGCTATGAAAACTCAATGTCAGGTTTCACTTTATTAGGCAGAGTCCCTCAGCTGGATACTACGAACGTCGGCTTTTTCCGGTGTCAGCGGCAGAGACAAGAAGTCTTACGTTTCATCCCCTCCTCAATCCCTGCATAATGCCCGCACATTCATTATTGACCTTTTTACATGACCTTTATTGCGCCTCACTGTCAGGAACCTTTGACTGAGCTGTACCGTGACTCCGAACTGGTGGTCGTTGTTAAACCTGCGGGACTGTTAAGCGTTCCTGGTCGTCCACCCAATGATAATGACAGCGCTCACGCCCGCCTGCTTGCCATTGAGCCGGAAACCCGGGTGGTCCACAGGCTGGATATGTCCACATCCGGGCTCATGGTATTCGGCTTGAATGCAGCCAGCCACAGAGAACTGAGCCGACAGTTCCAGGATCGGGAAGTAGAGAAAGGGTACATTGCAGAAGTCTGGGGAACGCCGGAACAAGACTCCGGAGAGATATCCCTGCCACTGATTTGTGACTGGCCTAACCGACCCAGACAAAAGGTGGATCATGAGCAGGGAAAAAAGGCCCTGACCCGGTATTACTCCATGGCCGGTGATGGCACTCACGGCAGGGTCTGGCTGGAGCCCGTGACAGGCCGGTCTCACCAACTCAGGGTTCATCTGGCTGAGCTGGGACACCCTATTCTGGGCTGTGAGTTTTATGCTCATGATGAAGCCAGAGCAGCGTCTGACCGTTTGCGCCTGCACGCCAGCCTTCTGACATTCAAACACCCTGCCACGGCTGAAACCATGAGATTTGAGAGCCAGCCTCCTTTCTGAGGGCTGGCGGAGTTGAGTTTTTACAGGAAAAAAGTAAACAAGGGATTCATGCCCATAGCGGGAGCCAGAACAACAGGGTAACGGGCGAAACGCCTATTGATGAGTGCGTTCACCCATTAAAGCGGCCACATGATACAGACGTGCAAATGTTAGAAAAGCAGAATTATTGCTTACTGATATATAAAAATACTGATAGATGGATTTTGTTCTAAGTAGAAACCTCGGAAAGAACAACCGATTGTACGAAAGTCCACATTCTATCACTTCGTTTGTTCCCTTTTTATTTTCCTGTCCGATGTCGGCCTGGTAAAAATCCCAATAGCCAGTGCTATCGCTTATCCTGATGACAAACCTATTAAGGAGAAGCCTCCATAGTTCACTTTTTCGAGGGCTGTGATACTGCCTGCAGTTTTCCACAGGGGGTCCTGATGAATGCCTGCCAATTCATTTTACAAAGCCTGCGCCAGACTGTTTGACAGGCCTCATCGCTCGACCAGCAAATCATTCACCATCAAAGTCAGGCGCAGTTTGCCTGCCGCTCTGATACTTTCAGTGTCTTTCTCAAAGATTGCTTTTGCTCATTCCACTGACAGGCATGAACCCGCTGCTTTTGAACTGTTCAAAACTTTTACCGGCGAAATTCAGGGGAGCCTTTACCGGAGTGCGCGAAAGGCGGGTGTTTCAAGCCCATTCATCCATAAGTTTGCGACCATTTTCCGACATAAGATTGATTTCAGTAAAGATCTGAAGGCTGGTGATCGCTTTAAACTATTGACTGACAATTCCCTGAAAAACAAGAAGGGAGCTGGCGGTGTCATTCTGGCTGCTCGACTCTATCAGAAGGACGAAATCCACACGGCGGTTCGCTACAGCGATGGGAAGTACTATACACCGGAAGGAAAAATACTCGGCAGCTCTTTCTCCCGGTACCCTCTGGGTAAAAAAGGCCGGGTCAGTTCCGGTTTTAATCCAGCCAGGAAGCATCCCATCACCGGCCAGATTCGCCCGCACAATGGAACAGATTGGGCTGTGCCCGTAGGAACTGCCATTTATGCTCCAGCTGACGGCGTCATTGTCAAAGCAAAAACCAATCACCCGGCAGCCGGTCACTTTATCGAAATGCGAAACGGCAGTCGCTATGTCACCCGGTACCTTCATCTGAGCAAACTGCATGTGAAAGAAGGGCAAAAGGTTCGCAAAGGCGATTTGATTGGTAAAACCGGAAATACCGGTTTGTCCACTGGTCCCCACTTGCATTACGAACTGTTTATCGATGGCAAGGCAGTAGATCCTATGACCGCGAGACTGCCAACCGGTGAACCTTTGCAAGGTGATGCATTGAAGCGATTTAAAAAGACCACACAACCGTTGATCGCAGCCATGAATCAGAATCAGCAGGAAACACTCCTTGTCAGTAAGGCAACCAGTGCTCCTGATAACTGGCTAACTCTGAAAAACAGTGATGCATTTTAAAATCATTGTGAACAACTCCATGGTGCGAGGTATCATTGACATGCCTGCCACTGGGTTCAGTAGCAGGCATTAAGTACTCAACCATACGAAATCATATTTTCTGACTCATTGTTCAGGCACTCGCGGCAACTGCTCCTGCGTTGCTCTAGCTCCTGCATCCATGCAGTCGTGCTGCGTTGCAACTCTGGTCACATAGCTTGCTATGTTCCCGTCGTTGCGCCTTGCAGAGCACCTGCCCAATAAGCCAGAAATATTCGATTCCGTATGGCTGAGTACTTACGCAGAATAAAGACAAGAATAACAAAAACGCTGCTTTAGCAGGTTTCATTAGAATGAGGCCCCCTATGCAAATACGACCCCTGACTGAATGGCTGGAAGCCTATGGTGAAAGTCACCAGAACCCCACCAATAAGCTGATTCACTGGATCTGCGTTCCGGCTATCATGTTCAGTATTATCGGCATTGTCTGGTCTTTCAGCCCTGCCGTGGTCATTGTGGTCATGGCCATGACCCTGATTTTCTACTTTATGCTGTCTTTGCCTTTATCTCTGGCCATCATTGCCTTGTACGCTGTTATGAGTGGCATCGCCGCAAGCCTTGGTGAGTATTTACTGAGCCTGAGCATTACTGTATTTGTGGCATCCTGGATCTTCCAATTTGTCGGCCACAAGATAGAGGGCAAAAAACCCTCCTTCTTTGAAGACATTCAGTTTCTGCTGGTCGGGCCACTCTGGTGTCTGAATTTTCTTTTCAAGAAGTGGAATTTAAGGGTCTGACAGGGATACACTCCCTGCCATTCTCACCAGACTTGAGTGTAATCTGGCGTTTCAGTCCCCACCGGGGTGTTTTTCGGTGACACCCTCTAAAAGCATTGCGCTCCTGGCTCTTTCCGGTGAGAACGCAGTTGTTCGCAGACTAAAAACCCAAAACATTCTTTGCAGTCCATTGAGCGGCTACTTCCACGGTAAGAAAAAACAGCAGGGTCTGGTGCTGGGTTTTGCCAATAGTACTCTGGAAGAAATTAACTCTGGAATTGCTGAGCTTAAGCAGATCCTCAGTGCAAACTACCCGGGAGCATGAGATCAGTTGAGCTATTATGATGTACCCTTTATTGTGAACCTTAGAGAACAGAACCGGGAAGCCAATGAAAAAACTCAAAAATGAAAGCGAACTGGTCAAAGAAGCTCTGAGAGTCGGAGCTATTTATGCCCAAAAACGCAAAGTAGGTCAGTTTGAACCGACAGATTCCGCCAAACAAAAAGTTGAATACCTTTACCGCCTGCTGGTTCATGACAAGTTGATACAACCTCTGGTGAAAGGGGAAGAGTCAGAGCCAAGCATGAAGCGCAAACTGGCGCTATGGATATCTCGCCAACTGCCAGAAAACCATCCGCTGTTGAAATAAGCGTCCTGAATAAGGCCATGAGAAGTCATAGCTGATTTAATGTTCGGCGCTGCGGACATTTTTTCATGGCAAAAAGCAGTAATTACAGTAAACTTCCCGGCTCGAGCAGCTCTGAGCTAAATCCAGTTCCCATCAAATCGTGGAAGTGGCTTAAAGGCCCGGATGCGAAGCATTTGCACTATCAAAAAAACCTTTACTGGTAATCATGACCCTGACTCTTCGTTGCCCTGTCTGCCACGAATCTCTGGCACAGTCACTCCATACCTCCGGTACGGGTCTGGGCTGCCTCCAGAATCACCAGTTTGATCGAGCCAGACAAGGGTATTTCAATCTTCTTCCGGGGCATAAAAAACGCAGCAAAAACCCCGGCGATGACAAAACAATGGTTCAGGCCCGAACCCGTTTTCTGGACAAAGGCTACTATCAGCCGGTGGCTGATTCACTTGCCAAAACTCTGGACAGCCTTGAGACATTTTCAGAAAGTAACCGGTCTATTCTTGATGCCGGCTGTGGTGAAGGGTATTACACAGAAAGGCTGCAACAGGCGTTTCCGGGAACCTCAGTAGTCGGCCTTGACATCTCCAAGCCTGCCATAATGGCCTGCTGCAAAAGAAGCAAAACTGTCCAGTGGCTGGTTGCCAGTGTTAATGACATTCCCGTTAAAGACCAGGAAGCAGACTTCATTGTAAGTGTATTTTCACGATGCGACTGGAGCGAATTTGCCCGACTGTTAAAGCCTGAAGGGCATGTTTTGGTGCTATCTCCCGGAGAGAATCACTTGCTGGAACTTCGTCAGGTTATCTACGAAACGGTCAGACCTTACCCTGTGGATAAACTACTTGATCAACTTCCTGAAAGCTTTAACCTGACAGAAACAAAAGCGGTTAAAGGCAGTATGCAGCTGAACTCAGCAGAAGATATCATGGACTTACTGGCAATGACCCCACATTACTGGCATGTCAAACCTTCACAGAAAGAAAAGCTGGCCAGCCTGGGTGCTCTGCAGTGCCTCTTTGATATGAAACTCTATGTGATCCAACGCGCATCACGGAAAAGATAGAAATCTGAGCTGATTTCGTCGGGGTCTTGCTCTATTATCCGTCTCTCCCTTCCCCGAGATTGTTATACGATATGGCCAGCCCCCGGAAGAAAGCCGATTCATCCAAAACCCGTGAAGAGGCTATGTCTGTAGCCAGGGCCACCCAGCGGCCCGGCCAGAGCAAAGAGCAGACCAGGCTGATCGCCCAGGGCATCCAGAAAGGCATTGAACACTATAAAAAGCAGCAAAAAGCCAAAGCCAGAGAACTCGACAAACACCTGAAAAAAGTTAAAAGGCAGGTAGAGAACCCTGCCGCAGAGACTGAAACCATTACCAAGGAAGTGACCCGCTATAGACAGCATTGGCTGCCCTGGCTTTTGCTGGGTCTGAGCTGGGCAGCATTTACCGCCTACCTTTTTGCATCAGACGTCTGAAACTTCAGATTTTCTGGCTATAATATCCTGTCCACCAGCAGAGCGCACAGAACAGTAATAATCACGATACCCGCCAGATTCAGAATCAGGCCACTTCGAATCATCTGACGAATCGATAACAGCCCCGAACCAAACACGATAGCATTGGGGGGAGTGGCAACAGGCAGCATAAAGGCACAACTGGCGGCTATGGCTGCCGGAATAGCCAGAACTTCCGGGTCCAGGCCAAGGGAGACAGCCAGCGCACCCAGAGGGGGCAGGAAGGCAGCGGTAGTTGCTGTATTACTGGTAATTTCAGTCAGGAAGATAATCACAGAAACCACCAGAGCAATGGCGGCAATAGTGGGCAGTCCATCCAACACCTGAAAGTTGCTGGCAATCCATTCTGCCAGCCCTGTTTTACGGATAATTGCCGCCAGACTCAGACCGCCTCCAAACAGCAGCAAAACATCCCAGGGCAACCTGCGAATATCTTTCCAGTTAAGAAGAAAGTCGAGCTTTTCACCCCAGCGGACGGGAATGATAAACATCAGCAGCCCACCAGTAAGGGCTATAGCAGTGTCAGTGAGCTTTAGGCCAGGTAAAAAGCCGGACAGCCAGGGTCGGAAAACCCAGCATAATGCGGTCGCAGTAAAAATCACTGCCACCCATTTTTCAGCCCTGCTCAAGGAACCCATTTCAGCTAACTGCTCTTTTAAAGACAGGCGTACAGATTCATTTTCTCCCGGACGAAGCTCATAACCCCCGGAACTGAGCCACCAGCCCGTGACCAGCAGCATTAACAGCGTCGCAGGCATACCTACCAGCATCCATTGGGCAAAGCCAATTTCAATGCCGTATTGTTCGCTGAGAAAAGCCGCCAACAGGGCATTGGGTGGTGTTCCGATCAAAGTGCCAAAGCCGCCAATGGAGGCGCCATAGGCAATAGCCAGAAGCAGAGCCGCAGGAAAGTGTCCGTGAGAGCCCCGTTCTTCTTTCATCATTGCAATCACAGACATACCAATGGGTAACATCATGATGGCCGTTGCGGTATTGGACACCCACATGCTGATAAAGGCGGTGGTAAGCATGAACCCTATGACCTGCCGGCGTTCACCGGTGCCAGAAGCCAGCATGGTCAAAAGCGCAATCCGCCGATGCAGGTTCCAGCGCTCCATAGCCAGACCCAGCATGAAGCCTCCCATAAACAGATAGATGACAGGGTGTGCATAAGCCGATGCGACCTTATCCAGAGATAACAGGCCAACTAACGGAGCCAAAAGAAGAGGTAACAGTGCGGTCACTGAAATAGGGAGTATTTCCATGGACCAGAAGACCGCCATCATCAGGGCCAGACCAGCACACTGCCAAGCAGCAGCAGGCATATTCTCAGGTGCAGGCAGCACCAGGGTCATCACAAACAATGCCACCCCTGCGATCAGCCCAATCAGCCAGATGTAAGGGTTAGCTCCCGCTTCCAGCTCTGTTGAGGAGGGTTGGTTGCTCATGGTCTGTTCCTTAGAAGTATTCTGTTTATAAGTCGGTCAATTCCCTGATTTATTCACCCGTCTACCTCCAAAAAGCGAAATATCGCCCTCTTCCTTAGTGTGTAAACGGTCATTCTGATCAATTTTTACCTGAGCAATATGACAAGTTTTATTCTACCCTTTCCCGAATTAACAAAATAAAATCATGAACGACTTTGGTAATGGACTCCTTATTTTCTGTAAAATCTTTTTCAATCAGGATTGCTCACTTTATGAGCTTTGTACTGATGCTGTTTGCAGCGGCATCAACGCATCAGGCAAAAGCAGCTGACAGGCCCTCCTGTGACCTACCCGTGTGTTCGAAACACCGCATAGCTATGGATTCGGACGGCAGCGGGGGGCACTTCTGTCTTCAGTGCATGTCGGATGCAATAAATGAGATGGAAGATGATATAGAGTTTCAGCAAACCTATCGCTATGCTACCGAAACGGTTTCTATGGAAGCTGAACAAAGCTCCTGTTACAACGTTAGAGATCATAGCTATTCATTGGCGGACATGATGGAAAGTTCCCGTTTATTACTGGATCAGGGGCAGGTATCAGGCGGCTATGTCGCCTCTTCTGCCATGGTGGGCACACGTTCTGGTTTATCGCTGCCAGCCACTGCTAGGTACAGCTTTGATGGATCAGCTGTGCACAAGCCCGGTTTTCCTGCCCACGACGACTCCCACGGCAATCTGGCTGTTGAATCAATAGCTACAATTTCTGAGACTCCTTCGACGAAGGAAGGTCATAATCCTCCTTCACAAGAGGGTAACATTCCCAGACTTTATGACGCTCTTTTGGCACTTCACGGTACTCTGGTTGAGGTTGAGGCTGAGATTGTCACTGAAGCTGAGGCTTTGCCAACACCTGTGCAGGTTACCGAAGCTTTTTCAATTGCTCACAGCCTTATCGAACTGCTAGAACAGGAAGGTTATAAAATATCAGGCACCGAAGCCCGGGTTCTGCGCCGTGGGGAAGTTATGATGCTTCTGAGAGAAGAGGCAGAACTGTCTGCCCTGGTCTCGCTATTGACGGATTTTAATATCGAGTTTGCATCTCACTCACTGTCGGACCTCAAGTCGCTTCTGCTCTCAGGAAAAAGCATCATTGTGCGCATAATTCAAAAGAACGGGATGATCACCCTTATCCATATTCACCCGGCGGAAAACGATCAGGCTCGGATTATTACAGAAGTAGGTATGCAAAGCATGCCCATCAATATCGATAATATGATTACCCTTCTTAACGGTTTTCTGGCCAGTGAAGGGTTAACAGATTTGGCAATGTTTACTCACGAGGGAGTCGTCGATACATTACCAGATGATCCTGCTTACACATCACAAGGGGCTATGCTCACTAACTCCCTGACTGTGGCTATCACGGAATATATTCAAGAGCTGGCGTTTTCTTCACCAGAGACGCCACCGATCGAACATACCGGCGCTATTCAGGAACTCAGCAAGACTCATGATCAGGCCAAACTTGCACTATCAATGACAAATTTTGGCTTCGAGCCCGGACCAACTGAAGGTAGCGCTTTACAGAATGTCGAGGCGCTGACCGGGGCTCAAACCCCTTTTATGGCACAATTGATCGCTCCGGACCAACAGGTTACCGTGATCAACTTTCAACCTGAAGCCTCGGGTGATGTTATCCTGAGCTTGTCAGGCCAGCACTTTGTCATTGACAGGAGAGAGATAGGCGCATTATTTGACTGGATCATCAACCAGTTCAAACCGGTGATACATATTTTCATTCTGACACCTCTGTTTTTCTAAGAAAGCTTTTCTTCCATGGGTATACTCCACATCCGCGCTTTTGCTCAAGCTCTGTTATACTCCGAGCCCCAAACTGCATTGCCACCTGGATTTGTATGATGTCCTATCCGCTGATGCGTGCTTTTCACGGTAGAGAGTAAACCTTGAGTACACACCCTTTTTCCGACTTGCCGCTGCCCGAAGCGCTGCTGAACAACCTGGAGCAGATTGGCTACCGGGAAATGACCCCTATCCAGCAAAAAAGTTTACCTCTGGCTATGGCTGGCAGGGACCTGATTGCCAAGGCCAAAACCGGCAGTGGTAAAACGGCAGCCTTTGCCATTGGTATGCTTCTGGGCATTCATCAACGCTTTTTTGGTTGCCAGGGACTGGTGCTGTGTCCAACTCGTGAACTGGCGACCCAGGTCGCCAACGAGATTCGAAAACTGGCTCGCTACCGCCAGAACATCAAGGTCGTTACCTTGTGCGGTGGGCAACCTATTGGTCCACAGATCAACTCACTCTCCCATGGCGCCCATATCGTCGTCGGTACACCGGGAAGAATTCAGGATCATTTGCGTAAGCGAACACTGACTATCGAGCAACTTAAGACAGTGGTATTGGATGAAGCCGACCGTATGTTGGATATGGGATTTATTGATGCCATTGAAAACATTCTGGATCACACCCCGGCAAACAGACAGACACTTCTTTATTCAGCCACTTACCCCAAACAGATCAGGGTTCTGAGCCAAAAGTTCCAGTCTGAACCTGAAGAAATCACTGTTGAGTCAGTGCATACTCACCAGCACATTCAACAGTTTTTCTATCAAGCTGAGAACAGTGATAAATCAGAAACCCTCTGCAAACTGCTCAGCCATTTTCAGCCCGCTTCTGCTGTCATCTTTTGCAATACCAAACAGACCTGTAAAGAAGTTGGAACATACCTTTATGATCAGGGTTACAAGCCATTGGTACTCCATGGTGATATGGAACAGCGAGAACGAGACCAGATGCTGGTACGATTTTCAAACCAGAGTGCCGACGTTCTGATTGCTACCGATGTCGCAGCCCGGGGCCTGGACATTGATGATCTGGCCGCCGTCATCAATTATGACCTGAGTCGGGATCCGGAAGTCCACGTCCACAGAGTCGGGCGAACAGGTCGCGCCGGCAAGGAAGGGCTGGCCTTAAACCTGCACACCTCCCGTGAGCAATACAAGCTGGATGCTATTGCCGATATCCTGCGGACGGAACTGACTTTTGGTGACCACAGAGCACTGAAGCCAGCAACACAGCCACCCCCAAAAGCCCCAATGGTGACACTGGCTATTGATGGAGGAAAAAAGAACAAGGTGCGCCCTGGCGATATTCTGGGCGCTCTAACTGGTGACGCTGGCATTCCCGGAGACCAGGTCGGCAAAATCAATATCTATGATTTTGTCGCCTACGTGGCTATTAAAAGAGAAAATGCCCGAAAAGCCTTGGCTCGCCTTGAACAGGGCAGGATCAAGGGCCGGAAGTTTAAAGTTCGCAGACTCTGATAACTCAAGTGTTTGAAGTGCTCACGGCCCATAAGACATCCAATTTGTGTTATGAGCCGGATTTTCTGGAAACTGCCTCTTAAATCAAGGGGTAATACACTTGATCTTGCTCCAGTCCAGTTTTTTCGCTTCCTGAGTTATCTCTTTATTGCAGACATAACAGTAGTTGCGGTTGTGATCACTATCGTGTTTGACTTTTCTGCCAATAATGCAGTGACCTTTCATATCCATGCAAAACCTTGGTTCGTAGTTGAAACGGGCACACTCACCCAGACTCCCGGCAGAATGCCTCATTTCCTGACCGTCCCGAATCCAGTAATGGCCATTATCAGTCCCTATATCGAACTTGCAGACATCAATGTTGCCTTTGACATATTCAGGGAACCTGCACCCCTGATTCTCCGGTGCCAGGGCTAAGAAAACCTGATCGGGGCTCTGCTGAGTGCTGTCACTGTGAGTATTGGCTGAGCCAAGAGTCTCATAATAAGGGGATTTCTCGTAATAACGAGACTCACCCAGCTCACAGCGCTCGCCATCGGCTGATTTAGTACCAAAAGAGAAGTAACGGCGATTTTCTCCACCAACTTCTTCGGTTCTGCTCCCCATACAGAATCTGGGTCCCTGCGTGGCAGGCTCAGCTTCCCCGGTAGGTTTGTCGCCACCTCCGGAGATTGATTCTCCCTGATACTTTCCACCCTGAGCACCAATCTCGGGCTCTCCTGTCAGTAGATCACAAAACTCAAAAACACGCTTTGATAGAAAAAGTTCAGTAGTAATTCCCGCGGGATCCTTCAAATAGGGATTATTGGCTTCCTCTTGCTGTAACTGAGTGTAATTGGCCGAAAGCCACTGAAATTCATAACCGTAAGAGTTATTTCCGTTGGAATCCTTGTACAGGCAGGCCAGAACTTCGCTGCCTTCTACTCCCTCATAGGCCACATGCCCAACCTCAATGCCAGAGCGTGTCGGCGAATTCATCACACAAAGTGGCACATCGTCCATTGCTTCGATGATTTCAGAGAGAGCATCGACGCTGTACGAGCTGTTGGCATAGGTTGTAAGCCAGCACGCTTTATTTGCTTGCGCATGTGCCATAGACAGTGAAAGGAAAGCTCCTGTCAGACTGGATAAAGCCATTCGAACTAAACGCATCAGATTTCACCACTGCTAAAAATTGATAATTCAGAACCGGCTGCCTCAGAGCTATTGGAGTTATCTTTTTCTAGACACAGTTATATAGACGAAGTTAGGATTTACCGCCACATCCTCTCCCCTCAGAGGGTGTCGCAAAACTCCAACAGCTCGTTCCCATGCTCTGAGGTCGTCATTCCCGCGAAGGCGGGAATCCAGCGCCAACGGTGGATCTCTGCCTTCTCGGGGATGACAAGGCCAGGGGGGCACCGGGCAGTATGGTTCTGGTGGTGAGTCAGTGTGGATTCCCGCCTTCGCGGGAATGAAGCCGGGAATGACGGGAGTCAACTCGTTCCCACGCTGTAGAGAGTTTTGCGACCCCCTCCTCAGGGACATGAAATATCGCTGAGCATTGGCTATTGGTAAAAGTCAGCATAGGAGCCAGTGCTCAAAACGGTAATTTTGTTATTTTTATCTAAGTAATAACGACAAATGAAAAAATCGATTCTGACGGCTGTCATCCTGGCGGCCAGCATTAACGTTGCCCAGGCAGATATTATTGGCGCAAAACTGGGTTACAACTACTGGAATACTGACGATCACGGTGACTTTCACACCGTTTACGGACAGATAGAGCACCCTATCCCACTGCTCCCCAATCTCTCGGTAGGCTACAGCAAACTCAATCATGACAAGCTGAAATTCGACAGTTATGATGCCTCCGGCTACTACGAAATTCTGGATAATGGCAATATTGCCCTGGACCTGGGCCTGGGGCTTCGTCGCTTTGACAGCGGTAAATACCTGGACGCCTCATTCAGCGATACAATCCCCATGTTAACTGCCGATGTGGAGCTGTTTCAGGCCAGCACTATCAGCTTTTACAGTAAGCTGTTCGCAGGGCGTTCTGAAGATACTGACTTTAATGATCTGGAAGTGGGTGCCCGTTTTTACCTGTTTGCCGGCCTGAAACTACAGGCTGGCTACCGCCTCTACGAAATCGATATGGATGGCACCAAGGGCATCTATAACGATGAGAGCATGAAGGGCTTTAACCTGGGTCTGCACTGGGATATCTGACCTATCCCTAACTTAAAGCTGGCTCCTGTGAGCCAGCTTCCTGCCATCCTGCCTCTGCTGACAAATCTGCTAGACTTTCTAAACCGAAAAAAACGAACTGGTAAAAGGGAGGTTACAGTGGACGGAACAAATCGGGGTATGCCCTCTCCCCAAACAGGGAATATTCCCCCTTCTCAATCTTCAATAGGCTCTGAACAGGAAAGCAAAGTCACAGGTCAACGTAATCACCGTGATATTACTCCCACCAGCGGTGAAAATCTGGTAGCGAGAGCGACTACCATGGCTGGCAAAGACGGGCAGCTATCCAGGCGCAGCGTCAGCAGCAAGAAATACACTCCAGATGAAATGGCCGAAATGGGATATAAGGTCGAAGAGTCCCGAAAAGCCATTGCCGCGTTTATAATAGAGAATGACTTAAATAAAAGGGAACCCGAACTTAAATGTGAACTTTATGATGGCTACAAAGAGTCCACTCGGGTTCTGTTCGTAGAGATGAAACGATTACTGGATGCGCATTTTTCCAATGTGAACCAGATGTACCAAGTGCTCCAGTCGGATTACAGAGCTTATGGAAAACTGGAAAGCACCGCCAGAAGAGCTGCCAGATCGCGACGGGTCAGCGAAGAGGAACAGAATCTCCTGAAAGACCTCGTCATTCTGGGAAATTCTGACAAACGCCACAAGGAGTACTGGCAAGAGAAAAAACGGATACACCTTTATGCCAGTTTTTGTGGAATACGCTTTTTCGCGGCTCTCAAGGTAATTCCTAAACTTGATGCCATACGAGGGAGCGAAACCTTCCGCCAAAGGATAGAAGACTTTTTGCCCCAGTCCATAGAATGCATGAAAATGTACCAGGAAGTCATTCAATGTCAGCTGGGGCTTGAACAATATTCAAAACTTGAAGAAAGCCTTATTGCCCTCGATAGAGCGGCCTTCGGGGCAGCCATGCTGGCTGATCTGGCTATGGATGACTACATGCCCACTGACGGTAAGGATAAACTTCGCCAAATGCTGGCGACCCATTCCTGCTGCTTCATCCAGTGGTTGACTGACTTCGACCCGGAGCAGCCACAAGTAGTGAAGCTGTGCAGCTGGAGAGTCAAGCATCTGATCAATGCCGCCATTCTGGCAGACAACCCCAAACAAGCTGAGCGCTTCTTGCAGTTCTTCCGGAAACAGATGGAAGCAAATAATCCTGACTTTGCCCCACAGGATGTTTTCTCGCTCTGCCATTCCCTAATTGTATCGCTAGCCTATCTTTATGACCGCCCTGAACCACTGGCCTACTTTAAAGCACGGCTGGAAGGGACTGTAGTTCTGTTAACTGAGTTAGTAACCCTGATCAGAACCATTAACAAGAAAAAAATGCTAACTGACGACCTATGGGCTGCGCTGGTGTACCTTTTTGAGCGGATCAACAACGACTACCAATTAGTAATAAAGGATCTTCATGAGCGCGAAGCAGGGGTCGTTCAGATAGCTTCCGACCTGATTAGAGAAGAAGAAGAGGAACAAAAGCAGATCAAAGAAAAACTGGAGGCCAGAGCAAAAAAACGTCGGGAAAAAGAAGAACAGAGACAGGAGGCCCAATGGCAGAAAAAGCAGGCCATACAGGCCGCAGCCGCAGAGAAGAAGCCAGAGCCCCCTGAGCCAAAGCCCTATGATCTGGAAAGTACTCTGAACGAGGCAGCTGAGGCGTTTGCCAGAAAAGAGCCTATTGGTGTTCTGAACAATATCTTCAAGAAAGTGATTCATCATTCCCGGGTCAGCGGCTTTGACAAGGCTCAGGCTCACTACAGTTATGCAGACATGGTGACCTCCAGGCTTCGGCGTCAACTGAAGTCTGTTCACAAAATGATTGAGCCCGTTTATGCCTACAGTGAAGCCCTGGAAAATCAGGGTCCGCCTGAGCTGGAGAAAGACATCAAATTCAGGGAAGCACTGAAGCAGTTCAAGCTTAATATGCAGCAAATCAGTATCAACACCCTGATCATGAATAAGGCCGTCAAAGAAGCGCAGGAGATTTTCTTTAGCCTTAATGAAGATCAGCCAGAGTTTGTTGATGCATTGGTGGACCTTCACAATGACATGGAGTACCTGGTTGCAGAGGGAAAAGCCGTCATTCAATGCTGCAGGGACATTCCAGATATTTATGCCCGACGGGGTCAAATGATTCAGCATTACAAGCTGTCTAAAAAAATTGGCTCACAGCGACGCAGTGAGTTAAGAAGTGACTCAGAACGACATCGCGAGCTAGCCGATCACATCAAGGATCTGGAAGAACTCGGCAAAAATCTCGACACCAGTATGGGAATGCTGGCAAAAACCCTTACATGTGAACAGGCGGCTCAAGTCCGACAGACGCTTTCAATCGCGAAAACAAACACCCCGACGCCGGATGAAAAAACCAGCCCTACCTCCACTGAAGACAAACAACAGACCCTGAACCCTGATGATCCGGGCCCTGCGCCTGGCCGCAGTGATGACTCTGCACAGGGCTCCCTGTCCGACCCGGCAACCTCATCCATGGCAACCCTTCCGGTGGCTAGCGCTGAATTTTCAAAGGACTTCAATGAAACGGACATGGAAGCCCCATTAGTTACAGGCATTGAAGAACCTCAAGAGGTTTTGCTACCCCTGAAGCTGCCTATTCCCGAGAACATGATGGTCGCCCTGGGCATTTCGATCTTAGAGCACAAGCTTATAGCACCCATGAAGCTCTATGATTCAGAAAGCTTTCAGGAAAAAAATCTGACCGCTGCAAAATCCAGAAAAGGCAAAAAAGGGAAGCGGCAGGGGCGAAGAGAAAAAGGTCCAACAGAACCTCAACCCCAAGCCACCGCTGTTAAAGAGGAAAATGCCGATCCCGGTGAACTGGGCCTGAAAATCCAGACAAGGCTCTGTGACTATCTTGAAGTTCTCAATGAGACAGGAAAAACACCTGATGGCAAAGCTGTGCCTGAGAAGCTGGATTTAAAAGCACTGCTGGCAAGAGTACAGCAGGGTACTTTTCTGAAAGACTCCTGGTATTTTGGCGTTGACTTTACCTTTCTGTCAGATGCTCTGAACATTCCTATCCAGGCTAACCTGCCGATGAGCAATAAGCTCTACTTCCGGCCAGGTCTGGTCAGGCCCGAGGAACTCGACCTCTGCACAAACCCGGAACCCCACCTGCGCCTGGAATACTCCACTTATTCCGAGGGAGAACACCAATGGTTTGCTTCTATGGAGCATTACTTTCAATGCGGTTTCGAGGAAGATTACCAGTTGTTTACGAAGCAACCGGTAAAACAAGCCAAACCTGAAAAGGCAGGCGATAAGTCGAAGAAAGGACCTTGAACCACTCATTAGACCTTTTTATAACTTTCGTCTTAACAGGCAGGAGTCTATTGAAAGCGGATGCTATACCTTTAGAAACAGTCAATTGATATACCAGCAAGGATGCCGTCGATGTCGAAACAGCCCTTACAGGCCCCTGACAGTCAGGAACTGGCCACTATCACCGAATACCTGCTCACTGGAGGAACGCTGGCAGAAGCCAACCAGATGAGTGAGAAAGCCCTTGAGTCCATTTATTCCCATGGCTACAGCCAGTACCAGAATGGTCACTTTGAAGAGGCTGCCAAAATCTTCCAATATCTCTGCTTTTATGATCACTGGAATGCCCGTAACTTTCTTTGCCTGGGTTCCTGTCAGATGATGCTGAAGACCTACGGTCAGGCCATCAAAACCCTCGAATACGCTGCGCGAATGGATATCAGTAATCCACTGGCCAAAGTCTATATGGGCGATTGCTATCTGGCTCTGAAGGAAAGAGGCATTGCTGAAGTGATTTATAAAAGTGCCTTGAAAGATGCCAGAAAACATCAGTTTACACATCTGGAGCTGAAAAGGGTCGAAAACCTGCTCCAGAACTTTGAGGACGAAAAGGGAGGGCAGTCCTGATGGTCGATTCAGTTAATCGCAATAGTGCAGTTGTAGTCCCAACGCAGGCAGAAGTTCTAAAAGAGATTGAGAAGACTAACCCGGTCTCCAGCGGCTTTGACAACAGTAACACGATATCCGTCATAAACGGGGAAGTTCAGGTTGATTGGCCTATTGGTGCTTCAAAGGCTCCCAGCATTCCAGAACCCGATTCAGCAATAACAGGTGAAGTGGGTAACCTTGAAAAGCAGGTAACCCAACAGACCGCCGCCAGGCTGCGAGGCGAGATTGGAGGAATATTTGGTGAGACTCCCAACTCAGTTTCCAATAACCGCCCCGAGTTAGCGAATCTGCCCGTCAATGAACCGCTTCATCATATCGATAACAAACTGTCAACGATGGTGCAAGCCCCTCCTCATGTTCTACAAGACATCGATAATGCCGTAGACCAACTTCGGACAGAGCATGTCGAGGGCACACTGACCGCTGATAAGCTCGAAGAAATACTGGCTCAGATCAATGCCAGCCTGGAAGACAGCTCGGTTAAATACGCTGAAAACAAGATTGAGATGGCTTCCCTTGATGCTCAACAGCGGCATGATAGTAATATCGAGCGTATTCGGGAACACATTGAAGAGGCTAACAGCGCCAGTGCCGAGGCTACAGCTAATCCTGACAATATTTTCCTGAAAGCCCTGTCTTTCCTGTTCCCGCCAGTCATGCTGTGGGAAACCGCATTGATGATTGACCGAGAGGTCAACCCCGGCAAAGACAACTCTCATCTGAGTATCTTCTCCAAAAATGAAATTGACTTTATGCTGCAGCAGACCGGGGATGCGGATGTGAGCTTAATCAAACATGCGAGTCCTTTTATGCCAGCCTCCATGGTGGAAATCGGCTCCTCTGAACAAACCGATAATCACCCATCAAAAACGGATGATACCGAAGAGCGCAATGAAGTCTTTGATGAATCCGGCTCTCCAGTGAGCGATGCCACTGAAGGCCTGCAGATTGCCAGCGAAGGTCTTGATCACTTTGAGAGAAGAAAGGCTCTGCTGCAGACTCTCCAGCAACAGGCAGAATCAGAAGAAGCCAAGAAGAAGCTTGAGGCAGCTATCAATGCACTGGAAGGCGGAGACCCCGCTCTGGCAGAAGAAATTCTGGGCTCTCAGGGACTGGATAGCAGTATCGGAGACAGCATGAGTGCAGCAACCGGTGATAAAGAGATTACAGAGACAAAGGATATCAAGAGGTTTATCGGTCATATATCCGATGTTCCTAACGAAGTGCTCTCTTCCATGAAGGATGCAGACGCTGAACTGAGCCTGATCAAGCGCTTCACCTCTGTGTAAGTACTCAACCATACGAAATCATATTTTCTGACTTATTGTTCAGGCACTCGCGGCAACTGCTCCTGCGTTGCTCTAGCAGCCTGTCGGACTTAAGCGTCCGTAGCGAGGATTGCAAGAAATTGAGGATAAAAATCTCTGTTTCTGAGGAGAATAGCGAGCTATTTGACGAAGAAACAGGGATTTTTAGACCAATTTATTGCAACCGCAGTAGGACAGTCTTAAGTCCGACAGGCTGCTAGCTCCTGCATCCATGCAGTCGTGCTGCGTTGCAACTCTGGTCACATAGCTTGCTATGTTCCCGTCGTTGCGCCTTGCAGAGCACCTGCCCAATAAGCCAGAAATATTCGATTCCGTATGGCTGAGTACTTAAGTATCTGACCACCCTGCCTTTGCCATGAATCAATGATGGTCATACCGAGGCAGGGATGGTTTATCACCACATCACTTCGGTTTCATCTCATCCCTTGGCAGCAATTCTTGCTATCTAAACGACACATTTTTTGAAAGAATAGTGCCCCTTCAGATAGAACAGATAAAACCAGAACATTCATGAGTCACTCCTCTCTGCAGCAACCTGTACCTGCCAAGGAACTGTTTTCTTACCCAAAGTACTGGGCTGAATGCTATGGCACAGCGCCTTACCTCCCCATGACCCGAGCAGAGATGGATGAGTTAGGCTGGGATTCCTGCGACATCATCATTGTCACAGGCGATGGCTACGTAGATCACCCCAGCTTCGGTATGGCAGTCATTGGCCGTTTCCTGGAATCCCAGGGTTTCAGGGTGGGCATTATTGCCCAGCCAAACTGGAACAACACAGCAGACTTTATGCGTCTGGGTAAGCCCAACCTCTTCTACGGTGTCACCGGCGGCAACATGGACTCCATGATCAACCGCTACACTGCCGACCTGAAAGTTCGTAACGACGATGCTTACACACCGGATGCAGAGCCGGGCAAACGACCTGATCGCTCGGTGATTGTTTACAGTCAGCGTTGTAAAGAAGCCTATAACGATGTGCCCGTCGTTATTGGCGGTATTGAGGCCAGCCTTCGCAGGATTGCCCAGTATGATTACTGGAGTAATGAAGTGCGCCGTTCTGTTCTGATGGATTCCACGGCAGATATCCTTCTCTATGGCAACGCTGAGCGAGCCATGGCCGAAGTGGCGGACAAACTGGCTGCAGGCGTTAACATCAAAAATATGGATGATATTCGCGGTACGGTTGTCGTTAAGCCTGGCACACCAGAAGGCTGGACCGAAATCGACTCTACCCGTATCGACTGGCCAAGAGATCCGGGATCTCTGGAAGAAGCCTATGGCACCAGCCCGTACGAATATGTGCAGGAAGAAGAGTGCGAATCCAAAAAAGGACAGCAGTCGGATATTCAGCCTGTCCGTATTGTTCCACTTCCGCTGCACCGCAAGACTGAATTCGATTCCAGCAAAAGCTGCATTCGTCTGCCGTCGTTTGAAAAAGTGCGTAAAGATCCAGCCCTATACGCCCATGCCTCCCGAGTGCTGCACCAGGAATCCAACCCCCATAATGCCCGGGTGCTGGTGCAGAAACATGGCAACCGGGAAATCTGGGTAAACCCGCCCCCCATTCCTCTGGAAACGCCGGAGATTGATGGTGTCTTCGCCCTGCCTTATCAACGCAGGCCACACCCGTCCTACGGTGATGCCAAAATTCCGGCCTATGACATGATCAAAACGTCCGTGAATATCATGCGGGGCTGCTTTGGTGGCTGTACTTTCTGCTCCATCACCGAGCACGAAGGTCGGGTCATCCAGAGTCGTTCCCAGGAATCCGTTCTGCAGGAACTGGAAGAGATCAGGGACAAGGTGCCAGGCTTTACCGGTCAGATTTCTGACCTGGGTGGCCCCACTGCCAACATGTATCACTTGAACTGCAAGAGTGCAGAGATTCAGGCCAGCTGCCGCCGTCTTTCCTGTGTGTTCCCCGGTATCTGCAAAAATCTGGAAACCTCACACAAGCAAACGACAGAGCTTTACCGAAAAGCCCGTGCCATTCCCGGCATCAAGAAAATCGCCATTGCTTCGGGTCTTCGTTATGATCTGGCAGTAGAAGATCCGGAATACGTCCGTGAGCTGGTCACACATCACGTCGGTGGATATCTGAAGATTGCGCCGGAGCATACCGAGAAAGGTACTCTGGACCTGATGATGAAACCCGGCATGGGCACCTACGACGCTTTCAAGAAAATGTTCGACAAGTTCTCCAAAGAAGCCGGAAAAAAGCAGTATCTCATTCCTTACTTCATTGCCGCTCACCCGGGTTGTGAAGACGAAGATATGATGAACCTGTCGCTCTGGCTGAAGCGTCACAAGTTCCGTGTCGACCAGGTACAAACCTTTTATCCGTCGCCTATGTCCCTGGCAACGGCTATGTACTATTCCGGTCGTAACCCGCTCAAGAAGCTCAATTACAAGGGTGACAGACTTTATATTCCCAAAGAGCTGGAACAACGTCGTCTGCAAAAAGCCTTCCTGCGTTATCACGACTCCAGAAACTGGGATGTCCTTCGCAACGCCCTGAGAAAGATGAACCGCTCTGAACTGATCGGCGACGGCCCCAATCAGCTGGTACCTGCGGAAGAACAGAGCAAAGACAACCGCCGACCACACAACAAAAAGCCTGCGGGAAAATTCCAGAAGGCCCGTGGTGGTCAATGGGATAACCGGGCTCCCCGCAAGAAACCGGTAGCCCGGAAAAAGCCTTTAGCCAATAAAAAGTCCAGATAATCCCTGAAGAAAGCTCCGAAAACTCCGGGGCTTTTTTATTGACCCACAATTTCTTACACTGCCTGCCAAACTTATAAGGAAGATGTGATGAATACACAGATTGATCAGGAAACTCAGGATAAACTGGACGCAGCTACTTTTCGCCGTCTGCTAAAGCACCTTGATGATAATAAAGAGGTGCAGAATATTGACCTGATGATTCTGGCAAACTTTTGTCGGAACTGTCTGGGCAAGTGGTACAAAACGGCTGCTGATGATCTGGGTGTTGAAGTGTCCGACAATGAAGCCAGAGAACGTATCTATGGCATGCCCTATTCCCAATGGAAAGAAAAGCATCAGCAGCCCGCATCTGAAGAACAGCTGGCCGCTTTTAAAGCCAGACAAAAGAAGTAGTGCTCTGAATACTGACCGAATATCCAACAAACAGCCATAGTAATGTCAATGCAGCAATGAGTTTTTCCGAACCGCCTTGAGCTTTCCGAATGGTCCTTAAGAAGAGAGCTGAGTATGAATCGTTTCCCGCTACAGATTCACATTCCTAAAGCCAGCCGACTGATTTATGGTTGTATGGGTCTCGGAGGTGAGTGGAACAATAATCCTATTTCCGATCACGACTCTACTCTGGCCCATAATACCGTAAATGCAGCCCTGGAGTGTGGCATTAACTTCTTTGACCATGCTGATATCTACGCCATGGGCAAAGCAGAACAGGCATTCAGCAATGTTATTAAAGCAGAGCCAAGACTTCGCCAAGGCCTGATCATCCAGTCCAAATGTGGCATTCGCTTTGCCGACGATGATAACCCCGGTCGATACGATCTTTCTCCTCAATGGATAGAGTTCAGTGTCAATGGCATTCTCGAAAGACTCGGTACAGAGTATCTGGATATTCTGTTACTGCATCGCCCTGACCCGCTGATGGAGCCCGATTTAATCGCCGAAGCGTTTACTCGTCTATACGACAGCGGAAAAGTACGGCACTTTGGTGTTTCCAATATGAACCAGCATCAAATCGCCTATCTTCACTCCTGCATCGAACAGCCTTTGATAGCCAACCAGTTGCCCATCAGTCTTGCCCGTTGTGACTTCGTGGAAGACGGGATATTGGTTGCCATGAATGAGAGTGCCGACACTGGCTTTACGCCGGGAATGATTGATTACTGTCGTAAGAATAGCATTCAGCTTCAGGCTTGGGGCTGTCTGGATCAGGGACTGTTCACCGGAAAAGATACCAGTAAGGAACCAGCGGCCGTTCAGGCCACTGCAAAACAGGTCACCGAGATGGCTGAAGACTATCAGACTTCCAGAGAAGCCATTGTTCTGGCCTGGCTGATGAGACACCCGGCCAGCATTCAGCCCGTTATTGGCACAACGGATAAAGATCGTATTCGCGCATGCTCTCAGGCGATGGAAGTTCATCTAAACAGGGAAGACTGGTACAAGCTTTATATCGCCTCCAGAGGACGACCTCTGCCTTGATTTGAAATAAAGCAGCCTCGGCGTTGACAGAAACCGCTTCTTTTCATCAGACTTTTTGAGACACTTACATCACTGGCTGGAATGGTTTGGCCTCTGCCAGCGGTGACTCACCCTCCATCTGGTTTCTCTGGGACTGGTACATATCGAGATACAGGCCCGGCTCTGCCAGCAATTGCTGGTGAGTCCCCCGTTGTACTATCCGTCCCTTTTCCATGACCAGAATCTGGTCAGCATCTTCTATCGTGGTTAAACGGTGTGCGATAGCCACTGTGGTCCGGCCTTCCCGTAAGGTTTTCAAACCTTGCTTGATGGCCTGCTCCGTTTCACTGTCAACATTGGCCGTCGCTTCGTCCATGATCAGAATGCCGGGGTTCTGGGCCAGTGTTCTTGCAAACGACAACAGCTGTTTTTGACCACTGGACAGCGATTGCCCCCTTTCACCCAGTACCTGGGCATAACCGTCCGGCAACTTTTCTATAAATTCTGCCGCCTGAACCAGTTGCGCAGCATGCCACATCTCTTTCTCCGTCACATGTTCATGACCGAGATGAATGTTCTCGGCAATACTGCCTTCAAACACAAAGGGTTCCTGGAAAACCAATCCCAATTGCTGCCTCAATTCTTTTTCAGGAAAGCTGGACAGAGGCTGACCATCAATCAGAATCTGTCCACTCTGATACTGATAGAATCGCATCAGCAGGTTGACAATAGAACTCTTGCCACTGCCGGTATGACCGACCAGAGCAATAAATTGTCCGGGCTCCGCCGTAAAGGTAATGCCGTCCAGCGCCTTGTTTTTACCGTCGTAAGAAAGCTCTACCTCTCTGAATTCAATTTTTCCTTTTGAGATCAGAGACTCTTTGATGCTTTCCTGCCCGGATTCAACAGACTCATCCATGAGTCTAAATACTCGCTCCGCTGATACGACCGACTGTTGAAGTACCTCCATTTGCATAGTGACCTGAGTCAGCGGCTCAAACATTCGATCCAGATAGTTGATAAAGGCATAGAGCAAACCAATTTCAATCGGACCATTCAGCGCCTGTCCCGTAAAGCCCCCCACCATCAATGCCAAAGCCAAGGCTGAAGCAAGATGCACCATCGGCCTCAATAAAAGACCGTTGATACGCACCAGTCGATTTTGTACCTCTTTATATTCCCTGTTAGCCGCTTCAAATTGCTCACTGACCCGCTTTTGCTGGCACAGCGTCTGAATGACAGACATGCCTTGAATGGATTCATTCACCCGGGTATTGATTTCACTCAGCAGAGCCCTTGAGGAATGAAATACCGGATGGCTGAATTTCTGATAGAGGTAAATACAGCCCAGAATAAATGGCAATATCGCTATACAGAACCAGGCCAGCCTGGCATTCAGCAAAAACATCGCGATCACCACACCGACCACCGTAATGGCACCTTTTAATGTCTCTGGCAAAGCGGTGACAAACAGATCCTTGATCGTTTCGGTGTCGTTGGTCACACTGGATACCAGCTTACCCACTGGCTCCCTCTCAAAATAAGCCATAGGTAAACGAAAGAGGTGATTAAACACCTGCAGGCGTATGTCGTGCACAATAGCCAGAGCCACTTTCTGGAACAGCAGGGTCTCCAGCCAGGTCATCACTGCATCCAGCAAATACAAGTTGAGAAATACGAATGCCATCATGACCATAGGGGCTACTTGCCAGTTACCCGGCACCACATGATCATCAATAAACATTTTCATGATGACCGGTGCTGTCAGCCCTGCAGCCGTTGCTATCATCAGCAGGGTAAAACTCAGAATCAGCCTGTTTTTATAAGGCAATCCATAACGAAGCAATCTTCTGAACTGCTCCTTTTTATCTAACCTTTCCAGGGTTCACTCCTTATGTAGTTTTTCTATCACCACACACTTCTTCTATTATTTTTTTAATCACGGTCAGAATCTGCTCTGCTAAGCTTCCTCCACTATCAATAAGAATGGAGAAAGTTATATGTCTCTTGAGCCGAGGATTGAGCTACTTGAGGAAAATCACAGTAACCTTGAAACACGGGTCGATGTACTGGAACACGAACACCATAATCGGGATCAATCTGACCGGATAGATCGTCGATTTGACCGGGTTGAAAAAGACATTAGTCTGGTCAGGTCAGATCTTTCGGCCCTAACCCAAGCGACTATGGCCGGGTTTAAGCGTGTCGATGAAGAGTTCGCTGTTATCCATGGAGAAATAAGCACTTTGCGGAGTGATTCTTCTTCTCTCAAAAGTGATGTTGACACACTCAAAAGTGATGTTGCCTCACTTAAAAGTGATGTTTCCACACTTAAAAGTGATGTTGCCTCACTCAAGGATGATGTATCCAGCATACGCAGCGATATAGCAGGTCTTGAACTCCTGATCCGTCAACGTCTACCTGTTCAATAAGTTCCTCATACGGCTGCCAGTATCAACTTGCAGCCAACTGCTCTACGCCCTCCTCGCTCTTTTCCTGAGCTGAAATCTCCATGGCCTGACGCTGGAAGATGCGTGAATACCAGCCCCCGCTTCTGACCAGCTCGTTGTGACTGCCGGACTCTGATATCTCCCCCTGCTCCAGAACGATCAATTGATCGGCTCTATGGAGGTTGGTCAGTCTTTGGGTAATCAGAAGCAACGTTTGCTGTCGGTCACTGTTCATCAGATTGTCCAGAATCTGTGCTTCTGTCTTCATGTCCAGAGAACAGAATGCATCATCAAAGAGCAAAATATCCGCTTCCAACAACAGGGCGCGGGCAATAGTGATCCTCTGTTTCTGCCCCCCTGATAGGTTGATACCTTTCTCCCCCAGCATAGTTTCATAACCTTCGGTAAAGCCCAGAATGTCATCATGAACACAGGCCAGTTTTGCTACTCGCTCAATGTCACTGCGAGCAACGCCTTGTCGTCCAAAAGCAATATTGTCAGCAATCGTCGCGGAGAACAGGAAAGGCTCCTGAGATACCAGGGCAAAGCAACTTCTCAGAGCATCCAAACTCACGGAGTCATGGTGTCGCCCCCCTATTTTTATGGATACACCCTCCTGCTCATATTCCCTCAGTAAGAGTCTGAACAGGGTCGTTTTACCGCTGCCTGTTCGACCGCAGATTCCGACAAAAGCTCCTTTTTCTACCCGAAAATTCAGTGGCCCCAGAGATTTTTGTTCAGCCCCCGGATGAGTGAAGGCGCTGATTGAAAACGCAATATCCCCTTCGGGCTTTTCCTGCACATCAGCCGCTCTGTCTTCCACATCCGGCTGCTCTGCCATCAGTTTTTGCAGGCGATTCAGGGATGCACTGCCACGCTCCACTATGTTGAAGAGCCAACCAAAAGCCAACATGGGCCATACCAGAAGACCCAGATAAATGGTGAATGCCGTCAGCTCTCCCACAGTCATGAGACCGTTAGCTATGCGCCATGAGCCGAAGCCAAGACTTGCCATAATGGAGAGGCAAACACACAAAACGATGGTTGGATCAAACAGTGCATCAACACGGGCCACCTTCAGGTTGGCATCATTGGTTTGTTCAGATCTTTCCCTGAATTTAACTTTCTGGGCCTGACTCAAATAATGGGCCCGAATCGTTCTTATTCCTGAAACAGACTCCTGAACCCGATTATTCAGTTCAGAAAAAGTTTCCTGTGCCGTGCGAAAACGCTTATGTAATAGGGAGGCGTAGTGAAACATGAGCCAGGCCATGACTGGAAAAGGCATGATGGCCACGACCGTCATCTGCCAACCGCACACCCAAATCATGGCTACAACTACGGCAGTTCCGGCGATAATCGAATCCACCAGGGTCAAAACACCTTCAGCAGCGGTGACTTCAATTGCTCTCACATCATTCGTTGCGTGGGCCATCAAATCACCGGTTTTATGGCGGTGATAAAACTCTGGCGACATTCGGGTAAAGTGATGAAACAGACGACTTCTCATTACCCGGCCCAGCTCAATAGCACCACCGAACAACAGAACTCTCCAGCCATTTCTGAAGACGTACACCAGCACACCGATGAGAGCGATCAGCAACACAGGTTTAGTGATGTCACCTCTGGACAAGTCGCCCGCTTGAATATCATCCACCAACTTCCCGATCAGCCAGGGCGGCAGCATTTCCGCGATAGAGACGAGGACCAAAAAAAGGACACAACAACAGTAGCGCTGCCAGTGGCGCTTAAAGAACCATCCGAGGTTCCAGAAAATATCCATTACTTCCCCCGAAATACTTGAATACAGCTCACAGACAGACGACCAAAGCCAAACCTGCAGGGTACCGAAACAAGTCAATACAACTTTTTAAAATTCTTTTTTAAACCAATACAGATAAAAGGTTACAGCGAATGCATTCGCTCTACATTGGTTGCTCTAAATGGATTGCTCCTAACACTGTTTGACCCTTTCCGGTCAGTGCTGACGGATCGTCAAGGCAGGGGGGTCAGCATTCCGCCCTGACCTGCCACATGGACAACACGACAGATATTGCCGGTATGGGTGGCTTTAGACATGATAAAGGTCTTTTGGGCGGTATTGTTCATGTTGTACTCCTTCACCTTTTATTCTTGATGATGCAGACCATGTATTGGTTGAAGATCAGGCTGCTTTCCAGCTGTTGGCCGAGATTAGAGGTGCTGTTTAATAGTACTTGGTAGTGCTGTCTATTAGCGCTATCTTTATCCTTCTGCAGGATAAAAGCATCAGGAATAATCATTATTTCTTAGTCGTATAACTGATGCAACAGATTTTGAGAAAAAACAGACTGTTACAGACTCCGTCGCATCTGGCAGATCATTGCCAGGATTTTACTAAAACGACTGGAGTTCTGCTTTAGATGACGTTTCTCTGACAAATAAGTAGAATCCTAAAACAAGACACTTGACAGACATTACCCGACTATTAAAACACCGGTCATGACCCAGTAGCTCTGACATCGACGAACAATTATTAGAAAACGGGGATGAAGTTATTATGAACCGAAAAGCAACCAGATATCTGGCTGCCACACTGACAGCTTTCACTCTGCTGACGGGCTGCTCAGGTCCCTGGAATAATCCTCATCAGGAAAGTTCTGATCATCAGAACAAGACTGTCTACTACACCAATTTTCAGCTCCCCCCTCAGCACTTTGATCCGGCTATTTCATACAGCACTGATGAAAGTATGCTGATCGACCAGATCTACGAACCTCCTCTTGGTTATCACTTTCTGAAAAGGCCTTATGAACTGCAACCTCTGGTGGCTGAATCCATGCCAGAAGTTCGTTATCTTAACGCCAGCCATGAGGAGGTCGCCGCTGACAGTCTTGACGTCGCCTTCAGTCAATACACCATCACCCTCAGGGAAGGCATTATTTATCAGCCTCACCCGGCGTTCGCCAAAAACAGTGAAGGCGGTTACGTCTATCTTTTTGACGATGAAAGTGAAACCGTAAACTACAGAGCACTTTCCGACTTTGATCAGACGGCGACCCGACCACTGGATGCAGACGACTTTCTTTATCAGATCAAAAGGATTGCCGACCCTCACAATAAAGCACCCTTAATTGCCTTCCTTGCTCAGTACATAGACGGCATGAGTGAACTGACTGCCGAATTAAGAACTGTTGAAAGAGACGGGTGGCTGGATCTTCGTGAATTCAAAATGAAGGGACTGGAAAGAGTTGATGAGCGGACTTTCTCTATTACTATAAAAGGTATCTACCCCCAGTTCTCTTACTGGCTGGCCATGCACTTTTTTGCTCCCATCCCCTGGGAAGCGGATCGCTTCTATAACAATCCCGGCTTCAAAGACAACAACCTGACTCTGGATTGGTATCCAGTAGGCACAGGTGCCTACATGATGACCAGGAATGACCCTAACAGGGAAATCATTCTGGAACGAAATCCTAACTTCAGGGATGATTTTTATCCCACTGAAGGAGCCCCCGGTGATAAAGAGGCAGGGTTGCTTGCCGATGCTGGAGCAAAGGTACCTTTCATAGATAAAGCCATTTACAGCCTGGACAAAGAAGTTTTGCCCATGTGGACCAAGTTCCTGCAGGGTTATTACGACCGCTCAGGAGAAAACCACGGCAACGTCACCCAAAACTTTGACCAGGCCTTGACCATCGGTCCTGAGGGTGTGGAGCTTACCGGTGAAATGCAAGACAGACAGATCACTCTGTCCCAGGATGTAAAGCCCGCAGTCTACTATATGGGCTTCAATATGCTGGACGATGTGGTGGGTGGTTACTCCCCGCAAAAGCAAAAGCTGCGTCAGGCTATCTCCATTGCCTGGAATTCTGAAGAATATATCGAAATATTCCGAAACGGCTCCGCCATTCCTTTCATGGGGCCCATTCCTCCCGGTATTGAAGGTTCTCTGAAAGCAGAGGCAGGCATCAATCCCTACACCCACGACTGGAAAAATGGCAAGGCTGTTCGCAAAGACATTGAATACGCCAAACAGCTTTTGGCTGAAGCGGGCTACCCCAATGGTCGGGATGCCAAAACAGGTAAGCCTTTGAAGCTCTACCTGGATATTCAGGCCCAAGCCACCAGCAAAAGCCGTGAAGACTGGCAAAAACGCCAGCTCAAAAAACTCGGCATAGAGCTAGAGCTCAGAGCGACAGACTGGAATCGCTATAAAGAGAAAATGAGCACAGGGAACCACCAAATGTTCTCCTATGGCTGGCTGGCCGATTACCCTGATCCCGAGAATTTTCTGTTCTTGCTTTATGGCCCTCAAAGCCCTGTCGCCTGTCAATGCGACGGCAACAACAATGCCAACTATAACAACCCTCGCTACAACAAGCTCTACAAGCAGATGAAGACCATGCAACCCGGCCCGGAGCGTAATCAGTTAATCGCCGAAATGTTGGATCAGGTTCGTGCCGATGTTCCCTGGTTTACCGGCGAATACCCGAAGGAGTACTACCTGAACAACCAGTGGGTTTCTAATACCAAACGTCATGGCATCTCCAAGGCTACCCTTAAATACCTGAAGATCGATTCAGAAGTGAGAAAACAAAAACAGACTGAATGGAACCAACCCAATCTTGTCCCTCTGGTGGCAGGCGTGGGTATTTTTGTCGCCTTATTTGTTCCTGCGATTCGCGCCTATAGACGACGACAGAGGCTGGTCATAAATACCGACAGCTAATAAAAGGCTGAAGAATAATTTTCAGGTTTTAGGACGTTCTACCATGCTTGCTTATATTATCAGACGACTGATTTACGCCATTCCTATTCTTATTGGTGTCAATCTAATTACTTTTTTACTCTTCTTTGTGGTGAACACCCCTGACGATATGGCACGGGCTCAGCTGGGGGATAAATACGTCACTGAGGAAGCTATTGAACTCTGGAAAGAGACGAATGGCTACCACCAGCCCCTGTTTTTCAATCACGAAGAGGAAGGTCTGAAAGCACTGACAGAAACCATCTTTTTCAACAAATCCATCAGTCTCTTCACCTTTGACTTTGGACGGTCAGAGAGCGGGCGGGATATTACCAGCGATGTTTCCCAGCGCATGTGGCCCAGCGTCATGTTTGCCCTGCCAACACTGCTCATCGGGCTTTGGGTCAATATCAGCATAGCCCTTTTAGTAGTTATGTTTCGCAATACCGGACTTGAGAAAGTGTTTGTGGTCTCTTTTGTTGGTTTGATGTCTGTCTCTTACCTGTTTTACATCATTGGTGGCCAGTATCTGGTTACCCGTTTGTGGAATCTGGTGCCTGTGTCCGGTTTCCAGCCCGGGCTGGATGCCTTCAGGTTTATGATTCTTCCGGTTGTTATTGGTGTCATTGCCGGTACCGGAGCCGGAGCCAGACTCTACCGAACACTGTTCCTGGAGGAAGCGGATCAGGATTACGCGCGCACGGCAAGGGCAAAAGGAGTAAGCGAAGTCAGCGTGCTGTTTCGGCACATTCTGCCCAACACCATGATCCCGATTCTGACCAATATTGTGATTGTCATTCCAATGCTGTTTATGGGCAGCCTGGTGATGGAATCCTTCTTTGGCATCCCGGGCCTGGGCAGTTACATGATTGATGCTCTCAAATCCCAGGACTTCGCCATTGTCAGAACAATGGTGTTTATTGGCTCAGTACTCTACATCATAGGTCTGATTGCCACTGACATTGCATACACACTGGTCGATCCCCGCGTCAGGCTGAACTAGGAGAGCATCCATGAAAACGGTTATTTTGTGGAGTGATGCATTGCTGTTTATCCTTCTGGCAGCCATGATCACATTCATTGTCAGTATCATTCGCAACAACCAGAGCCGTGAACGCTGGAGCAGAGTTTTTCGTTCCCGACTGGGCATGTCCTGCTTTCTGATTATTCTCACCTACATTGTCATAGGTGTTCTGGATTCACTGCATTTTCGCAAGGCGATCGAGTCTGTTGAAGGTCAGAAGCAAAGTGACGTTTATTACTCCAGCCATATAAACAGTATTCTGGATCTGTTGCTGGGCGAAATGGGAGAGGACAAGGAAAAAACCTATTCAGCCCCCTTCTCACTGAAATCATACTCCAAGGAAAATATGCAAGATGAACAGGGCAATACTTACCGGGATTATGCCAGCTTGAAACATGCAGGTAAGCATCTGGAATCCTCTGATGACAGGCCTGTGGATATTGCCCTGCAATCATTTCAGGCGCTTCTCACTGGCCTGGTGATCAGTGCCCTTCTGATTGCCGCCCATGCCTATTGGATGAAAGGCAAAAACAGCATCTACCCATGGAAAACGGCCTATATCACTCTGGCCATTATTATTTGCCTGCTCACCTGGATGATTCACGTCGGCTCCCTTTATCACATCCTGGGCACAGATAAAGCAGGTAACGATGTTCTCTACAAATGCCTCAAAGGTATTCGCACCGCCATGTTGATTGGCACTCTGGCTACTTTGATCATGATGCCTATTGCCATTTCCCTTGGAATAGCCGCTGGTTATTTCAAAGGTTGGGTAGACGACATTATTCAGTATTTGTATACAACTCTCAGCTCTATTCCGGGTCTTCTTTTAATTGCAGCCTCCGCTCTGTTGTTCCAGATCTGGATTGACCTGAACCCTGATTACTTTAGTACCGGACTTGAAAAAGGTGATGCCAAATTCATCGGCCTGTGCTTTATTCTCGGAGTTACCAGCTGGGCCACCCTCTGTCGTCTGCTCAGAGCAGAAACCCTGAAAATCAGTCAACTTGACTATGTCCAGGCTGCCCATGCTTTCGGCGTCAGTCATGCCAGAATCATCGCCAAACACATTCTGCCCAATGTAACCCATATCATCCTGATCATATTTGTTCTCGACTTCAGTGGTCTGGTATTGGCCGAGGCAGTACTTGCCTACATCGGTGTAGGAGTCGACTCTTCAATGCACAGCTGGGGTAATATGATCAGTGCAGGCAGCGCAGAACTCAGTCGGGTACCCGCTGTCTGGTGGAACCTTGCAGGCGCTTTTACCCTGATGTTTGTTCTGGTGCTGGCAGCCAACCTGTTCTCGGACCTTGTCAATGACGCCTTTAATCCCAAAACCCATTTGGAGGCCGCCTGATATGAGCATTACAGAAGCCTCAAGCGAGAACATGGCCAAAGCGGCAGAGAACAAAGAACCAGCACTGCACGTATCCAATCTTAATGTTGTCCTCAGGCATGAACCCGACACCCGGATTCTAAAAGACGTCAGTTTCCACCTGAACAAGGGTGAAGTCTTTGCATTGGTTGGCGAGTCAGGCAGTGGCAAGTCGGTGACATCGTTGTCGATCATGCGTCTTCTGCCCGATGCTCTGAAAATCACTCAGGGAAAAATCCGGCAAGATGACACCAACCTGTTTGCCCTGACCGAGCAGGAAATGGGTTCCATTCGTGGTAAAAAGATCGCCATGATCTTTCAGGATGCCCTGACCTCTCTGAATCCGGTTCAAAAAGTGGGTGACCAGATTGCAGAAACCCTGAAAATACACACCAAGCTGACCGGTGACGAGATCAGAAAACGCACTGCCCAACTGTTTGAAGAAGTCGGCCTTCCTGACCCGGATAAACGTGTAGACTGGTATCCCCATCAGATGTCCGGTGGTCAGCAGCAGCGGGTTATGATTGCTATGGCTCTGGCCTGTGAACCGGATATTCTGCTGGCAGATGAGCCCACCACCGCCCTGGATGTCACCATTCAGAAGCAGATTCTGGAGCTGGTAAAAGCATTAACCATCAGCCGTGACCTGGCGGTCTTGTTGATTACCCATGATATGGGCGTAGTTCGTGAAACCGCTGACCGTGTTGGCGTTATGTATCAGGGCCAGATCATTGAAGAAGGCAGCTGTGATGATTTCTTTGAGAATCCTCGTGAAGAATACAGCCGTCGTCTGATTAACAGTCTGCCTGACATGGACGCTTACCGGCCCCAGACCCATCCTACTCCCTTGTTGAAGGTAGACAATCTGGAAGTTCACTTCCCCATTCGAAAGGGAATCCTCCAGAGAGTTCACGATTACACCAAAGCGGTTAATGGCATCAGCTTCTCCATCGCCAAAGGTGAAACACTGGCTCTGGTTGGAGAATCGGGTTGTGGCAAATCCACCACCGGCCGTGCCATTCTTAACCTGGAAAAAGCGACCGGTGGTGAGATCTGGTACAACCACCGGAAAATTCACGCGCTTTCCCGCAGGGAAATGTTGCCCCTTCGCAAAAAAATCCAGGTCATCTTCCAAAGCCCTTATTCTTCCATGAACCCACGTATGACGGTGGGTGACATTATCGAAGAAGGTATGGTTAGCCTGAAGATGGGTCTGAGCAAAGCTGAAAGGGAACAACGTGTTGAATCGCTTCTGAAGAGGGTTCAGCTGGAGCCTGAGCACCGCTACCGCTATTCCCACGAGTTTTCTGGTGGTCAGCGTCAGCGCATAGCCATCGCCCGGGCGCTTGCGGTTGAACCTGACCTGATCATTTGTGATGAACCCACCAGCGCACTGGATGTATCTATCCGCTCAGAAGTCATGGATCTGTTGCTGGAGTTGCAAAGAGAGCTGCAAGTCTCGTATCTGTTCATTACTCACGACCTTTCAATCATCCCTCATCTGGCTCATCGGGTCGCGGTGATGCAGGGAGGCAAGGTTGTCGAACAGGGCTATACCGAAGATGTAATGACCAGACCTCAGCATGATTACACTCGTAGGCTGCTCAGCGCTGTTCCGGAAGTGCGTTAACTGACACTCCCCGCCCATCACGCGCAGCAGTGGGCGAGGGTTCTGGCTCGTTACAACGCCCGGAATGCATCCGAGAAGATAATCAGGCTCTACACCCTGAAGACATGAACCCGATAGCGAAAAACTGTCCGGAATGTTTGAGACTCAAAGTTCATTACTCTGAGGCTCGTCTTGCGCTATCGGGGACAGGGTTATAACCACATCACTGCTATCTGAAAAAGGTACTTTGCTGAAGAAAGTGGGAGACCAGTTACTCTCCTTGTTTGTTTTCACTGGACCGTAATCTCTACCATCCACTGACAGTGTGATCATGTACGGCCGCTCATCAGGATAATAAAATCTGCCACCTGCAAAAACAGTGAAAGTATAGGTGGGCTTATAAACATCGGGACTATCAAAGGACCAGGCCACACTCCCCTGAGGATACCTGGCATCAGTGGGATGAAGGTCATTGTTCACATTCTGGAGACTGATACTGGTACTGACGGGAAGATAAACACCAGACTTAACAAAACTGTCCAAAGCGGCCTTCAGGCCACCCACCTTCCTGAAATATCTAAAAGCATTATGTTGAAAACCTGCAGCTATTGCACTAAAGCCATAACCTAAACCCACCGTTTCATCTCTGAATGTCACTTCTGCTGCGGATGCTGTGGACAGGAAACCGGAAAGGAGTATACCAACAGGAATAGCCATTAAAACTTTCATAACTAAAAAAGCCTCTTCTGATGTTATAATCCGGGAATATCACGAAGCCGCTTTAACCAGAGCCAAGGTCACGTAAAAAATTCCAGCCGCCGTTTATTCATCTGCAGAAAAACAAACGAACGTCACCGGTCGTATTTTTACCAACTCACTCGAGACTAACGACAAGATGTCGTCAATCAGATAGCAGAAGAAAGAGAAGCACTCCGCTTTATCAGATTCCCGAATTAACCCAAGGCTCAAGTATAGATACTCATTTCTAACACTGCTTTTTTTACTGTGAAAAAAAATCTGCCATGCCAATTTTCATGCTCAGGCTACTACAAAGGAGGGTTTTAGTGATAAGGAGGGATTGGAGTGCTTATTCTATACCTCAGGCAACCTTGAGCATTAGCGAACGACCCAGTTTTTGCAGCATGACCACCTCTTCGGGAGTAAAACCCAAATCACCAAAAACGCTGCCACCAGCTGATGTCGTGTGACTGATTTTCTTGGTACTCATCCTTCCTCCTTTTACTTTGTTCCGCCAAAGCATAATCAAGAGAAGAATAATTAGGAGACCCATAAAATTTATTAGACAGAATAATTAAGGTGGAATTTTCCCTTGTGACCAGAGAGAGTCAAATTCTTTCTTTGCTTTCATTTTGTGGTTCGTGCAATTCACCATGTGTTCATCAGAACGCCAGTTCTCACAGCCCCAAGGTTTTTTATACCAATCGAGCCAAGCCTGATTTTTTGCTTTCCAATCTTTTGTTCTCAGACGCTCCTGAGCACTGGTACCTAATGTTGGTCTCACTACAGGCTCAAGTTTGAATACTGCTGTCTGCGGAGTAATTTTTCTGGTACTAACTATCTGGTCATTTATCTCTGCTTCGGTAATACTTGCAGTTTCTACGACACTTTCTCTCTTCTGCTGAATTGCAGGAGCTTTCTGTTGTTGAGCTACCACTTTGCTTTTAGATATAAACGACTCCTGAAAACTGGAGAAAATCGCAGAGAACATATTCATAATTAATACAAATGTAACAACACCAAAGCCTCCAGCAATCAACAGCTTTGTAAGCTTGCCAGACTGCTTGGGAGGAGACTTGATTCTAAGATATTGCCTTTGATTATTCTTTAGACTTGACAGGGAAATCTCAACATCATTTTTAATGGAGCTATTGCTGACAATAGTTGCAGTGGATGACTTTAAAGTATTAATCGATTTTGGTTTCGTTTTAGCAAACTTACTCTTTATATGAAGTCTCTGCCGGCAGTGTGGAAAATTTATACAGCCCCAAAACTGCTGCCCCTGACTCTTACCCTTACTACTGGTTCTGAGCACCATTTTCACATCGCAGCTTGGGCAGGTTGGAGTTGTGTAGTTCCCCTGCAGCGCATTATTTGTCAGTTTTTGCTGCTGTTCTGCTGACAATTTTCCAATTAAGTTCAGCAGCCCCTCACCACTAATCAGCTCCAAGTCTTTATCTTTGGCAAAAGATATCGCATCTCTCGTGAAGTCACTAGCTGTAATAAATATCCCTGAAGTGACACTATCAGAGGCCATTACTCCATACAGCTCTCGAACAGCTTTAACGCCGACTTTCTGATGAGACCAGGCCTTACACTGGATATAGTTGATCAGCTTTTGACTACCAGGATTTTCATGCTTTAGGACAATATCAACTCCACCATCAGCCCCAATACCACTGAGTGATGCCTTATATCCAGCAGCCCTATAGTAATCTCGACACAGGATCTCGAAGTGCTTCCAGTCCATCTCCTGAAGATGCTTCAGAGTCAAAACACCTTTATGAGAGATTCCTTCTGGATCACGATTCAATGGTGACGCCCTCTTATTATTTTGGGAGGCTTCCTGGCAACCTGTTTGATGCTCAAAGCATCTCAATCCCAGCTGGTCAGACTAAACCGCGCATAAACCCGAAAGTCATTCCCTGAGACACCCACCGGCTCGAGCGTCTGGGCGGCGGTGATTTCCAGAGCGCCCCATTCGGCAGAGACTTTTGTCCCCAGGCCAGCGGAGGTGAGTTTTTCGTGGGAACCGGGCATCCTTGTCTCGCCATGATCAAGAAAGACAAAGGGTTCGATTGCGCTCTGTCGATAGTAGAGGCCAGAGTAGTGCAGCTCTGTCTGCTGACGCCAGCCTTTATCACCGGTCACAGCACTGTTGTTATAGCCTCGAATGCTGTACAACCCTCCGAGAGCAAAGCCAAGACTCGAAGGCAGAGTTGCTTCATTGGCCCACTGAGCCTCCCATGAGGACAGCACATAGAGTGGCGAGTCAAAGTTATAGATCAGGGTCAGGCTCGGGTTCAACAAACTCAGGTAGCGCACATCATCATTCAGAATGGACTTGCTGCGCAGCCTGCTGAACAGCAGTCGGCCATTAACCTGCCAGTTGTCGTCCAGCAGATTCAATTCCTGCCCAAACTGCAGCTGGTCATTACGGTAGTCCGACAAAGGTTCATCCGCAACAGCGTTTTCCGAACGGGTACTGCTGGCAGAAAAAAGCAGGTTCAGCCAGCCATCGATGTCGGACCAGAACAGGTAACTGGCATCCAGGGTGTAACGTGTCGTGTCACCTGTAACGTCGACATCAACTGTCGTGATTTCCAGCTCGCTGTCGGTGTACTGGAAACTGCCTCCCAGTCTCCAGCCCTCTTCGCCCACCACCCGGTTGTAGCTGGCGCTGAATGACTTCAGGCCATCAGACGTCAGGCCATAGCCCAATAATTTGTCGCCATGGCTGAACACCGACGTTTTCTGGTAGAGCAGACTTAACTGCTCTTCTCCGGCGTTTTCAGTGCCGTGGTTATCAAAATAGAGCGACGCTCCTTCTTCCGATTCAGGAATCTGAACAACAACATCGGTCAATCCAAACGCCTGACCGGCCTTAAGCTCTGACTGCAATCTCTGGCCGTGAACCCGGTTATAAAACAGGATATCCCGCTCCAGCGCTTCAACATCGATGGAGTCTTTCTGCCAGTCTGTATTGATCCACTGCTGAAAATACTCTCTGTCATCCTCTTCCACTTCGCCAGAAAAAACCAGTTCACCAAAGCGACCTTCCACCAGTCTGATACTGACCAGCCCGTTCTCTATTTTCTGTTCCGGAAACACTGCAGCGGCCGTGTAAATGCCCTTGCTCTTGTAGAGTGTATTGACGGCTCCAAGCAGGGTTTGCAGATCCTGATAATTGACCTCTTTGCCGAGCCATGGCTCTGCCAGCGACTGCAATTCCTCATGGGACAGATGTCTGGATTCCGTGAAACGAATGCCCTGCAAAAGAAGCACCGGACCACCGCTTTCCTGAACCGCTTCCGGCTCCTGATCCTTCTTCACAGTTGGTGTCTTTTTTTTCAGTTCAGGCTCTAACAGATGCTCTTTCTGCCTCTCAATGTCTCTGCTGAGATTTCCCGAAGGGTCTGGCAGCGGTAGTTGTGTGGCCAAAGTGACCGTTGATTGCAGCCAGAGACTGCATAAAGCCAGTCCGGCTGCATTCAATGAGAAATGGAATTTAGAGAAAAGTCGCTTTCTGCAAGCATTATTTTTCTTGTTATACGCGTCCAAGTACATCTACTCCCAGGCCTGCCCATCACTGGACAGGCCAATTACTCCCTAGAAAAATCGCCCCCACCCCCAACTGCGGCTTTCAGAGGCGGGCTTGATATACGCATAGCGCTGTGTATCGACTTCCGTTCTGGTGCCCTCGTCATCGACCTGAGTCACGCGGATATCAGGCGCGTAAAAGCTGACGCCATGCCTGCCAGTCAGACTGAGTTCTTCAACCTCCACGCCATTTTCAGCACGAATCGAGCCACGCTCCATGGTCATTTTGCGGGCAAACAGCAGATCCCCCACCACCAGCCAGGCGTTACCTGCCAGTTCATCAATGGACAGTGAGCCCAGAGTTGTCATGTAGATATTGCCACCGGTCGTCTTAAGCAGACTGGCCTCAAGATCGGCACGAGCCAGAATATTGATATTGCCACTCTCAGTTTCTGCTGAAAGCCATGGCAAATCAACCACCAGCGGGTGCCCGATACCTGTAGCAGCCTGAAGAACAGCCTCTCCGTTGCTGGCTGTCAGGTGACTGGCATCGCGCCACTTGCTGAATCTGTATTCATTGTTTCCATAAATGCCCCCCTGTGCAGAGGTCAGGGCAAAGGCCATTCCATCAGCGTGGGATGTCAGACTACCGAGATACTGATTACCTCGAGTATGAATGGTTACCGCGCCACTGGTTTCGATGGAACTGTCATAACCCATTGAGAAACGATCAGCTCCATAATGCTCAGAGGAACCTATTGTCAGTGAGGCCGCCTTAAGGTCTGTCCAGCCCGAAAGGGTAATGTCCCTCTCGGAGAACAGGCTCACAGCACCTTCAGCAATGACTGATCCACCCAGATCAATATCTCCCCATCCTGCCCTGGCGGTGAAGTCGCCTCCTGCATTCAGCGCACGGTAATTCTGGGAAGAAGTGGTGCTGATGAAGATATCTCCAGCGGTTTCTATAACGCTGTCATAGCCTGTAGTAAAGCGATAGGCACCAACTGATCCTTCTGAACCGACGGTAAGCGAATCTGCTTTTATCTCAGTGTATGAAGCCTGATGGATATCCCTCGCGGAATAAAGGTTCATCGCTCCTGCCACGTTTACATCACCACCGAAATTGATCCAGCCATGAGCAATGGCTTCAAAATCACCGCCAGCCGTCACATCACGATAAGACTGGTAGTTTGTGGTGTGTACGAACATGTCGTCAGCAATCTCAATACGGCTGTCGTACCCTGCGTAGAAGTTGTATGCCCCGGCCTGCTCCTGACTGCCAATGGTCAGAGAGTTGGCGCTGAGGACACTGCGGCCTGACAGGTCAATGTCACGCCCTGCCTGCAATTGCATGTCCCCTGCAGCAATCACGGAGTCAGCAAAGTAAATCCGCCCCTGCTCAGCCACCGCATTAACATTGCCACCGACGTTTGTTGCCTGATACTGCTGATCGTGTCTGGTATGAACCAGCAGGTCGCCATCAAGGTTGATGGTGCTGCTGTGACCAACCGAGAAGTTGTAGGCTCCTGCCTGACTCTCTGATCCTACGGAAAGGGAGGCTGCCGTAAGGTCATTGTGAGATGACAGGTAAATATCACGACCTGCATCCAGGTTGATAATACCCGCCGCCGTGACTGATTCATCGAAATGAATATTTCCATGAGCAGACCGGGCGACAAAGTTTCCACCGATATTCAGAGTTTCATAGTCCTGAGAATAAGTGGTGTTCACAAACAGATCGCCGTCGGTTTCGATGGAGGAGCCATATCCAACCGTGAATCGGTAAGCCCCTTCCTGACCTTCAGTGCCGACGGTCAGTGATCCGGCCTTAAGACCTTCCCAGGCTGACAGGTAGATATCCCTTCCCGAGTGGAGATTCACGGCGCCACCTGCGGTCACAGAGTCACGGAAATGGATAGAGCCATATTCAGCCCTTGCCGTGAAATCACCGCCAACGTTCAGTTCCTGATAGTCCTGGGTGTAGGTGGTGTTCACCAGCAGGTCACCCTCTGTCTCGATGGTGCTGCCATACCCCACGGAGAAACGATAAGCCCCGGGCTGATCGGCAGTTCCTACAGCGAGAGAGCCCGCATTGATGTCTTTCCACGACGAGAGATAAACACTACGGCCAGACTCAACACTCATGTCGCCACCCGCTGTGACAGACTCCTTGAAGTGAACATCACCGTATTCACTGTCAACAGCGAAATCACCACCGGCGCTGACGTAGTAAAAGTCGAGTCCATCCCGGGTAGACACAGAAATATCATCCCCGGCCGTCAGGCTGGTCCGATAACCAGTGTAATAACGGTCAGTACTGAGACTGATATCTTCTCCAGCTACCAGATTTCTGCGGTATTGCTGATAAATGCGGTAGCTGGTATCAAGCTCAATGCTCTCGCCGGCATTCAGATCCTGATAGAGATACAGTTCATCGGTGCGAATCCGCAGAGAGCCGCCAATATCACCAATGGTGCCGGTAAGATAGAGCCTTCCATCGGTCTCAAGCTCAAAATCACCACCCGCGCTGATCTGCACACTGTCAGGCAGTGACAGAGTATTATTAATCAGTGCCAGGTTGCCACCGGCATCAAGCACAGTGTTTCGTCCCAGATAGAGCCCATCGGACTCAACCCGCAGGTCCTCCCCGGAAACCAGGCTGCGGCCCACTTCCAGATAGACATCTTCAGGTGTAGTCAACAGAATATGTCGACCGGCATTGATGTCCTGCTCAAGCTGGATGTCACTGTCAGTGTTAATCTGGAAAGAGCCTCCGGTCTGCTGCACCTGGCCATTCAACCTGACCAGACCACTGGTCAGCAATGCCATATCACCGCCAGCTCTGAGGCTGGTCGTGTCAGGCAGACTCATTCCATTATTGCTGAGTGTCAGGTTCTCCCCTGCGTGCAGGTTGTTGTCGCCCTGAAGATCCAGCCAGTCAGAAGTCACACGGATGCTGCGTCCAGCCAGCAGGTGTTTTTCGGTGGGCAGAACCACGGTTTCGGGAACAGTAAGAACAATATCCTGACCCGCATTGAGGCTGTGCAGAATATCCAGACCTTCAGCCCCGGTAATTCGAATGGAACCCGCGCCGGAACTTACCGGGCCGCTAAGAACGACCTGACTTTGAACCGTCATGTCGATGTCATTGACAGCAGAAATTTCCACATCGTCGCCCATCTCAAAAGTGTTGAGCAAGACAGTGACGCCATCCCCGGAATTCAAACGACTGTTGTCACCCAGCACCAGAGTGTCTGTGTCTATTGAGATGCCACCGGTTGAGGTAATGCTTTCTCCCGCTGCCAGATTCACTGTGCCTGGCTCTGTAAACGCAGAAAGTCTCAGGACAACCGGACTGCCTGTTCTGATGCTGGTCTGTCCGCCGGCGGTAACAGACTTGTTGAACAGAATCGGTCCAGATCCACTGAAGAGGGTCAGATTACCCCCTGCCACCAGTTCGGAAAGATCCATAAGACCGGTGGTGGCCAGTTGCATGTTGCCGCCGGAGAGAATCCTGCTGTTCGCCATCTCGAGGTAAGCGGCCTTGAGATCAAGGTTAGCACCCGCGCTCATGTTTCTGCCTGAAGCAATCAGGACACCCTCAACCGCTTCTATATTCATATTGCTGGAAGCGCTGATATCCCCCTGAACATTCAGACCCTTGCCCATCTTCAGGGTCATGGCGCCTGCAGAAGCACTGATAGAACCACCGGCAGTGAGATCGCCTGCGGTTTCTATCTTCACATCCGCTGCTGCCAGAGAGCCGGACAGCGTCAGGTCGCCACTGGACAGAACATCAACGGTGCCCGCAACCGTGGCAGAATCAATGGCAAGCACAGAGCCTGATTCAATATCGACATCCAGATTGCCGCCTACTTCCAGAACACCAAGCAACATGGAGCCCGGTGTGTAGAGTTTCATGTCAGCGCCGGATTTCATCAGACTTTTGTCGCCCATATCAATGAAGGCAGCATTGATGTCCATGTAGCCGCCAGCGGTGATGCTTCGGCCAGACGCCATCGTCAGACCATCTGCAGCAACGATATCGATATCATTGAAGGCGCTGATGTAACCCTGAACGTTCAGCCCCTTACCTACCTTCAGGCTCATGGAGCCAGCTGAAGAGCTGAGGGAGCCACCGGCAGTGAGTTCGCCTGCGGTTTCAATGGTGACATCACTGGCTGCCAGAGAGCCGGACAGATCGAGATCACCGCTGGAAAGAATGTCGACGATACCGGCAACCGTGGCACTGCTGATAGCCAGCTCGGCACCCGACTCAATATCGATATCCAGGTCACCGCCCACTTCCAGAGTACCCAGCAGCATAGAGCCCGGTGTATAGAGCTTCATGTCAGCGCCGGATTTCATCAGGCTGTTGTCGCTCATATTGATGAAGGCGGCATTGATGTCCATGTAGCCGCCGGCAGTAATGCTCTTGCCGGGTGCCATGGTGACGCCCTCAACGGCAACAATATTCATGTTGCTGAAGGCACTGATGTCACCCTGAACGTTTAGACCTTTGCCCATCTTCAGGGTCATGGAACCTGTAGAAGAACTGATGGAGCCGCCAGAGGTCAGCCCACCGGTTGTTTCAATACTCACATCGCTCGCAGCCAGTGAGCCGGAAAGAGTCAGGTCGCCACTGGAGAGAATGTCCACAAGCCCGGCAACTTTGGCAGAGGTAATACTCAGGGTTGAGCCGCCTTCCAGATCAATATCCAGGTTGCCGCCAACCTCCAGAGTGCTCAGCTCCTGGTTACCTTTGGTGGTGATCTGAAGATCCTGGCCAGACTTTATACGACGAGTGGCATATAATCCCTTCTGTCCATCGAGAATAATGGAGCCCTGGTCACTGGTGATGTCCGCATTCAGGAACATATCGCCACCTGAGGTGAGCAGTATATTGCCTGCAGAGGTTGCGACTGTGTCGTTAAGAGTCAGGTCAGCCTGGGTTTCGATGTCTACCTCACGGGCATCCAGACGAGTGGCGGTAATTGAACCCAGTTGAGCATCAAAGCCGTTGGTGGCAGTCAGGTCAATCACACCATTGCGGGCTGTCAGATTAAACAGGTTCATGCTGTCCGACGCCGTCATGGTGATATTGCCGGAGCTGGTCACAGAGGCCAGAGAATCCATTGCAATCCTGTTAGCGTCAGCCAGAAGATTCCCACCCTGAGTCACAATGTCACCATTCAGGGTCAGCTGACCATTAGCCAGCAGCGTCAAAAGACCTTTGGTTGCAGTGACATCACCGAGAGTGAGGCCGCCAGACTGGGCGTAGATATTGGCACTGCCCACCCTGACGTTCATGGCGTCCAGATCAATGCTGTCGGCATCTATATCAGCGTCATTCCCAACGGTCATTGTGTAAGCGCCGCTGGTCAGAGCACCATCCACATCCAGTATCAGGTCAGTAGCGTCAAGATTCCCCTGCAGAGCCAGGGCTCCCACTGCGCTGAGGGACAGTGTCTTGTCGATATCAACCTGGCCCAGCGTGAACAGGCTGGAGTCCTTGACGTTCAGCCAGGCATTGCCTGCGTCAGCACGGAAACTACCCGTACCCGTCATAATCAGGTTCAACGCTCCGGAGCTGCTGCCCAGATCGTGGCTGTTGACGTCGAGATTGAATGACTCAGCAGAAAGGAAGCTGTCGTTGTTGTACGACAGAAGATCATTACCGTTGGCTATGGAGAGTAGGCCACCAGCACTGATTGATCCCAGATAAAGATCACCACCCACACCCTGAAGGTACATATCTGATGCAGCACCCGCCTGCCTGAGCGCTCCTGTGAGGTTGAGCTTCAGGGCATTGCTTTGCGAGCCAATATCTCCACGGGTATTAGCGATAAACAGGTCACGGGCAGTTATATTGGTCAGCCCTGATTTGGCGTCAATGGCACCATCCACTACCAGACGAATGTCGTTACCGGAAGAGACCAGGCTGCCCAGGGTCAGGCCGGATTTAGACTCGATATAGATCTCTTTGGTAGCCGAGGCATACAGCTCTCCGGACATATCGATCTTGATCGGGTCAACCTGCTTGACGTTGAACGTAACATTGTTCTGGGTCACTGTCGTTGAAATATCACCGGCACCAGCAGCCAGCAGAGCCGCTTTCTGGGCATCGGTGATGGTTCCGGAGCCATCGCGGCTGACACTGAAGACCAGGTCATTCAGGTTTTCACCGACACTGCCACCATTGGCGATCAGGTGAATGTCGGAAGCCTTGATGTTCGCTTCCCTGCTGGTCAGCTGGCTGGAGGCGTCTCCATTCAGCGCTGTGGCAGAGATACTGATATCCAGCTGGCTCTGCTTCCACTTCGCACCATCCACCATGCCTGTGTACCAACTGGAGTCTTTCGCCAGAGCCAAGCGATAGCTCTGATCGTAGCTGCCAGTGAGCAAAGTGCCGTAGTCATAACCGAAGAGAGTTCCTTTCTGCTCAATGCCAATGGCATCTTCAGGCTTGTCGTAAACATCAGCGGCAGCAACCTGGTCTGCGAACCACTGTTCAAGCCCCTGATAGTCGGACTTCACCAAGCTGGTCAGTTCCACTTCGTCAGTGGTGTTGTAACGCACTTTCAGGGCTTCAACAAAGGCCGGATCGATAGTGAAACCGGCATCACTGTCGTCAGACAGACGCTGCTTGATCATCCAGTAGGTATGGTACTTGTGCGTGAACTGGTTTTCGTAAGACGACACAGTCACAGCACCGGCGTCGTCATCCAGGAGGTTCAGGCTGTCCCACACCGCAGCATCATAAGCCAGCTCTTCATCGGTCTTGTCCAGTCGGCCAATACCGTTGGTAATCCGGCCATTACCCAGCTTGATCACGACTTCTTCGTTAGCGTTGGCGCTGTATAGCTCAAGGTCACCACTGGCCTGATTAACAGCAATATCAGTAGCGGCATTCAGTTTCACTGTGCCGGTGGTGGAAATATTGACGAACTGGTAGGTGCCAGTATTACCAATAGTTCCTACCCTACCAATGCCGCCGGTGGAGCTGGTCAGATCCAGACGATCAGATTGAATAATCGTACTGCTGTCTTTGGCCACAATGCCTTTGTCAACAACACCAACAATGTCGTATTTGGCTTTCAGATGTCGAAGTTCGACGTCACCATCAGCGCCTGTCACGTTGAAGTAGAGAGAACCATGACTGGAGCTCAAACCCAGCTCATCGGTAATGATCGCCAGTGCATTATCCTGGCTGCCAATGCTGCCTCTGGCCGCAATGGTGGTCACGTCAGAGGTAATCGCGGTGGAACCCGAAGTGATCAGATTATTGAGCGTGCTGATATTCGTGGTACCACTGGGGTTATAAACGTTTCCGGTCAGCTCAATAGAAGATTTTGAGGTCAGGTCAATAAAGCCATTAGCCGAACCAGTAAACTGGAAGCTGATCGCATTGTCTGCTTTCACATAAGTGTGAGCATCCATCCACATACGATAGGGAACGTAGACCACAGGATCGACATTGGTCATGTTACTGCCATAGTACTTGTCGTAGCTGAGGCCCCACTTAACACCCCAGACGTACTCACCACCACGGTCATAGACCTGGGTCAGGTAATTACTGGCTGTGCCATTGGAACAGGCTTCCGGCTTGTAGGCACAGGTAGTGTAATAGCTGGTTTCAGTATTCCAGTTGGTTTCGTAATACCAGTCCCCGAGGGTGTTCGGGTATTTTGCGAAGTAGCCATCAATAGACTTGCCATCATAAGGCGCAGAGCTGTCTCCGGGCGGATCGAAGCTACGCACCACTGTCGCCCCTTCACGGATATAAAACAGCTGTCCGGCCATGGGGTTGTAAGTCATGGTCGACGTTGTTCCGGTGCCGCCAAGGCTCTTCACATAATTGGATTCGTCATAACTGACCGCCCAGGCATCGGTCTCATACTGTCTGATTTTGTTACCGGGCGAGTGAACAAACCATTCACTGTAATAGCTGCCATTTTTTCTTTTGTTCAGGTCGGTAATGCGGATAACACCAGTGGCGTCGTCTCCAGCGCTGATAGTACCCAGCACCAGCTGCTTGCTGGAGTCGTTATTGATGTCAATCTGGCCAAGACCGTCCTTAACGGTAATATTGCCTTCTTCGCCGGTTGAAGAAATTCTGGCCCTGATAGCCACATAGCCACCACCGCTGACCGGAATATCATCAGCCCTGAGCTTGCCAGTAGCGACATCATAAGTCAGGCCAATGCCGGAGGTGCCATTACTGGACGACACATCAAAGTTATAATACTTCAGGGTTTTAAGGCCGGGCAGAGACGAACTTCTGACCCAGAGAGCCTTGGTTTCACCTGGACTGATATTCACCACATCGCCGGCAGAAAGCCCGGCATCCCTGACGTAATCGGCGATAGTCGCATCAAAACCTGAACCGACATCCACAGACCAGGAGTTATCGGTACCAACAATGATCTTACCGTTGATATCCAGGCGCTCGGCATTAATAACGACCTTCTCACCAATAATAGAAGTACCGGTGCCGCCCAGACTGCTTTTTACCTGAGAGTAGGTGGCGCTCTGCTCGAGACTGGACTGTAAGTTCTGAACAGGCTTGAACTTCCACTTGCTGCCACCGCGACTGCTGCTGTTGGTGCGCATTTCAAATACGACTGCATCGCTGCCGTTGTATTCTTTACTGTCGCTGAAGCCCCAGTTGAAGTAGATGTTCATCTCGTCGTAGCCGTAGCTACCGCCCTGGTAATAACTCTTCTGGTCATCGGTATGACGGATGGCACGGCCGGTAAACCAGTTATTGAAGTCATTAATGCCGGTAGCGTTGATGGCTGTGCTGTATTTGTCGTTGAGATAAAGCTGCACAAAACCTTCTGCGGAGGGTTTCCAGCCAGCGGTGTAGTTGACCAGCGCCTTGGGATCACGGCCGTAAGTCTGTGGCTTGTTGGAGTTCAGCAGCAGGCTGCCATTCTCTACGTTCAGGTTAATGGCGTTGGCTTCTATGGTAGCCTGCTGGATCAGATCGCCTTCTGCCACGTCAATATTGACGCTGGACAGCAGATTGGAGATATCACCATTAATAATAACGTCAGAGTCCAGGTAGTTGGCGCCGGTTGGTGCATGGCTGATATCAATACCAGTCTTCGACGTGTAATCACTGCCGGACTGCTCAAAGATATGACTGCTGCCCAGCGAGGCACCGCCAGTGACAAACACGTTACCGCCGGTCTGATTGGTAATGCTCAGGTTTTCCAGCAGCAAATGTTCATCGGTCTTGTTCTCCACTTTGATGTAGGCGTCGCCTTTGGCAGTAAAGGTAGGTTTGTTACTGCCAGCCAGTGTAATGGTGTCGGCCACCAGGTTGATATTCCCTGCTGTAGCCTGAACATCTGCCACCCTGATGGCATCGTTGGGATTCGCAGACAGATCATTGACGATAGCCGACAGCAGTACAATTTCTGACTTCAGCTCATTGATCTCATCCTGGTAAGGGTTTGTGCCGCCATCCACGATATTCTCGGAGCCGGTGCCGGATGAGCTGCCAGTATCTTCGCCATCGCCGTCACTCACTGTAATCCCATCGATAAGGATACTGGAACCGTCCCAGGACTCCAGCAGGTCAACGCGGTCCTGAAGATCCTTGATGTAAGCTTCCAATTCTGCCCGGCTGGAGTACTTCTCATTCATCCGGGCCGCCGTACCATAACGGTAGAGCTGCTTATTAATGGTGCCGTCGGACTCTATTTCCACCCACTGATAGGCGTACTGCCCGGCAACTACCTTACCATTGCCGTTAAAGGTCAGAATATTACTGGTGCTGGAGTCGCTGCTGCCAAAGCTGGTTTCAGAACTGAACAACTCCAGGTAGGGGTTCTTTTCAATGCCCCGATGCGTGGAACTGACCTGCCCCTCATTAGCTTCTATAAACACGTGGCTGTCAGAACCAATGTCAAAGCCATCAGCAAAGTTCACCTTGTTATTCAGGGTGATGTTGGATTTTGCCTTGTTGCCAGCCGGAATAGGAATAGCCGTCCAGTTATAGACGTTGGCCAAGGCATTACCAGTCAGCTGATTCTCCTGAAAGTAATTACTGCCACGGCCGCTGTAGATACCGACATTACCATAGCCATTGATAATGGCATTCTTGCCAATATCAATCTGGTTAAGAACATCCAGATCAACGGTACTTACACCACCGGCAACACCGGCTGCTGCCCAGACGGTTACATTGGCCTGGGACACGGCACTGCCCCGGGAGTAGGTGCCGATACCAATCTCTCCCCTTGGGTTATAGAGTTCAGCCCCCTCACCCAGTGAGATTTTGTTGCGGGTTTTGACATCCACATCCGATTCAGCGCCTGCACCCTGCAGGGCGCCACCGATTTCCAGCTTGGACTCGTCGTAGACAAAGAAGTCCGTGTTGGCGTCCAGCATAATGTTGTGGTCGTAAGTGCTGTCCATCCAGGCCAGGTCGGAAATCTTCAGCACTGCGTTTTTACCCACCACCACTTCGGCGGCGAGGTTTTTCAGGTCCTGGTAGGAAAGTCCTGCAGTACCGTTGGCGGCGCCACCACCTGCTCCATGAATCGATGAGGTAAAGCCGTTGAAGTAAGGATTCTGAATCTGGTAAGCGCTGTTGAAGGCGTCAATATCAATATCCAGCGCTGAGAAGCTGACATTCTCGCCCAGATCCACCCTGGCATTGGTATCCACCTCGACCAGAGAAGTTGCACCTGAACCGCCGACTACAGAAACGGTTGTCGCATCGGTTCCGGCAAAGAACTCAGTCTCACTACTGGCGGAAATATAAACACCACCCGCATCGACAGGAACAATCCGATAGTTGCCAGACCAGTCATCAATCTTGACCGCAGCGGAGTAATTGCCATTGCTGTGATCACCGGCATCCATAACCGACTCTGCAGCACTGCCAGAGTAGTAGCCGCCACCGCCCGCGGTGGTAAAGCTCTGGTTCTGGTTGTAACTGGTGGCGTCCAGAGTCAGGTCACCTGGACGTTCCAGAGCAGCAATCGGGTTCTCGCCAAATTCAACCCGGCTTGAGGTGAAAGATTGAGCAACACCTGTCTGATAACCTCCCGCCACCAGGCCAACAAAGTAGCCGTCTGCATCAGCAATCTGTATCCCGGTGTGACGGGCATTCACGGTGAAGTCGGAATACGGCAGATACACGCCATCACCTACTCTGGCGATAGACTGAGACTTGTTAGTGGCCCTGGCTTCACTGCCCGCTACGCCAAGGAGCAGACCTCCGGAAGCAGCAAAGGCCGCAGCATAGGCGCTTTGATAACCGTCAGCGCCACTGCCGGTCTCGGAGCGGACAATGACTTCACCGCTGCCGTTAAATACCGTTCCGTCAGCCACTTCGGCTTCCGCTTTGGTATCGGCAATGGCATAAGCAAAGGAGCCGCCCATGGAACCGCCCGCCGCAACGGTGACACCGTAAGCGCTGGAGTAGAGTTCCGATGCAGACTGGGCATTGATATTAACGGCGCTGGAGTCAGAGCCGGTATCAATGGTGCCGTAAACTGTCGCTTTTACATCGGAATCATCGCGGGCATCAGTCACAACGCCCTGAACTCCAGCCAACAAACCACCTGCCAGAGCAAAACCTGTGCTCTTGACCATACCCTGATTGAGAGCGGAAACGGTGATGTTGTTATAGCCGTCGATCAGCTTGCCTGTCTCACCCACCCAGGCGTCAATGTCACTGTCCTTTTCTGCATAACCAATGCTGACGCCAAGAGCCCCGGCGCCAATATTAATATTCAGGGAACCGTCGGTAACCGATGATGGCTTGCCACTGCTGACATCGCCGAGACGAATATCGGTGGAATCGGAAGCAGTGACTTCAAGATCTCCCGTGTCATTACCCTCTGCTGAGCTGATCCCGGCCACCACCCGGTTTTCACTGCGTGCATCGGTGTAGTTAATAACGACGCTGGTACCACCCAGACCGACAATAAAGCTCTTCATTTCAAGAGCGCCATCATCGCTGCTGGCGTTTTCCAGACTTGCACCGATCACCGCACTGTCTGCCTTGACGTTGCTGTCTACAGTGGCGATGTTCATTTCGTAAGAACGGCTGATACCCACCACGCCAGCGATACCCACAGAACTGGCCTGGGCCGCACCCAGACCCTGATAGCTGTGCTGCAGCGTACGACTGTTGACGTTAAGAGTATCGACATCAATCTTGCCGCCACTGATCCGGGCAGCAGTGACACTTTCACCACTAAGCTTGAGAGACTTACCTGATTCTGTAGTCGTTGAGGTAGACGGCGTCAGGCTACGCGTTATAGTGACATTGTTATCGGCTTCCAGCGTAGCAATTTCTTCATCAGACAGATGTCTGTTATAGCTGGCAGTATCCGTAGCCAGAACCGTGTTGGCTTCGTTTCGGCTTGGATCAAACTCATCTTCAGCGTTGGTGCCATCTTCGGCTGTCGTATCACCCTGACCATAAAGAGCGAGACCAATACTCACCGCCGCCGCTGCGTTAGTGGATGCAGCGCCGGCAACACTGATCAGATCGGACTGGCGCTGGGCATTGGCGTCAATATCCAGTGTACCCGCCTCAATATCTGAGCCAACCACTTCGCTGTAAACCTGGGAACGGCCGAGCACCACATTCGCCACAGCACCCACACCCAAACTGGCGCCAGCACCGATACCCGCAGCCCACTGATCGGCATCCTGAAGTTCCTGAGCATTGACGGTCACATGAGTGGCGGCAGAACTGCCGTCACTGCCGCGAATGTCTGTGGTGAGGTTGCTATTCTTGAGATAGCCATGAATCGCTGCACGGGTCTCGCCACGGAATTCCGTGGTATTGATCATGGCTGCGACACCATAACCGCCACCCAGTCCAGCACCAAAGACGTAACTTTTTGCGCTGGAAACCCGATCGGCATCCACAGTAACCGTATCTGAGTTCACTGCGGTGGTCAGGGTATCGCCGTTATCGTCCAGATCATTACCAATAATGGCTTTTGAATCACCACCCACAATATTGACTGCCAGTCCGACGCCCACGCCCACTGTCGTACCGATACCGGCTGCACCGGCAGCGACATTGGCTTCCTGACGTCTGTCGGAGACAACCACTACCTCTCTGGCATTGGTTGTACCACCACGCAACCAGGCACGGGTATTACCTGCCTGTTCAGTGATAACCACTGAAGCGGCACCGCCAAGACCACCGGTTGCTCCCAGCCCAGCCGCTACACCCGCTGAAACAGCCTGAGCCAGTTTGGAAGTATTGGCGTCAATGGTCACTTTATCCCCATTGATAGTACTGTTTTCAATGGTGGCTTCACTGGAGCGTTTCTGGGCATTGGTGGCAAAACCACCGACACCTGCGCCAGCAGCTTCACCACCGCCAGAAACAGCAACACCTGCAGAAATAGCCAGTCCCGCTTCATGGGCATTGGCACGAACATAGACATCAGCACCATCTTCACCGGTAACGCCGGAGTTGATGGTGGAGTCCTTGATATAAGCCTTAGTAGCGTTATAAGTACCGTTGGTAGCAACGTTGGCATTGATAGCGACGGTCTTGCCGCCAGCACCGCCAACGGTTATCGCACGCTGCTTGGTTCTGGACGTTGCGTTAACAACAAGACCGTTGACGGATTCTTTGGTGCGCTCCACAGACAAGGTGTTGAAGCCGGAAGTCAGGTCGCCCATGGAGACAGCGTCAGGATTGGAGCTGTCACCCGCAGTAGAAAGGTCCGGCAGATCACCATAGCCTTTGAGGTCACCGGTATCTACCTGCATGGTGCTGCCCTTGCCTTTGGCAATCACCACTGCGTCGTCAATGTAGGCTTCTGTCTTGCCGTATTCCATCGCTGTAGAGATGGCAACAGCACCAGCGCCTGCGTCGACACCAATGCCGACAGCACCACTGCCCACCAGATTGACGCTCATCGCATCAGCATTGACCAGTACATTGTTCCAGGCATCTATTCGGGCATCGTCGGCAATTCTTGCTGTCACATTGCCGTCTATAACACCGGTTCCCACGGAGCCCACCAGCGACACTTGTTTGGAAGCAGCAACACCAGCATCTATGGTCAACAGCCAGTTACGGCGGAAAGCGTCAACAGTCACGTTCTGCGCATTGAGCGTTGTGCTGCCAGGATTGCCTTTGTTGCCCAGCACTTCTGCCGTGACATCTGAATCCACCCGGTTGGTAGCAATAGCGACACCACCGGCAGAACCATTGCCAGAGCCTGCCCCCATCCAGGCAGTGGCTACGCTATCACTGTAATCCTGACCCTGAACAACAACATCACCACCACTGGTTGAAGATGCTGCGCTGGAACGATTGGTGGCGGTGTCTTTAATGCCCGCTTCGATGGATTGATCGATATTATTGGTAGAAATTGCGCCAGCAAAACCAATACCACTCTGCCCAAGATTGGCACCTATAGCGATGGCGTTACCCACCAGCAGATTATGATCATTGGATGTTCCACTGAGCGCCCTGACGGTAAGATCCTCATCCACCTTAAGGCTGGTGTTGCTGATTCTGGCTTTTGTAGAATGCTCGTCAGTACCTACAAGATTCAGGGCTACCGCCAGACCTCCGGCAGTAGCGCCTCCCTGGCCACTGGCCACTGCTACTGAACCAGCGACGTTAATCAGATCCATGTCATTCTGGGCGACCACAGACAAGTCACTGGCGTTGATGGTCCCCTTATCGGAACCGCTCCAGTCACCAATTTCAGCCAACACCTGATTGTTCAGGCGGTTAACCGCAACAGAGCCGACACCGGAGAAGCCACCGGTGCCCACGCCCAGACCGATTGCAACGCTATACAGCAGGGAGTTGTCACGAGCATTGATGTTGACGTCTGCTCCGGCTCCTGACTTATTGATATTGACGTCTTCCAGGCGGGCTTTGGTTTCACTTTTTACATCCGCATGGGCATAGGAAATACCCAGGTTCTTCTTACCAACCTGAACAGCACCGGCCACTGCAATGATGCGCTTGCCTTCTGAGGAGTAGTTGTAAGTCGAGCCGCTACCGTCTTCGCTGGTATGGACGTTGGTATTATCCATGGCTTCAGCACCGCTGAAGTCGTAGTCCTTGTTGGTATTGCTGGAACCGAGGTCACTGAGAATCTTGTCAAGATCGTCGTCTTTCTCACCACTGGCATTGAGATTAACGACCCCCACCCCAGTGATGTTGGTGCCTTTCATTAACGCCTTGGTATCCGCACCGATGGAACCTATGGCAAAACTGCCCTGGAAGCCCAGGGAATCTTCCTGATTATTGTTATAGCCAATACCTGCGGCACCAATACCGATCCGGTTCAGGCTACGGGCGCTGATGTCCACCCGGTCAAAGTTGTTGAGATAAGAGCGGTTGGAACCACTGAAATCAACAATGGCTTCAGTGGCTGCACCGTCATAAACATCCTCATCATAGGCAGTACTGAGAACGTTGTTGCCATCCGGGTTGGCGTCTCCGGGAATGGCGGACGGATCATTAATCTCGGCAAAGGTAACGGCCAGACCGGCCCCCTGTTTGCCGCCGCCGTAGAGGGTGCCGCCACCAACGCCCACATAGCTGTTGTTATAGGCGGAGACTTCAAGATCGTTATTCGCCCCCTGGTTTGAGCTGATGGACGAACCTTCAATCCGTGCTGATGTGCCGTCGTATATTTGGGCACCCGAGATGGACAGCGCACCATTACGTGTCTGGCCAGAGGAAGAGTCCGGCCTGGTGACAGATAGCGCCAGGGCAACGGAAGTCAGTTCACCGCCGTGCAATGCCTGGACATTTACGTCATCGGCATAAGTAATGACAGAGTCTTTAATCCAGGCCAGGGCATCGTTGAAACTGATCTGATAGGAAATAGCTCCGGCGATAGTGTCCTGATTGGTCGGTGAATTTGCCCCCAGCATGGACAGCGCTGCTGAACCTGTTGCAGAAGCCGAGATTACTTTTTCCAGAGCCTGAACGTCAACATCCACGTCGTTGTAGCTGTTACCGTTCTGGTGACCACTGATGGCAGCGCCATCAATAATGGCCTTGGCGTCCATATTGTTGACTGAGACAGTAAAGCTGCCCGCCCCTGTCAGACCCAGCTGATCCTTGGAAACTTCCGCTGAGCTTTTGCCAGAACCTGAACCACTGTCGTCGTTCTTGCCGCTCTCTGAAGATTTGCCTATTGATGAATCACTGCTGCTTCCGGTAGCGCCAGTGTAATTCGCAGCCAGCTTGGAGGACAGGCCGTTGTACCAGTTCTCGAATTTGGTGCCAATGCCAGGCTCATCACTGGGCTCCGTGGTTAATGCTCCGGCAACCGCCAGAGAACCGTTGGTGCCTGTTGCACGGGCACGTACGTTTACCGAGTTAACGACGATGCCTTTTGTTGGATCAGGTGCCGTTGGCGAACTTGGTGTAGGTTTATCGGCCTCGTTATTATTCTTATCCTGGAACTTGACCTTATTGTATTCCTTTGAGTTATCGCCAATAAACGCCTTGGTGTCGCCCTGGGAAACGTTCGCCGCTATAGCGATGCCAACCGCTGACTGGTCTGACCAGCTGAACGCACCAGCCGCCGCCCAGTTGCCAAATTCATGATCAGCAATGATAACCAGATTATCAGCGCTCAGCTGAGCCTCGTTGTGCATGGATGCATGAGTCAACACTTCCGAATTGAGAAAGCCGAGAACTCCGCTGAAGCCAATGCCGCTGGACTGCCCTGAGGAAGGCGTCACCAGAAAGTGACGCTCATCCGTTTCTGCGTAAACACCCACATTGCCAGTAGCATTGACCGTGGCCTTGCCAATACCCGCCACGGCTGAACCGGACTGCTGGATGTAGGAAATGGAGCCGCCAACCGACTTACCTTTCTCATTGGTGCCGTTGGCATTCGGTAGCAGTCCCAGGCTACCGAGATTACCAGCAACCGTGGCGGTCTCCATCAGGTTATAAGCCCTGACCGCTACTGAGTCGTCAAAAGAGAAGGTATAAGTGACGTCTTTAAAGACCTTGCTACTACCCAGAATTCCGGGAACCTCACTGTTGGCCTTCACCTCTCTGCTGGCGCTCCAGTTGCCTGTGCCGGTTGTCGTAATTTTGGCCTTGTCGTCTATCCAGGCCTTGGTGTCCATATCGTTCCACAGGACATTAAAGCTGCCGCCGTAGGCTTCCTTATCAGCGGCAGCACCTGCGTTGGCGAAGCCGGTCAGAATATTGTTTTGTAACCCGCCGACACCGTTAAATTTGCCGACGACATCAGAGAAGGTGTCCCACTTGTCGTAGGTGGAGACAATAGGCATATGTTGCAGAGCAATGACGCCAAGATTAGCCGCATCGATCTGTACCGACTGGCCGACTTCCGCTACCGCGTCACTGTCGTTAATGGCAAGATTGAGGGCCAGCGCCAGGCTTTTGTCCGATGCCGGAGTCTGGCTACTGCCACTGGAATTCTGTTTGGGAGCCGATACAGCCGCTTCTGCCGACGTTCTGTAACCGCCCTGGTCGCCTCCCAGGGCACCATTGTTATTACCACCCGCAACGGCCTGGTTGTCGCTGCCCAGATCGGTCTGGCTGGCGACCAGAATATTGCCAGTCGCAATAATGTGTGGCGCATCCGCCTGCCCTGATACATTAGTGCCGAGGAAACTGTAGGCATCGTGATCCGAAAGGTTGAGGGAAAATGCCAGGCCGCCTTTGAAGCTGACCTTGCCCGTTTCATCGGTGGGAGCAGAGTGCCCTATCGGGAGGTATTTGGTGGTGAAGTTGTGGACACCGTTCTGTAACGCAGAAACCCCACTGATGGCTTTGGAGCCGATAGTGCGCATGAACAGGTTACTGCCCACAGTCACACCGGAGTGAACCCTCTGGTTCAAAGTCCGGTCCAGGGCTGTGATGGTGACATTCCCCGTCTTATCCTGATCGGTTCCCAGGCTGCTGCCCAGCTCGGCTGTGGCATTGGTATCAAAATCACCCACGGCAACCGCAATACCATAGCGGGTGGCTTTCAGGCCATAGGCAGAAGCAGAGATATGGTAGTAATTCTGGTTCTCTGCGGCCACCACCAGATTGTTGGCGTCCAGGGTAACGCCGCTGTCAATCTTGGCAGTGGCATCAACATCGGACTCGCCCACGGCAGCAGCAATCACTACCTTGTTGGCATCTTCAGCAATAAGGTTGAATGCTGTGGCTGCAACATAGGATTCGTTGTGGGCAGAAACGTCCAGATTTCCTCCCGCCTGAATCGTTGCTCCTGACTTCACGTGAGTGGTACTGGTAGCGTCACTGGTGGCGTAAACCGCCGCCAGTGCTCCGGGAAGAGCATTACCCAGGGTAATGGCGGAAGCGTCGGAAACAGCATGGGATTCGGAAGCCAGGGAAACATTACCACTGGCGTTTATATTGGCGCCGCTGTTGACGTTGACTGTTGCTTCAGCATCGGCGTCCATCAGGTAAAATGACGCACCGGCAAGGGCGCCACCCACTGCAGAGCCCATAGCTACGGCAGGTTCCTCTTTGATGCTGCTGGCAGCTTTCGATTTGGCGCTGGCGGTCAGACTTCCGGCATAGACCTGGCCGCTGAAATCAATATTGGTCGTGGCACTGGCGGAAGCAAGACTGACATCCTGGCTGGCTGATGCCGTGAGTGTTACATCACCCCGGGCAGTGTCGCCTGAGTTTCGAGTATCGAGTACACTGCCACTGTTCAGGTCTATATCTTTGGAGTCAATACTGATGCCCGATTCCGCAGCCAGACTGCCACTGACACTGGCCTGAGAAGTAGCCGTGACGCTTACACTACCCTGTGCATCCAGAGAACTGCCGGAACTCATCTGAACCTTGTCACCGGTGACTGTCACTGATCCATCAGAGAGAACGCTGCCAATCAGGTTAATGCCGGAATCATTGGTTTCCGGAGAAGCGGCAGAACCACTCTGGAGAAGTACACGATTGCTACCGCCATTGAGAGTCAGTGTCGTAGAGTTGCCAGCATCAGCCTGAAACTGAATACTGCCGGACGAAGCCAGACTGGCGCCGTCTCTTGCATCCAGAGTAGAACCCGAGTTGACGGAAATTTTGTCAGCCGTGATGGTAAATCCACCATCGGCATAAAGATCACCGGACAGATTAATGGCTCCGTCTGTGCTGCTGGAAGCTTTGAGAACAATAGTGCCGCCATCGACCTTTAATTCGTTTGGAATAGTCAGGTCGTCGACGTTAACTGCCGTGTAATCGTTGTTCTGTCCATAGTTGCTGACACCGCTGGCAGCCGCTGCGTTGCCGGCAATGATAATGGCCTTTTCATCCACATCAATGGTGTTGGCATAGATGTCTATGCCTGAAGCTGTGTTGATCTTGCCCTGGATTCTCACCAGGCCAGAGGAAGAGACACTGAAACTGTTATTGAGGAGATCACTGACCTCACTGTCTACCGGCTCGCCACTGGACAGTAGAGCAGTGATATCGCTGCTATCGGGTGTTTTTATAGAAAGCTTGCCGACATTGACGACACCCGTCTCACCCACGATAAAACCGGCTGAGCTGGCGAATACCACATTGCCGCCCAGGGAGCCGTTCTTGTAACTATTCAGAATACCGTGTACTTCCGGTGCATCAGAACCCTTGACAATATTGACCAGATTACTTGCATCGGCAGGCACTACGAGGTTGGCGGTATGAGAGGTACCGACCACAAACTTGTCAAAGACATTGATGGCAGAAGCATTGGAGCGCTTTCCGGACGTAATGGTATGGACATTACCGGAACTAGACACAGAAGTGATTCCATCAACGGCACGAATGTCGTTATCCACTGCCATTGCGGGCGCAGCAAACAGAGCACCAGTCACTACCGGCCAGGGAACCTTGTTAAATGTCGCCCTGTTAGCCAGGCCAATAGAGGTCGACAACAGCGTGCGATTAAAGCATGTCATAGAATCCCTTTCCTTTTTCTTTTTATTCCTGACGCTGTCCTTCTGGCGCCCCAGACGAAGAATAGGGGGCAAGCCCCCGTCTGTTTTAACTCTTGATGATTGCAGTTTTACTGCTGTTTTTTCAGCAACCGCCTGAGCGACCCCAGAGAGTGCAGGTGCGCATAGCTCCAGGCCAGCCAGCCAGCCTTGAACCAGTCGTTTATTTTTTCTTCCTGCAACCCGGCCAGTTTTTTCTCATCGATGACATAGAGTCCTTCCAGCCTCAGGGGATTATCCTTATCGGCCATGACCTGAAGATTAAAAGGTGAGAAAAGCTCCAGCTCACTGCATTCATCGCAATAGGCTCGGGTATTTTTGTACTGCTGGTCGTAGTTGTTCAAAAACTGGATAATGTTGTTCAGGGTTTCAGAGTTTTCGCCTTCATCATTAAAGAGTGCCTCACCCTTTTCACCACCAATTTGAGCAGATTCCTTGTCAAAACAAACCGTTCCCTCATCGGTGAGAGCAAAAGGGTAGCGTCTGACAAAGGCTGGAACATAACTGTCTTCCCAGCGCCCTTCACCATCCAGCTGTTTATGGCCGGCATCCATCAGTGAAAGCAGCGCCAGAGGAAAAAAACGTCCTTCATCATCCTTGCTGAAAAGCACAGGCATATCCCGACTGGCTTCAAAAAACTCAATACCGGTCAGCGGCACAGAATTTACGCTATCGGTGAATGAATAGTCTCCGGAAGATTGATATCTGAGTGCCTTGTGAAGATCACGGTTGAGTGGTGCAGGGTCTTTATAGAAAAGTAATGCTGCCATGCTTGAAGTCCATTCTCGTATAATTCTTGTTTAATCTCATTGGCAATAGCATTGTCGCACAATTCACGCGCTCTACTCAAACCGAAATATAGGTAGGAGGTCGCAAATACGGCTGCAATTCAGATAAAGACGATGAAAGCTGGATTAGATCAATAATCACAATAAACAGTTTGTATCCTGACAGTCTTAACAAACGAAGAGTCCACAACCGCCGAACACAATTTGATAATGATTAGGCATCAGGTCATAAGTATGTCCTGCGAACACAGCAAACACACGGTGATAATAAGGACTCGAAGCTGAATTAATCAGACTGCTGCGGGCTCGAGTCAGGGGATCTCCCGCTACAAAGGTAAAAATTGGAAACAGGGGGAAAATAGCTAAACTTGTCGATTAGTTAAATATATGGATGCCCTATTTATTTGGTAACTTTTTGATCAATCAGTTACACAGATTCAGGACAGGCTTCATGAATATATCTGGTAAATTATTACCGCTACTTCTGTACTTGTTTTTTATGTGTTCTGTCGCCCACTCAGAAGTACCGAAAAAAGAACAATTTGATTTTTTGAGCCACTACAATAACGCTTCGCTGGTTGAAAGCAGTCTGAAACTGACTGCTATTACTACCGGACTGGCAGCTTCCACTTTGTTAAATTATGGATTCTGGTACAGCATCTGCGAATCACCCAATTTGGTATCTGCCCTTGCGGGTAGATTTGACCTGTCCACCGCTGAAGAGTTTGAAGTACGCCATTACAAATTATCTTTCTGTAACTGTAATCAACTGGCAGCCGCCATCACCGCTACAGAGGTTGCTTTGGCAGGACACGTATCGCCCTGGCCCGTTGAACGGGCCTGGTGGCAGCCTCTACGATTTACATTGTTAGGAGCGGGTAGTTTTATTCGCTATAAAACTATCAGCAAGCACAAACGCCATACTGTACCTTTGGTAACCTTGGCCATTTTTTCCGGTGAGATAGTATCAAGAACTGTAGCCGGAACTCTTATCACCCAAGCTTTACGGTATCAGAATAAAGTTACCATCTCACCTTTACAATATGCTTATGGTGAGAAGCTCTCATTGTCATCCCTTACTGGCGTAGTCGTCGGGACAATCATTTATGAGGCAATGATAGCCAGAGGTTTCAGACCTGCAAAAGCAGCCTTTGCTTATGCAGTGTCAGCCACATTAACAGGGATAATTTCAGCAATAATCTCTCTACCAGCACTTTATCCAGATATGGTTGGAGTTGGAGCCGTAGCCTTAGTCGCACCCGCAGTAGCGAGACTCTTCGGGATCAAAACCACAGCCGCATTTACCACCATAGCTGGAGCTGCACCCGGAATGTTACTCGGAGTTGCAGGTGAAGTTGGAACTCTTGCTGGAGTCAGAAATGGGGTCGCATTCGGGCTTGGTGCCGGAGCCGGAACCTGGGTTTTTCGTTCCCTGATGTCTCTCATCTCAAAACTGGACATGTCACTCAGCTCACAATTGAACTCAAAAGATATATTGAAAAACCTCGCCATTATCCTCATTGCTGCATTGGATCTCGCTTTGATCAATGGCTTTTCAAACAATGCAGTTTATGGCACCTCACTTGAAGAAAGTCTCATGGAGACAGCCTGGAATCAGTGGAAGAAATTTTACGCTCCTTTGGATTATTTACACGCTCTCTTTAACTGACAGCCAGTTTAGAAAAAACGGGCAGAGGAAGCGACTATACTGGCAAACACCGCTTTAAAGCTAGCCTTGTTTTAGCCGTGTTTTAGGGTACCTCAAATGATAACCAGTCATATTCTGTCTGAGTCCAGCCACCAGCAGTTCCAACACTTCTCGTGGCGTGTGCTTTTAGTCTGTTTATGTGTTTTAGGCTTCCTGGCCAGAGCCAATAGCAGCGACCATGAGCAGATAGAAACCTATTATGGAGTATTAGAGCTGAATCGTGCCGAGGTTCCTTTATTGTCAGAACTGTTGAACAGTCAACCTGTTCAACGATTGAAGCACATTAATCAGTATGGAATTATTCAGCTGGTCGACTCTCAAGGGCACAACAATGAATCTTATACCCGTTATGATCATTCCCTTGGGGTACTTTATCTTCTGAATTATTTCAGAGCCCCTTTTGAGGAGCAGGTCAGTGGGTTGCTCCACGATATATCTCACACTGCCTTCAGTCATGTCTCAGATTACCTTTTTACTACAAGCTCTGCAGGAAATCCTGATTACCATGATTCGCTGTTTATAGGTTTTTTAGAAGAGCACGGGGTTGCCCTGATTTTAAAAAAACATGATCTAACGCCTAACGACATAGCCCCTGAAAATATTCAATTTACAATGCTTGAAAGAGAGCTGCCGGATATATGCGCAGACCGGCTGGATTACATACTACAAGGCTCAGCCAGAAGGAAAACTCTAACCCGGGCGCAGGTCGATCAGATTATAAAGTCCCTTCACCATGACCCGCTAACAAACCACTGGTATTTTGACAGTCAGGGTTCGGCCCAGTTACTTGCAGATGCCAGTCTGGAACTCAACAAGAACATATTTGTCACAGCCTGGGGACGGACACTTTACCAATGGACGACAGAGGCAATCAAACGCATGATATCTGTAAATGAACTGACCTTGGAAGACATCAAATACCAAATGGGAGATGATGAAGTATGGCAGTCCATGCTAAGCAGCGAGGATACAAAGGTTGCCGCTCTTGTCGAGAAAATAAAGTCAGCCTGGTACCGGGTTTATGAGACAACTGATGTAAGCGAGGCTAGCACAACCTTTGAGAATATTCGTTGTCGGGTTGTTGATCCCAGGGTAACGGTGTCAACAAGCTGGAAAAGGCTGTCAGCTCTTAGTCCATCCTTTAAAAGAAAATATCAGGCTGAAATGAAACGTTGTCAATTCTTTTATGCAGCCATTAACTCTCCATAAGGCGACAACACCTCCGGCTGAAATCAGAAAATCCGGAAATCATAATCGAGCCAGACACGCAAATCGTTTTCTTCTTTGTGAATGGCTTTTTGTAATGCCTTATCATTTCGATAAAGACCGTATTTCAGTTTAAATTTCAACCCTTCCAACACAGTCTTCGGAAAGGCATAAACCAGATGAATGTCGTGTTCCTGTTCTGCGACAGCTATTTCATGACCGCCGGGGGCGCTGACCTTCATGCCGGAGCCATAATGAAATGAATAACCTGCCTTGAGCCCTTTGAGCCAGGATTCAGAAAAATTATAGGTAAGACCCATCATCCATGTTGTCTCCCCGTCGTACAACATATCTTCTGCATAACCGGAAGTGTTAATATCCCAGTATCCGTGGGTGTTTGCTCCGAAATCATAATAATAGGCACCGGGTGGAGTGTAAGCGTTGCTGGAAGCTTTTTCACTGGACGGCGCCTTAAAATGGCTGACTCCTGCACGAAAATGCCATGAACCAGCAGTCATGCCCCCGTGAAGGTTGATAACACTGGCCTTATCGTCAAATAATGGTGAGCCACCCCAGCCCTTACCCTCCCAGAGACGACCACTTTTTTGGGTTTGATAATAACTGCCCCCCAGGTTAATTTTGAGATTCTCTCCTGCGTAAGTGGTAAATAAGATATCGCCATTGTGTGCCTTTAAAAAGTCTTTGGCAAAAGCATTGCGATATTTAAGCCGCAATTCGCGCTCATGGGAAAACTGAAGTGTATAGATCGCTTCAGCACCTATGATGTAATCAATTTTTTCCCGGGAAAAGTTCATCAGACTATGAAACCCGGCCTGATTTCTAAGTGACATCTGATCAACCAGAGCAAAACCGACTTTCAGGTCTCCAATCGTGCCTTTAAGGTTATACCCATTCCAGTTGCTGGGAACGGTTCTTGAGCTGGAGCCGGAAATCAGTCCGGTACGCAAATTCTGTCGTCCCGCCTTAAAGCTGAGTGATCGGTCTTCGTAAGTTGACGGTAACTTTACTTCGATATAGGCTTGTCCCAGTTTACTGAACCCCTCATTATCACCATTTAAAAGTTGATATGAATAAGCATTCTCTTCGGGCATATACAACTTGACAGCGCTATAGAAACTGGCCCCTAATCCTACTATATCACCGAGACTGGAACTCAAATCCAGCGATAAGCCTCCCGTCCAGGCTCCGAGTGTCGAGTCTTTTACAGTGTTATGTACATCGTAATATACGGTCCGAAGTTTTCCGTCTAGTGTCGTATTATTAATAAAGGGTGAATTATCAGATAATGATTCACCCGATAAAACTGCAGTATTCCAAAATCCTGAAGCAAAAAGCACTAATGGTTGTAAACCTGATTTTAAGTGCATATTAAAACCTGCTAAATAGCTACTATGGATTTCACAATAGCTACCTTTTGACATTTTAATTACGGTCATACTTGCTCAATGGCAAAGCCCGGCATCAGGGCTGACCGACCAGGCTCAATTTTGGTCAGGTGCCAAGGCACTCTGAAAAATGCCTCAGTAATCAGCCGGACCCAGTTTTTTGCACAAAAGGTGCTTGTGAGCTGTGGGCAGTTTCCTGAGCTTGTGCCTCAGACGACTTTTTCTTTGCACTGGAGAGTGCATTAAATTGGTGCCCCAATGAGCGGGCTGCGCCAATCCAGATAGCAAAAAAAACCAGAACGATAATAGCTACATAAGGAGCAATAGCCGCCAGTGAACCCAAATAAATTATTAATACTTGCTGTATGACGGAACCTGTCGATTTACCAGTCGGATTGCCAATAACATCAACTGCCGCCTTACCTTTCACTTTTTCTTCAGGGTCAAGTGGGATGTAGCTCATTTCCTTGGTGGGATCGAACAAGGAGTACTTGGTCGATTTACTCATGATATTTTGTACGCCACCCAATATAACGGTCAGCATCAATGGAGTAGTACCCAGCGCCAGAAATAAAATGTCAGGTACGATATCCCTGAATAAAACAAAACAAAAAAACAAAGTTCCGGTAATTAATAAAACTACCGGAGTGCAAAGTGCAGCTATTGTCCAGCCAAAGCGACGGATAACATTATTAGTAAAAAACAACATCATGGAAATAGTCACAATGCCTGTGCAGGTGGAAAATAACCCCATGAACTGATTGTATTCATGGGGGTTTGGGTATTGCATGCGTAGCTGGTTTTTCCAGGTGACTTCAACAATATTGATACAGACACCATATCCGATAACCAAAAGGGCAATACAAAGCAGGTATTTTGAATTGATAATATGCAGAAAACTTTCTTTCAGGGATAACGATAATTTTTCCTTATTGGAGCTTGCTATCTCATCAGGTTTATAAAGCCTTGGGTCTGTCATCACATACCGGTTGATCCACCAGTAAGTCGCCATAATCAAAATGCCACCAATAGTAAGAACACCCGTCATTAAATTCAGGGAGTACCCCCAAGGGTCAACACCTTCGGCAAGGTTTTCACGAGTCTGCGAAGCAAAGTAGACAAACAGTCCGGCCGTTGGTAATGCCAAATTACCCATCATGCCGAAAAGCGCATAAAATCGTTTGGATTCTGAGACTCGGGTAATATGATTGGCAAAACCCCAAAACATCAGAGAGAGGCAGACACTTCCCCAAAGCTCAGACATGACGTAGAAAAGAGAAAACGTCCAGTTACGCATAACAGCGATCAATCCCATAAATCCGGGCGGCAAAATACTCTGCAAGTAATCTGCAAACTCTGTTGGGTGGAGCATATCCCGAGCGGGATAAAGGACCAGAGAAAAAAAACAGAAAAACAACAGAAAGCTGGATATAACTAAATAAAATAAAGCTCTCCTCTCAAATATATTACTCAGCTTTGCGTATGTAACTGTGAATATTATTGCAAAAGGTACATTCACCCATAATTTTAAAAAAGGTATTATCTCCGCTCCTGAACCAGCACCAGTAACTACCAGAGTGTCTTTCGTATCTCGCAATATGGTGTAGTTAAAGAGTATCAGGTAGAACATCAAAATCATCGGAATAAGCTTTTTAAGCTCATAAACGTAGACGGGCCAAAGCCTCGCCCTCCATTTACTGAATTCAGTATTATCTGACATTTTATCGCCTTGTGAATGGTGAATTCTGAGACAAACTCACTTTATCTAGTCGAAAAGGTTAAATACGACAACTTTTTTCTAACTATAGTTATTGCAAAATTGCCGTAAATCCTCGCTCGACCGAGATTTTCGCAAAAGTCCGAAAACCCATTACTATGATCTCCGTGGGAATGCGTTCTTTATCCCTTTCAGAGATGGTATGGGCTCCCGCGACGGGAGCCACAGGGCTTGAAAGCATGGGAACCAGAACTTACGCAACACTCTCGAGAGGGCAGGGGGCAGTCAGGTTACTATGAATATCAACAACCAATGGTTAAAACCGGTTTTTTCAACCTATCAGGTGACTAATGAACAAAATTACGGTGAACTTGATCATCACGTTCGTGCTGTTTGGTCAATCTGCTTTAGGCACAGAGAAGCAGGATGATGACGATCATCAATTTTACATAACAGATCATTTAAAGACAGGTGTCGCTTGGGGGCTGATCCCCCTTGGCTCAGAGGTAGCGATCACTACTCTTGATCAGTATCTGGATTCTAAAGGCCATAAGTTTCTATACAAACTATTAAAGATTCACAGTAATAATGTACAAAGAGCTATGAGCCAACACCTCACTGATAATATCAGTGCCCGCCTGGAAAGTATCAGCTATAAAGCTTTATCGGACAGTCATATAACTAAAAAGACAGACGAACTGCAATCAGATTTGCTTTACCGCTCACTATCAACATTTTCAATATTAAGTCTTCATGCGCAAAAGGCCAGAAAAACCTATTTCCGGCTACTCGACATTATTGATACAGTGTCTTCTTCGGCAAGCCTGGCTATGTCCAGAGGCGATAAAGATCGCGCCGCAGCATTAATTGCATTTAATGCTCTATCCATGGTTTACCTTCATCCAGAGGCTAAAGCCCTTGATGTTTTCGACAGTGTTTACCCTAGCTTTAGCCGAGCCATTGACTGGCGTCAGCATCCTGGTTTCAGATCTCGAGTAACATACTATCTGAAGGCTATGGACCCCCTGATGAAACATTCGGCCACTATGGGTCTCAGGTATTGCGACATCCTGAATCAGTGGAAAGTTGATCGTGTTGATTGTCTTCAATATGAAAACGATGCGATGGATGAGCTAAAAGTTCTTGCCTCCCATTCCAACCTTGAGGAAACAGGGCTTATTAAGTCATTGCTAAAAAGTGTTTCGAAAGATCAAATCAGAACAAGTATTTTTATTTTAGGGGTTTCTGTACCCGGAACTTTCCTTTATTTTGCTGATAAAAAACATGTCGCTATTGAGGTGATAACTAAACATTTTTCCAAAATAGTCGGACTGTCAACCACAAAAGAAAATATGGAACGCTTTGCTTCTCAGTCAAGGCGTTCCCTTGAAAACTGGGGTGCTATTAATACCGGGTCATCGGTCAACAGAACATCCGGTATCGCTGATTATAGCAACCAGTATTTCAGTACTCTGCAAAAAAAAGCGGGGATGATTCTGGCTGAGCAACCCAATTTCGCCCGATCAAATAGTCAAAGGGCAATGGAGTTACTGATTATTCACTTTGCGGATGCCTACAGAACCCCCTCTGAAAAAGCCCCTATTTTAGCCGGTGCCCTGGTGCAAAATTATCGGGAGATTGTTGAAGTCAACGCTCAGGACACACTTATGAGAAGCCTTTTGATGGCTTACCAGCCCATTAAATCGGTATCGGAGGTTAAGAAGATCTATAAACAGGTTAAAATTCTCGACCCTGCTTGTTCTGATTGTGAAGGGTACAAGGAGCTCACCAAAAGCTGGGCAAAGATTTCTTTGGATGGTGCAAAACCTGTTGCATCCCATTTAGTGGCAACCAACAACCAGACTGACAGTTGCCCCGCAGAAGGGTGTCCACCCGAGGGATTGACTGAACCCGAAGAAGAATCTCCATGGTATTACCAATATTTGCCCAGCAGAGAGACCGTGACTACCACAACAATACATGGTGCCGCTCTCGGGTATTCAATGATAATGGGGCTGATCAAACCTTTAACCATTGATAAAGTTGATCCAAAGAAAACCGGGCAAAAACATTTCTGGCAACTGGCCAGTTATTATTTCCTGTTGTCAATGATAGAGTTCGGACTTCGTTCAGTGGGTGAACCTGCCATTGTGCATCTGCAAACTGTCGTTAAAAACGGGATAGGCAGCACAACCGGCATTCTTGATCCGGAAGATCAGGAGATTCAGAACGAGCTTGCTGCCAAGGTGAATGTTGTACATCGGAAACTCAGTATTGAAGCTCAAACCAGTCGCTCCTATAAAATGACGATGGAAGCCATGCTGGTTAAATGCTGGTTACTGGCGAGCACCCTTTTGACGGATGAGGAGAAAAACTATACAGATTCGGCCAGGGTGGTCGCGTACTCCGCTTACGTCCTCAGATATTATCATCCGGAATTTAAAACCAGCAGTAGGGTCATCTCTGCCCTGGCCAATGCACGATTGAGCAATGCTCTCAACATGCTACAACAAAAAAATCTGATGCCTCTTTATGCAAAGCAGGTTTTACTTCATCTTGCCGAGCTGGATTCAAACTATGGTGACAAAGCCATTAAGGATAGTTACCTGGATATATTAAATAACTGGGGTATTAAATGTGATCAGGAGGATACAGAGTATGCTCAGGATGTCCTGGATTCCTGGGCAGTTTATGGCGAATATATGCTTGGTATAACAGGCTTTGTAGTGCAGGCGTCCATTAAAGCTTATTTCCACAGCATGGATCTGGTTTCCCGGTCTATAGCTAACTTTTTGGCCAATATTTTTGAATTCGGAACAACAGATCCTCTCAGAAAAAGAATTTATGCCCATTCCCGCAAGGCCATGTTGAATGTCGCGGCATCCCATAGCGAGGATGAGCAAATGGCAGCAGATTATGCCAATGAAGAGTTAACGCAGTCTTATCGACGTCAAAAATTCTACTTTGGAAAACCAGAGCTGGATGCCCGTACCCAGCTCGTACAAATTATTACATCTGTCATTCATTGTTTTTCAGAAGCCCGTTTTTTAATGGCTGACAACGAAATAGACAAAGCGACTGACCTGATAGCTTCAGCACTGGTTAGAATCGTTTTATACGCTCCGGATTTATCTGGAAATGATATCCATCTGAAAAATGCATTTATAACCCTTACAGCTTCCTGTCGTGATGACCTGAATGCTTTGAGCGACAATATTCTCAACAAAGCCGGTGAGCAATTAAAAAGCAAAGCTCCCGAGGATAGCGATATCTATTCTGACGGGATGATTAAGGTAAAAATGATGCAACAGGCCTGGTCAGAACCTGTGGAGGGTGAAAGTTGACGGCGTAGGGCTGTGGATTATTTTCAAACAGGCAGAAAGCGCGTACTAAGAACGAGTAGGAGGTAAGATTGCTCTCACCGTCACCGGGTAGAAGGAGCTACCAATTGTAGCTCCAACCCCCTCAGATCCCGGCGTGCGGATTTCCCACCCCCGGCTCTTCGATATTTGGCTCACAGCACAGCCATGGATTTCATTGCCATAAAAGGCAGCATTATCCTCGGTTTCTGTAAGGAGAACAGAGGAGAACAGGAGAGCAGAGGAGAACAGGAGAGCAGAGGGAGAGGAGAGAGAATAGAGAGAATAGAGAGAATAGAGAGAATAGGACATCCATATAAAGGGAGAATAGAAAGGAGAATAAGACATCCATATAAAACCTAATAAATACGGCTCAAAAACCGAGAGCCCAGCAGTCCATTAAGCCCTGACAGCCACTCAAAAGAGGATATTAATCGTTTATCATAAAAGACAACAAGCGAATCACTCAAAAGGAGGGAAAATCAGAAATAAAAGAGCTCCCCAGATGGCAGGAGAAACAAATAAAAACGGAAAAATTAAGCAATCAACTTACACAACGAAATAAACGACTACAGGTAAACAACCCCTGTACCCATTGCTGCCCCATTTCCCGAGCAAAAGTTTTCATGGCTTCCAGCCTGCCCACTGCCCGATAGAAGCGGTTATTCCATCTCATGGTTTTGAGCCATTCATTGGAATCAATTTCCAGTCGGGTCAGAATAGGTGGGATATCTGAAGGGATTGAACCTTTCTTATCGGATCGGACTGCACGCCCACTCCAGTCGACCAACTCAAGATAATCATGAAGAATATAAGGCAACGCCTTAGCCGGATTTTGCCCCTGTGATCGAAAAGGCATTAGGGTGATTGGCTGCTTCCGGGTATCAGAACCCGCCAAATTTTCTATTCGTTCCTGTATCGACGTGAAGTCTGATCCTTCTGGAGTTTCCGCCATTTCGGCACGGAGCGGATTCAGGTCAACATAGGCCATGCAGGTCAACAACGCTGCCTCATCCAACAACGCCTGACTTTTAAACCGCCCTTCCCAGAAGCGACCTTTGCAACCATCTTCCTGGTTAGCCTCACGGGCAAGGTACTCGTTCAAACAACGCATGAACCAGCTGATGTTCGTTAAACGATTTCGATACTCTTCAACAAATTCGTCCACGCGAGCCAGTTCTGAATGACTCAGCTGGTCAGCAGCAAGATACCTCTGAACCAGAAGTGGCCCTGTGAAAAGACTTGTCCATCGACTCAAAATTTCATCTCGTGTCCACTCTCTGGCAGGTTTTTGATTGATATGCAAAACCACATGATAGTGATTCGACATGACAGCATAGGCGCAGACTTCTATAGAAAAGATTGAAACCATTTCCCTGAGTTTATCTACAATCCACTGCCGACGGTGCTCGTAGTTTCTGCCTGTTAAATTATCCTCTCCACACAAATATGCTCTGCGCACGCATTGAGCTATGCAGTGATAATAAGGCGTGGAACTTGGGTCGATCAAAGAACTTCGTGCACGGGTCATAACCCCTCCTGCCGGAAATAAAAATCAGCAACGGAAAAAATAGACGAATTGATTTTTTTGTCAAATATTAGGGTGTCCTAATCATTTTATCCTGATGTTTATCAGGTTTGTCAGGAAATGGAGCTGCTTGATGGATGTGGGAGTATTTTCTAAAAAAAATTTGTGTCGTTTGATAACAAAGTCTAAAAATTCAGGCAGGCATATCACGAAACAGAAAGGTATTAAAATGAATGAACGACAAAGAGCCTATGAATCAGTTATTGGCGCCTTAGTCGCTGATGCCGCTGCCATGGGATTTCACTGGTTGTACGATCAAGCCCTGATTGCAAAGTACGGCGGTGAAAATCCAGAGTTTCATACGCCTGTCCGGGCAGAATATGAAGACAAAGGGTACTTTGCCCATGAAGGAAAGCAGGCCGGTGAGTTTTCCCATTACGGCGCACAGTTGCTGTCGATGCAGGATGCTATCATAGCCAACGGCCATTATTCGGAGCTGGGTTACATAGAATCCTTTCAAAAATGGTTTGACTTTGGTGGTCAGTGGCAAGGTTATACGGATCATCCAACCAGGGAGACCTTGCTCACTCTTCATCAAAGAAAGAGCCGTGAAGAACCTCTCAGTGCCTGCGGTGCTGACGATACCCAAAATCCGGCATTATCAAAGCTTCCACCTCTGATTAGTGCCCATGGTCAGGACCAGGATTTAATGGAAAAGGTAGAGTCAGCGGTACGTGTCACCAACAATAGCGATGTCGCCGTCAGCTACGCCAGAGCCGTTGCCACAATGATAAAAAGTGCACACAAGTGCCACTCACCTGAGCTGTGTGTGGAACAGGCAAAAGAAGTAAGCGTAGACATTGCAAAGGCAATCAACATTGCTGAATCAATGCTCAGCCGCAGACCAAAAGAGGTTGCACAGGAGGTGGGAATGCACTGCGGTCTTGACGCTTCATTTATAGTGATCACCCACCTCCTCTTACAGGCTGAAAACTATGAAAAGACAGTGAGAGAAAATATTTACTGTGGTGGTGACAGTTGTGGAAGGGCCATTCCATTAGGTGCGATTTTGTCTGCATGTTTCTTCGGTTCTGATAAAGCAATGCCAACCTCCTGGATTGCACGAACCTCATTACCCGGTTCTGTAGTGCTCCCTGAATGCGGGGCAGGCTGACAGCAACGAAGGAAGCACCGTAACGAGTCGTGAGTTCAAACATTCGTCCTGTTGGACTCGCCACCCTATGGTGAAAAGCTTAAGAACATGTCACGGGGATTAAGAATAATAATAATTAGAATAATTAGGACACCCAAATAAATACACAAATAAATACAGCCCAAAAATTAGAGCACCTACAAAAAACACAGCCATAGTAAAAACGATAAGAGCTCCTCTTTTTACAGAAGAATCACTATTGTCAAATAGCATGGAATTCTCTTTTACCATTCGTTAATACAACCCTTCCGAATCAGCTTCATAAGTATTACGTAAAATATTGTCTAAAAATTCTTTGAAGCCAGTCTCAAAAACAAGCCCCCCTTTAGAGTTATACTTAAATAAGTCTGCATCCACATTACTATCAATAAAAAGTGCATAAGAGAATCGTTCCTGTTCATTCTTCTGTTCTGATCGTTGCTCCATTACCCTATGTGCGACTGCTGCAATCTGTGTTTCTGCATTCTGCATGAGAATCTCCATAGCGCATCCAAAATTTACGATAAATGATTGTGGCCTTGGAACAATCGGAACCCACTCATTATCTCGCAATACTTCCAGCCCTGGCTTAATAGATCTAAGTATGGTCAACCAGCCTGAATCTTTATGCACATTAAGTCCACGCGCCAATCCGTTAAAATCTGTCCTCGAAAAGCAGGGGGGAGTCTCCCCCCATCTCGAACGGTTACATGAGAATTACACTTACTGTCTTATACCAATGATACTTCAGCTGACCACAACACCTTCTTCTTTTACAGTTTTCCTGGTGCTGCTAAAGATATAATATGCAGTCAAAAACAAGGTAACTGTCATCATTAATGCTGCTTTCAGATCGAAATTTGAACCGAGCGACATCTCAGAAATGTAAGACAAGAGTGGGATTAGCGATAAGCACAAAATAGTGATAACGGGCTTAGTTTTTTCCATACCTATTTGCAACAAGAGCATTGGCAAAAGAAACCCCAATAAAGATAAGACAGAAGCTTTGAGCAAGAAATAAACATCAAAATTCCAACCCCCAGTAGTATATAGCAAGAAAGCAGAGCATATTGCAGATCCATAAAACCTATAAGCGAGAATTTTTTCTCGCGAAAGATCATTCATACTTCCTTGATTTGATATAGTCGCAATATATGCGGCTCCAGCTCCAGCAAGAATACTCAGCGCTAGGCCTGTAAAAATTTTGATATTAAAACTTTCAATTGAAAAGCTAAGCGTCACTAGACCGAACAAAAAAATAAGGACTAATAGTGGAATATTATTCTCAAGCTTTTTTATATAAATATAAGTAAAAAATACTGCCCACAGTGGGGATGAAGGTGCCTCAATAAGGCTCGATATAGAAGGTGGAATAAATATAAGTGACAAATAAAAGCCAAGAAAAGCAAAGCTGGTTGCAATATTCAGCCTGAATAGTTCATGTATTTCTTTTGCTTCTAAACAAAGATTCCCTTTTTTATATAAAACCATTGAAAATACCAAACCACACAAAAGAAATGAAATCAATGAATACTGTATAATTTCACCGGGTTCAAATTCTTTCGAAACATAAGCAAACGAAAAATCCTGAATTGATACAGATATTAATATAAATAATACAGGGTGCACTTGCAATTCCTCAACAGCAGGTTTTAAAAAGGCCTGAGCTTTCTAAACTATGAAGCTTTTCAAGAGACGCATTGAAAACTGTTTTCTCTTCATGAGCAAAAAATGCTATCCCATAATCCCCAAGATAATTAGGATAATTAGGACACCCAAATAAATACAATAATTAGGACACCCAAATAAATACAGCTCAAAAATTGAGAGCTCAGTAATCCATTTACCTCTGACAACCACTCAAAGGCAGATATTAATCGTTTATCGTGGCAGACGGCAAGCGAATCACTCAAAAAAAGGGGGAGGGGAAGTCAGAAACAGAAAAGCTCCCCAGACTGTTGGAGAAACAAATAGCAACGGAAAAGTCGGGCAATCAGCTCACGCCATGAAATAAACGACCACAGATAAACAACCCCTGTACCCATTTCTGCCCCATTTCCAGAGCAAAAGTTTTCATGGCTTCCAGCCTGCCCATTGCCCGATAGAAGCGGTTATTCCATCTCATGGTTTTGAGCCATTCATTTGAATCAATTTCCAGTCGGCTCAGAATGGGTGGGATATCTGAAGGGATTGAACCTTTCTTATCGGTTCGGACTGCACGCCCACTCCAGTCAACTAGCTCAAGATAATCGTGAAGAATATAAGGCAACGCCTTAGCCGGATTTTGCCCCTGTGACCGAAAAGGCATAAGGGTGATTGGCTGCTTTCGGGTATCAGAACCTGCCAAATTTTCAATTCGTTCCTGGATCGACGTGTAGTCTGATCCTTCTGGAGTTTCCGCCATTTCGGCACGGAGCGGATTCAGGTCAACAACGCTGCCTCATCCAACAACGCCTGACTTTTAAACCGCCCTTCCCAGAAGCGACCTTTGCAACCATCTTCCTGGTTAGCCTCACGGGCAAGATATTCGTTCAGGCAACGCATGAACCAGCTGATATTCGTTAAACGATTTCGATATTCTTCAACAAATTCGTCCACGCGAGCCAGTTCCGAATGACTCAGCTGGTCAGCAGCAAGATACCTCTGAACCAGAAGCGGACCTGTGAAAAGCCTTGTCCATCGACTCAAAATTTCATCTCGTGTCCAGTCTCTGGCAGGTTTCTGATTGATATGCAAAATCACATGGTAGTGATTCGACATAACAGCATAGGCGCAGACTTCTATAGAAAAGATTGAAACCAGTTCCCTGAGCTTATCTACAACCCACTGCCGACGGTGCTCGTAGTTTTTGCCCGTTAAATAATCCTCACCACACAAATACGCTCTGCGTACGCATCGAGCTATACAGTGATAATAAGGCGTGGAACCTGGGTCGATCAAAGAACTTCGTGCACGGGTCATAACCTCTCCTGCCGGAACTAAATATCAGCGACAGGGAAAAATTAGATGAGCTGGCTTGTTTGTCAAGGGTGTCCTATTTTTGCCAAAACGACAAAAAGCCCTATAAAAATAGGGCTTCCTGAAGATGGCGCGCTCGGTAGGATTCGAACCTACGACCGCCTGGTTCGTAGCCAGGTACTCTATCCAGCTGAGCTACGAGCGCGTAATACTAAATTGTTCACTGGCGGTGGGTGGGGAACAGTTAGCGGAATTTTCTGATAACTTCAATATCTAAACTGCAACCAGTTCGAAATCATGCAGTTTGTGAAGACTTGCCTCATGAACTCAGCAACACTCGCCCACAGGGAGAATCCATGGTTTCCAACTGGACTGGATATAACACCCCAACCCCAAAAAAAACGACTACCGCCACTAACTTCAACAGCGTACAATTAGCCTCTTCCCAAAAACTACCCCCTGCTGAGCTAAATGGCCCCACGCTCCCTTGCGTCTATGAAGACAATGGTATAAGCCAAGGGCGGTAGCGTATTTGTTATAAAGTACTAATGGGGAGCCCAGCAAAAAGTAATCTGCGCAACTTTTCAGAAACATATATCACCCGCTTTATTCAGCAAACAACGGTTAACGGTGTGTAGAGATTTCTCACGGTTCCAGATTACCCGCCAACCATCATGGTGAGAGATGAACAAACAAGCGAAATACCTGATCGCCGAACTGAAACTGCTTATTGGCTTTCTTGGAGAAAAAAGCCAATTCAACTGGTGGGAAAGCAATTTTCTCAGCTCATCCAGTAACGCCTACCTAACACCGACCTATCCCCGAACCATTCTTCTTGCTCAATACCATGGCGTAAGTGAAGCAGCCTTGGCAGTACATGACCGTTTTATCGGTACTGGAATAAACTACCACTTATATCGCTTACCCGACTCTATTGAGCGAGAAATAGCCACTGCGGTTCAGGAACTATCCAGCAGTGCACACCTGCGCAGCACCTTAATCTCTATAGACACGGCATTAAGCAGACTGGCTGAGCTTGCAAGTCAAGAAGAGGCAGAAGATGGGCCAGTGGACATAGGCTCTTTTTCCGATGCAGACCTTGAACAGCTGATCAAATCAAGCGCAGGTTATTACGCAGATGCATTTACTCAAGGCATCACATGCTACCCATTTATGAGGGGGGCAAATGACGCCGGATAATGTTGAACCATTGTATACCACCCAGCTGGGTGCAGGCCTTGGCCTGGTGGAAGAGACCAGGCTCCTACTGTCACTCTATCACCCGGAAATGACGACAACTCAACTGTATCAGGAAGCGCTAAATTCCGGCTTGTTTCCAATGATTTCCGCAAGACGTCTGCGCAACATTATTGCGGAGTGTTTTTCCCCCCGTTATCTGAGACCCAATGTAGCGATCTACCTGAAGCCCGTCGCCGAAGTAGTATCCTGGCAATCCCTGAGCCAGCTATTACTGATACACACCGCTCTGGCAAATAAGGTCCTTCTGGATTTCATTACTTCTCTGTATTGGGAAAAATACTCCGGCAACTATGACACCATTAGCACGGAAGATGCCTACGACTTTGTCTACCAGGCCGTTGCCGAGGGCAAAACCCAAAAACCATGGTCCGACTCCACCATAAAACGGGTTGCTTCTTACCTGCTGGGTTGCTGTGCCGACTACCAACTCTTGTCAACCGGAAGAGTGTCCAAAAGAACCATCCAGCCGGTTCGCATTCAATCAACCACATCCCTTTACCTGGCGTACTGGCTGCATTTTTCAGGTCTTGGCGATAACACCCTGGTCAACCACAACATCTGGAAACTGTTCGGATTAGACCCCCTCGACGTGCGCGAGGAGCTGAAAACATTAGCCAAAAATGGCTGGCTGATTGTTCAGTCGGCTGGGGAAGTCACGCGCATTAGCTGGCAATTTCAATCAATGGAGGAAGTCGTCAATGTCATCATTGAAAGCTGATTTTAACGAGCTCATGGAACGGGTGCGAGCGGGTCGTGAATTTGCCAGCGCCAGTTTCGAACCCATTTTTTACCTGGTATTCCGGCCAGAACAAATTCTCGACGTTAAACGTCAGCTGCCAGCATGGGAAGCAAAACTAAGGAACGATGGCTGGACGGTTCATCACTTTTCCATGGCGGAGGCGATCCAGGAGATTTTTGTAGGAATGCCGCCATTTATCCGGAATATCTGGGAAACCCAGGACTCAGCAGCCCCCCTGCAATGGCAAAAAACCAATAACTCCCTGGCCCAGGCACTCATCAAGAGCGACGCCCTGCAAAACAAACTGGAAGCGGTATTATCGGAGCTGGAAGGGATTGAAAAAAATATTCTGCTTATTACCGATATTGAAGCCATACACCCCTATTTACGCATCGGCTCCATTGAAAACAAACTACAAGGTCGTTTCCACGTCCCCACCATATTTTTCTATCCCGGCGTTCGCTCCGGTACCCGCCTGAAGTTTCTCGGCTTTTACCCGGAAGATGGCAACTATCGATCTGTCCATGTCGGCGGTTAACCACCGAAGATCAGCGAAGATCCACAACGATTAAAGGAATCAACCATGGCAATCAAAACGCTATTTGACAGCAACAGAGACATCTACCGCGCCATTGAAAAAGTCATCACCTATGGCGTCTCACAGGAAGCCAGGCTGAAAGCTGAAATTTCCGAATATGTCGTCACCGAAAGCATAGAGGAACAGTTTGAAAAACTGCTCAGTAAAATGCAGGCAGCCATGGAAGCCGGTGGCCAAAATGAAGTCGGTGTCTGGGTGTCCGGCTTCTATGGTTCCGGTAAAAGCTCTTTTACCAAATACCTGGGCCTGGCCTTTGACGATCAGGTAACCATCGACGGCACCCCCTTTATTCAACACCTGCAAGACCGACTGCAAAAATCCACCACCCGGGCATTACTGGGTTCGGTTGCCAAAAAATTTCCCGCAGCAGTTCTGATGCTGGACCTGGCTAGCGAGCAAGTCGCCGGAGCCACCATGGAAGAGGTCTCCACTGTCCTCTATTACAAGGTCCTACAGTGGGCCGGTTACTCTCGAAACCTGAAAGTCGCCGCCTTCGAACGCAAATTAAAACAGGAAAACCGGCACAACGAGTTTCTCGAACTGTTCAGCAGCTACACCGGTGGGCTGGACTGGAACGATTACCGCAACGACGACCTGGTGGTGGACAGCGTTATTCCAGAACTGGCCCACCAGCTCTACCCTGCCATCTTTAAAACGCCCGCCTCATTTTCCACAGAAGCCAGCGAAATTATCCGCTTTGAAAATGACCGGGTAGCGGAAATGATCGATATTGCCCGGGAAGCAACGGGCAAAGAGCATATTATTTTTATTATTGATGAGGTAGGCCAATATGTCGGCTCCCGGCAAAACCTGATCCTTAACCTGGACGGTCTGGCCAAAAACCTGAAAAACATTGGTGATGGCAAAGTCTGGGTGATTGGCACCGCACAGCAAACCCTGACCGAAGATGACCCCAGGGCCACCCTGAACTCGCCAGAACTCTATAAACTCAAAGACCGCTTCCCCATTCAAATTGACCTGGAAGCGAATGATATCAAGGAGATCTGCTACACCCGACTGCTGGGCAAATCCCCCGCCGGTGAAACCGAGCTGGGCGCACTGTTCGACAGCCACGGTCAGGCGCTGCGCAACCACACCAAACTGGTGGATGCCCGGGCATACGGAGCCGACTTTGATAAACAGACGTTCATCGACCTCTATCCATTCCTGCCGGCACACTTTGATATCCTGCTGCACCTGCTGGGCAGCCTGGCCAAATCCACCGGTGGCTACGGGCTGCGTTCGGCCATTAAAGTTATTCAGGATATCCTGGTAGAAGGCGCTGACGGCACCACGCCCATTGCCGACCAACCCATAGGCTGGCTGGCCAATACTGTAACCCTGTACGATGCCCTGAAAAAAGATATCGAGAAAGGCTATCAGGCCCTTTATTCATCCGTTAAAAAGGTACAGATTCGTTTTCCCAATTCAGAGCTGCACCAGAACATTGCCAAGACCGTCTGTGTTCTGCAGATTCTGGAAAACCTGCCCGTCTCACTGCAAAACGTCACCAGCTTAATGCACTCTGGCGTCAGTGATGCCTCCGCCACCGATGCCGTTAAACAAGTGGTGGATGAACTGATTAATGACGCCATCGTCCCCTTTGGCGAGCAGGACGGTAATTTATGCTTCTTCAGTGAAAAGCTGAACAATATCGAACAGGAGCGAGCCACGATTCCCCTGCGCAGTATTGACTTGCGCAAAATCCATAACGAAGCGTTAAAAGAGGCGTATTCGCCCCTACCGGCCACCCAGCTGCACGGTTCCTTTTCGGTGCCGACAGGCCTGAAAGCTCAGAATATGGGAGGCGTACCGGCCTCCCTGGCGGGGGAACGAAATATTATACAAACCATTGTGGAGCTGGTATCCCCAAATGATTATGACGCCACCAAAACACGACTCACCGATGAAAGCCGACACAAAACTACTCAAAATATTATTTTTGCAATTGGGCGCACTACACCCGAGATGGATGAGTTGATAGGTGAGATTTACCGTTGCCGTAAGATTGCGAATGATTATCGAAATGAGCCTGATCAAGATATCAACAAATATTGCGCTAGCCAGCAAAGTATTGCTACTCGAAAATTTGGTGAACTAGAAGTTCTGATCCGCAAAAGTTTACAACAAGGGTCGTTTATCTTCCGGGGTGAAGTCACTGCCGTCGAAAACTTGGACCTGAATCTGACCGAAGCAGCCAAAAAACATCTGGCCGATGTGGCAGAACAGGTGTTCGACCGTTACCATGAAGCTCCCGTGCGGGCCAACACCAATCTGGCGGAAAAATTCCTGAACACCAACAGCCTGGCCGGAATTACCAGCGATATCGACCCCCTCAGCCTGGTACAGCGCGTCGGTGGACAACCCTCTATCAACACCGACCATAAAGCCATTACCAGCATCCGGGATATGATCGAGCGCCAGGGTTCCATTGAAGGTAAACGGCTCAGCGACATCTTCAGCGATGCCCCCTATGGCTGGTCCCAGGATACCTTGCGCTACCTGGTGGCGGCCATGTTGGTGGCCGGCGAAATCAAACTCCGGGTGGCCGGTCGGGAAGTCACCGTTAATGGTCAGCAAGCCATTGATGCCCTGAAAACCAACAACAGTTTCCGGTCCATTGGCGTCTCACTGCGTGAAGAACGCCCCAGTATGGAGGTGATGGCCAAGGCGGCCGAGCGCCTGACCGACCTGAGCGGAGAGATGGTGGTGCCCCTGGAAGATGAGATCAGCAAAACGGCCATCAAACTGTTCCCGGATTTATTGCACAGCTACGGACCACTGGCGGAAAAACTCAAACGTCTGAGCTTACCCGGTGCAGATCGTATTGAATCCCTTAGTAACAATATCCGGGATGTGTTGTCTACCGATGCATCCGATGCCCCGTCTCGATTGGGCGGAGAAGACTCTGACCTTTACAACAGTCTGAAGTGGGCAGCAGAACTCAAACAGAGCCTGGAGCATGGGTTGGAAGACACGCTGAACAGCCTTCAGCAACATCGCAGTGCACTGGATCGTTTACCCAATAGTGGCACTCCGGGCCAATTAAAAACCGATCTGGCAGACCTATTGAACGACTTACAGAAACGGCTGAATCACAGTGAGTTCCTTAGCTACAAAAGCCAGTTTGCAGGACAGCTTACGGATATCAAAACCCGGGTTCGCGATACCGTGCTGGCCATGCAGCAGGAACAGGGCAACCGCATCAAAGAGGCGGAGCAGGATCTGGCTCGCGTTGCTCAATGGCAGTATCTCAATCAGCAGGAACAAAACGCCCAGCTGGCGGAATTGGAACAACTCACCGTTACCGCTACAGAAGATCTCTCTGGCTTGCAAACACTGATCAACCAGGAGTTCACCATTCAGTCCGAGCTGCAGGATATGAAAAAACGTGTTCAGCACAGAGGGCAACAGCTTCTCCAGGAAAAACTGCGGGAAGAACAGGAGGCCGCAAAACAGGCTGAAGGCACAGCGGCCCCGGCAAAAATCACCCGTAGCCTGAAACCAAAAAAACGCATTACCAGCCTTGAAGAGTTGAACGTACTGATTAGCGAACTGCAACGTCTTCAGGGTGAGTTGGCTCTCGCCCATGAATTTGAGCTGGAAATCAGCCTCAGCGAATAACGGCCAGCGACCTTCAGGAACATCGTTCAATGTCTTTTGATCAAAGCACCCGCAACCGTCTGCAACGGTTTGTCAGCAGTGCCCGCGCGCTGCTGGTTGAGGAATTTACCCGACAGCTCCAGGCCAACTATGGCCTGGACCCCGGTGAAGGGGCGGTGGCCGATATGGCCAGCCTTACTCATCTGGATAACCGCCAACGGCAGACGGCCCATCTATTGCGGGAGACCCTTGCCCACTATTTAGTCACCACCGGCACAGGGGACCAGCAACGCACCCAACAGGCCCTTGGCCGAATCATACGAGAACAGGCGTTTACCGTATTGAACCGCCTGGCGGCACTGCGGATGGCAGAGGCCCGGGGTTTTCTGCTGGAATCGGTAGCCAAGAGTTATAGCTCCAAAGGTTTCCAGCTGTACAAACCAATGGCCGGCACGGCTCATGGGGAAACCGGTGATGCCTACCGCAATTACCTGTTCAGCCTGTTTGATGAATTCAGTCTGGATTTGGCGGTGCTGTTTGATCGCCATAGCGCCCAGGGGCAGCTCTTCCCACGGGAAAGTGCCCTGCTGGCCCTGCTGGATGAGATCAATCACCCCGATATTGAACACCTGTGGGCGGAAGATGAGACCATTGGCTGGATTTACCAGTACTTCAACTCCCAGGAAGAGCGGCGGCAAATGCGTGCGGAATCCCAGTCGCCCCGCAACAGCCGGGAGCTGGCGGTACGCAACCAGTTCTTTACGCCCCGCTATGTGGTGGAGTTTTTAACGGACAATACCCTGGGGCGTATCTGGTATGAAATGACTCAGGGCAATACCGCACTGGTAGATAACTGTCGTTATCTGGTGCGCCGCCCTACCGAGATTTTTCTAAAACCCAATGAAGCCGCGCCGGAAAGTCCTGAGGGTGAAACGGAGTCATTAAGCCAGGAGGAATTACTGCAGCAGCCAGTCTATATTCCGCACCGACCGTTAAAAGACCCACGTTCCATTCGTATGCTAGACCCGGCCTGCGGCTCCATGCACTTTGGCCTCTACGCCTTTGATCTGTTTGAACGAATCTATCGGGAAGCCTGGCAACTGGAACAGCAGCTGGGGCCCGATGCCTTTATTCGGGAAGAGGGTCAGGACGCCCTTCAAAACACGTATGCCAACTGGGAAGAATTTGAGCAACAGATTCCCAAACTGATAATTGAACACAATATTCATGGGGTGGATATCGACCCCCGAGCCGTGCAAATTGCCGGGTTGAGCTTGTGGCAACGGGCCCAGCGAACCTGGCATCAACAAGGTATTAAGCCTCAGCAACGACCCGCCATTGTTAAATCTAATATTGTCTGTGCTGAGCCCATGCCCGGTGAAAAAACGCTGCTGCAGGAGTTTACCGAGAAGCTGCACCCGCCAGTCCTGGGTCAACTGCTGGAAGTAATTTTCGATAAGATGCAGCTGGCCGGTGAAGCGGGCACCCTGCTGAAAATTGAAGAAGAGATGCAAACCGCCATTCAAGAAGCACGGGAGCAGTGGCTGAAAGAGAGCGGCAGCAATACCATGGGGGATATGTTCCCATCCGAGCTGGATGCGGCAACGCCTCAGAAGAAGCTGGGTTTTGATCTGCGCGGTATTGATAATGAAACCTTCTGGGATGATGCTGAACAGCATATTTTGCAGGCGTTAAGTGATTATGCAGATAAGGCAGAATCTTCTGCGGATCAGAAACGGTTGTTTGCGGAAGATACGGCTAAGGGGTTTGCTTTTATTGAGTTGTGTCGGAAGCGGTTTGATGTGGTTTTGATGAATCCGCCTTTTGGAGAACCTGCAATTAATACTAGGAAGTATCTCTATAAAAACTACAAATTTTCCACAACCGACATTCTAATAGCTTTCCTTGAAAGGGCAAATGAAGTCTCAGAGATTACAGCAGCACTTTCAAATCGTACTCCATTTTTCTTAAAAACATTTCAGGGCTGGCGTGACTTTCACCTTTTTGAGAGAGATGAACTTTATCTTTTTGCAGATTTAGGAGATGGTGTTCTTGATGCAATGGTTGAGGCAGCAGCTTATGTAATGAAAAATACAAAAACTGGAGGTTCAATATTTTTAGATTGTCGACTCCATAAGGAGAAAGCCTCTGATTTATTAGGTTTAGTTAATTTTGATTTTTCACACATAAATCGAGTATTTACACATAAATGCACTAATTTATCCAAACTCCCTGGTAAACCTTTGGCCTATTGGGCTGAACTTGATTGTGATATTGATTACGTAGAACTGGGTAATTCATGGGGAGAACTAATAAGAGGACCAGAATTATTTGACTTAAATCAGGATATGAGATGTTGGTGGGAGGTTAGACCTGATGATATTGGCATTAAAAGCAAGTGGAATTGGTACGCTAAAGGTGGTGAATTTAAAAGATATAGCACTGACATACACTTAGTTATAAATCATAAAAAACAACAGGATGGCGGCGCTGTATTCCGACGTCCAGGGGATTCAAAGTTTTATTTTTTACCAGGTCTGACATATACACAAAGAACTACGAGCGACATCAGCTTTAGAGTGTTACCTGAAGGGTGTTATACCTCGCCGAAAGGTCCTGCAATAATAGCAGCATCAGAGGATATAAATTATGCAATGCTTGCTATTTGCAATACTAAAAAAATCCAAAATTTAGTCAATTTACGGGTCGGGGCTTCAGGAGCAGCTGCAAGAAGTTATGATCTTGGAATAATCCGTGAGCTAAAGATTCCACAGCCATCACCTGAAAATCTAGTAGTTTTTTCTGAACTTGGAAAAAAGTGTGTCGAACTTGTTAGCAAATTAGATTTATACGACGAATCTCATATAAATTTCAAAGAAAAAAAATACTTTATTGATAGAAGCCTAGAAAACTCATATACATCATACTGTGATCTTCACAAATCTGTATTGCAAGATTTGAATTCAACGAGAAAGGAAATTGAAAAGAATTTAAAAGGAAATGAGTTTGATGAGAAGGAATGGTTATTTCCGATTTCATTTGCGGAGTTTGAATATTCCACGCTTTCGATGATTATTGGTCAACTATTTGGAAGATGGGGAGGTGACACTTCCAGAAGTGAAATTGATTCTCATTTTTCTAAAGTAAAGCTTTGTAGCAGAAATACCACCAAGCCTGAAATTTACGAAGCGGGTAAGTTGGCAGAAGAAATAAATTACTGGCTGGATAAGAATTGCCCTGCACGACAAAAAGATGAAGAAAATTTTTCTATTTCTAATCTTTTAAATGCTCTCAGCAACACTGGTAGTTTTTTCTCCTTCCATTTGCAAAAATATTCCAAAAGTCGACGCCAAGCCCCGATCTATTGGCCACTACAAACCCCATCCAGCTCTTACACACTCTGGATCTACTATCACCGCCTAGACGAACAAACCCTCTACACCTGCGTCAATGATTTTGTTGACCCGAAACTTCAGCAAGTAGAGAAAGATCTGAATGCCCTGCAAGGCAAATCCCCCCGAAGCAGCCAAGAAGAAAAAGAACTGGCCAAACTGACCGATCTGACCAGTGAACTCCGGGACTTCCGCGATGAACTGCTAGGCCTGGCCAAAGTCTGGAAACCCAATCTAAACGACGGCGTACAGATTACCGCAGCCCCACTGTGGAAACTGTTCCAGCACAAAGCCTGGCAGAAAAAGCTGAAAGAGACCTGGCAAAAACTGGAAAAAGGCGACTACGATTGGGCTCTCCTAGCCTGCAGTATCTGGCCAGAGCGAGTATTGCGCAAATGCCATCAGGATCGCAGCCTGGCGATTGCCCACGATGTGGAAGACCATTTCTGGCATGAAGTGGAAGTACCGGTTAAGCGCGGTAAAAAACTCACTGGAGACACCAAGCTGGAATGGCAACCAAAAGACCTAAGCGATAGTGCCTTAAACGAACTGGTGAAACAGTTGATCGCCGAAAGCGACTGATCCACTATCGTGCTACCTATAATGAAAATGCCGCAGTCTGGCACTTTCTTATCTTCAATGCTTGAGGGGAGCGGTATTTTCCGCTCATGGCTGTTTAATGGAGGCCATGATGGCAAAACAACCAAAAAAACGACCCGGTATACCCAAAATAGAATCCATCAAAGTTGAAAACTACCGGGCTCTGCGTAAGATCGAACTTAAGAACCTTACCCCCCTAACGGTGCTGCTGGGCCCCAATGGCAGCGGCAAGTCCACCATTTTTGATGTATTTAACTTTCTGTCGGAGTGTTTTCAGTTTGGCCTGCGCCACGCCTGGGACCGCCGGGGCCGGGGCAAGGAGCTGAAAAGCCGTGGCGCCTCCGGCCCCATCCTGTTTGAACTGAAATATCGGGAGAAGCCTGGCACCCCCATTATCACCTACCATCTAGCCATTGATGAGGGCAGCAGAGGCCCGGAAGTGGTGGAGGAGTGGCTACAGTGGCGACGGGGCGCTAAAGGTAAGCCTTTCCGCTTTCTGGAGTTCAGCCGGGGCAAGGGTCGTGCTGCCAGTGGCGAAACCCCCGATGAAGATGATGATCGGCCAGAAACCAACCTGCGCTCTTCGGACCTGATTGCCGTCAACACCCTGGGGCAGCTTTCGGAACATCCGCGTATTGCCGCCCTGCGGGAGTTTATTACCGACTGGTATGTCTCCTATCTCTCCATTGACCAAACCCGCAATCAACCGGAAGCCGGCCCCCAGGAGCGTTTAAGCAAAGGCGGTGAAAACCTGCCCAACGTAATCCAGTACCTAAAAGAGCAACACCCGGAACGGCTGGAAGCTATTTTTGCCAACCTGCGCCAGCGCATTCCCCGGCTGGAAAAGGTTGCAGCAGACCCGATGCCCGATGGTCGTCTGCTATTACAGATAAAAGATGCACCTTTTGATCAACCGGTGCTGTCGAAATTTGCCTCCGATGGCACCATGAAAATGCTGGCTTACTTAACGGTGCTGCATGATCCGGAGCCACCCCGCTTTATCGGTATTGAAGAACCAGAAAACTTTTTACACCCTCGATTGCTGCCAGAACTTGCAGAAGAGTGCCGCAGTGCCGCACAAAATTCCCAGTTGCTGATTACCAGCCATTCACCGTTTCTGCTGAACGCCATGCGGGCCGAAGAGGTGCGCATTCTCTACCGGGATGAGCAGGGCTTTACCCAGGCAGTGCGCGCCAGTGATATTCAGGGCGTAAAAGAGCTGCTGAATGCGGGCGCTTCGTTGGGCTATTTATGGATGGAGGGTCACTTTGGGATTGGCGACCCACTGGTCAACTTTGGAGCGCCTAAACCCAACAGCAAAGCAGGGAAGTAAGTCATGTTGGAGAAACTCATTGTCTTTGTTGAAGAGATCTCCATGGAAGCGGCTCTGGAGAAGTTGTTGCCAAAAATACTGGGGGATGTTGAGTTTCAGATCATTCAATTTCAGTGCAAGGATGACCTGCTGAAACAATTACCCAGTCGTTTAAGGGGCTATAGCGCCTGGCTACCCGCCGAACATGCGATTATGGTATTGGTGGATCGTGACCGGGATGACTGCCTGCAGCTGAAACAACAGCTTGAGCAGATGGCCATTGAAGCTGGTTTGGTGACCAAAACTCAAGGTGCTGAACGATTTCAGGTGGTTAACCGTGTGGTGATTGAAGAGCTGGAGTCCTGGTTCTTTGGCGACTGGTCTGCCGTTCGCCAAGCTTATCCCAGGGTTCCGGAAAATATTCCCCGCAGAGCCAAGTACCGAAACCCGGATGAAATTACCGGTGGCACCTGGGAAGCCCTGGAACGTGAGATGAAAAAAGCGGGTTACTTCTCAACCGGCATTAACAAGCTCCAATGCGCCCGGGAGATTGGCCAGTATATGAACCCTGCACACAATAACTCCCCCAGTTTTAACGCCTTTGTCGCTGCCATTAACACCGCATTAGCCTGGAATTAATAATGACCATTCAAGAATATATACAAACTCAGGTGTTTGCCCCCCGCCTTGGCAAAGACGAGAACAACCACATTCTGGTGGTTTATGACCCGGACCAGCGTTACCGCCAGATTTGTCTGGATATGGCCAGTGAATCGCTACAAGTGGTGGATGCCACCGAGTCCAGTATTGTCTCCCGGGCACAAGGGATCAGCTCACTGGCGGCATTAGGCCACAACACCATTGAACAACTTCTGATCTACGTGCCTGCCACCGTGCCTACCGAAGAGGAACAGAAGCAGAAAGATCCCTTTGCTCTGTACGGTGCCTGCGGTGCAGTTTTCCCCGGTGGTGATGGCGACAGCTTTTTCAATATCTGCCTGGTGGCTAAATCGGAGTTTGCTACCCAGGTCAGGGCGGTGTTTGAGCAAAATAAAAACCCGGATTTTAATGTGATCAATGCCATTGGTGGCGGGGTAAACTGGCCGACGCTGAAAGCTACGCTGAAAGTGGAATCCACCCGTGACATTCTGTTCAGCCTGCTAGTACCCAGCGATACGCAGATGGTGGCACTGAATAGCACTGAAGGCTGGGTCAGTGAGAGTAGGGAGCTGCTGAAAACGAGTATCGGTTTGACTCTGAAAACCCGTGCTAAAAGCTGGTCGGCCATTGCCGATGAGTTATGGCGCTTTGTGCTATTCAGTGAATTTGTGTTTGATCTGCCACAAGACCTTCCCCCGCCCCTGACCAATGTACCTTCAGCTGAAGAAGCCGCCAAACCGCTGATTGCGGATATTTGCGAACGGCTGCGCAGTGACCGGCGCACACAGCCCACCTACATTGAACGGGCGGAGGCAGTGGAAGCAGAGCTGGAGCTGTCAAACCATTGTCAGGGTATTTCTGACTTGGGCGAGCGGGATACGTTTCCCTTTGAGGAGCGGACATTTTTACACCAGGCCATGGACGCCCTGCAACGAGATGATACGGATACTGTTCGTCGTATTTTATCCCACCATGTGCAGTCCGTGTGGATTGGTAAAGGGGAGAGCCAGGCGCAATGGGATCTGCTGCGTTCAGCACTGGCCCTGGTGGAAGCGTGCCAGGACAATGAGCGGATATTGCCCGACCATGCCCAGTCCATGGACTCGCTGGTCAATTATTACATCACCCAGTTCCGGGAAGTTGACCGCCTGCACCGGGAGTTTGAGCAGGCAGTCAGTGATTATGACTGGCAAGATGCCCACGGGCTTATGCACCCGTTGCAGCTGCAGGTGCGTCAGCAATACGGCCGTTTGATCGTCAGTTTGCAAACGCTGTTCACCAGGCATCTCAGCCAATCCGGCTGGCCATTCCCTGGTAGACTGGCCAATACCGAGGTATTTGATAAGCTGGTTGCCCCCAAACTGAGCCAGAGCGGCCATAAAGTCGCCTATCTGATGGTGGATGCCCTCCGCTATGAGCTGGGCGTTGCCCTTGAACAGCAGCTGACGGAAGACGGCAAGGTTGAATTGACCCCGGCACTGGCCCAGCTGCCCAGCATCACCTTAGTGGGTATGGCCAGCCTGCTCCCCGATGCCAGTACCGGACTGACCATCAATAATATCGATAACAAGCTGTTACCCGCTATTAATGGCCAGAAAGTAAAAAACGTTAATCAGCGCATGGACCTTATTCGCAAACGTTATGGACATCGCTTCCAGGAAGGTCGGCTCGAAGAATTTGTCCGCAACCGCCTTAAGCTGGAAGCGGGCACTGAACTGCTGGTACTGCGCAGTGTCGAAATTGATGGGCATTTTGAACACCATCCGGACACCGCACCCAATGAAATCATCAATGCACTGAAACGTATTCGGGTGGCTATCCACAAGCTGAAAGATGCCGGTTTTAACGAGGTGGTCATTGCCACTGACCACGGCTTCTTTATGAATACCCATGCCCAGGCCGGAGACACTATTGGTAAACCCAGTGGTGACTGGCTAACCATCCATGAACGTTGCCTGCTGGGTGATGGGTCGGTTGATAGCAACCACTACGAGCTATCCACCGAGAAAGTCGGCATCCGTAGCAATATGGCCAAACTGGCCGGGCCAAGAACCATGGCGTCTTATCGCTCGGGAATGCTCTATTATCATGGTGGTGCCTCTTTGCAGGAGTGTGTGGTTCCGGTGATTACCGTCAAACTGGAGGCATCGAAGCAGACCGCTATTGAGCAGGCTAAAGTGGTGCTGAACTATAAGAATGGTGCCAAACGGATTACCACGCGGATGCCAGTGCTGGAAATAGCGGTAGAAACGGATGATATGTTCTCCACCGGCAGTGATTTTGAGATCTTGCTGGAAGCCCAGGATAAAAATGGCAATGTTGTCGGTGAAGCCAAACCCGGCGGTGAGGTCAATCCTGCCACCGGTACCATCACATTAAAGCCCGGGAATAAAGTGCCAATCACTGTAAAAATGCAGGTGGAATTCGAGGGCAAGTTTAAAATAAAGGCACTAAATCCTTCCACCATGGCGACTTATTGCCAGTTGGATTTAGAGACTGACTACACGGTATAAGCCATGGATAACACAGATAAAAAGATTAATACGCTGTTTGATGGCAAGGTGGTTCGGAAAGACTTGGTCCATCGCATTAAAAAAGGCACTAATGTCCCGACCTTTGTGCTGGAGTTTTTGCTGGCGCGCTACTGCGCCAGCGATGATGAAGCGGAAATTCAGGCTGGTATGGAAGCGGTGCTGGATACTCTTAACGACAACTACGTGCGTCCTAACGAAGCCAACAAGGCACAGTCCAAAGTGGCCACCAAAGGCAAGTACCGGTTTATCGACAAGGTGCACGTTAACTATGTCGAGAAGAACCGCCGCCACTGGGCAGCACTGGAAAACTTTGACTCTCGCAAAGTCGCCATCAGTGAAAAGTTTTACCGTGACAATGACCGGCTTTTACAGGGTGGGCTGTGGGCAGAGGTGACCATCGCCTATAACGACATTGAAGACGATGATTACGCTTTTTACATTGAAGATTTTCGGCCCATTCAGTTAAGCCGATTTAATTTTGATCAGTACTGCGAAGGACGCCAGGCCTGCTCCCGGGATGAATGGATGAGCTTTATTCTCCGCTCTGTGGGCCTGGAGCCGGGCAAACTTTCCCATCGGGTAAAAATGCACTTTATTGCCCGTTTGCTGCCCTTGGTGGAACCCAATTTTAATTTTATTGAACTGGGGCCACGGGGCACCGGTAAGTCCTACTTCTTCAGTGAGTTCTCACCCTATTCAACGCTCATCAGCGGTGGCCAGGCAACCAAAGCGACGCTGTTCTATAACAACCAGCGCAAGAAAATCGGTCTGGTGGGCTTCTGGGATACCGTGGCCTTTGATGAGGTGGGTGGCATCAAGGTTAAAGACCATGACACTATCCAGATAATGAAGGACTTTATGGCCAATGGCCGATTCTCTCGGGGCGTTGAGGTGATTGCCGATGCCTCCATGGCGTTTGTGGGTAACCTGGATTTATCGGTGGACCAGATTGTTAACTCCGAGGTTTTTGACCTGTTCCAGCCCCTCCCCAAAGAGTTTGACCTGGCGGTCATGGATCGTTTTGCCTGTTACCTACCCGGCTGGGAAATGCCTAAGAATAGCAGTGAGTTCTTAACCGATAATTATGGGTTTATTACCGATTATCTGGCGGAAGCCTTTCACTATCAGCTGAAGCATACCAACCGCTATGAAGATGTCAGCAAGCGTATTCGCCTTGGCAAAGCGGTGGAAGGGCGAGATGAAAAAGGCATCAAGAAAACCGTTGCGGCCTTCTTGAAAATCCTTCATCCCAGTGGTTCACCTTCTGATGAAGAATTTGAAGAATATGTCGCTTATGCGGTTGAAGCTCGGCGTCGTGTAAAGGAGCAGATGAACAAACGCAAATCCGACGATGAATTTGCCAAGATCAATCTCTCTTATATTAACGCTAATGGTCAGGAAATCATTGTTTACTGTCCAGAGTCAAGGCTGGCACCGGCCACCCAAGACCCTGTTCGCCGGGATATTCATGGTGATGATGAAACGGTTGTTATTGAAACTCCAGTAGCGGAGATTCCCGACAAGGGTTCGGTATTCGATGATGTACTCAACAAGACTTCTGTCACAACTGAGAACGTAAATGCCGAGCCTGAAGCTCAGCTTCAGGAGCAGCATTTTACCATTCACTATGGCGCAACTGGTTACAGCTATGAGTCGATTATCAGCCCCTATCTTGAGGGGGCTAAATCCATTGAGATTGAAGACCCATATATCCGCCTGACTCACCAGATACAGAATTTTGTCCGTTTCTGTGAAGCCGTTATCAAGACATCGACCATCAAAAAAATCCGGCTGATCACCAGTTACGATGATGATACCGATGTTAAGGATATGTCAGACAAGCTGGGAGAGCTGAAACAGAGCCTTCTGGAAATGGATATTGAGCTTGATTTGAAAGTGAATGAGCATATGCATGACCGGGAAATTCGTATCGACAATGGCTGGATTATCAAGATTGGACGGGGGCTGGATTTCTTCCAGAAGCCTGATAGCTGGTTCAGTGTTGGAACCAATGATTTGGTGTTAAGAAAGTGTCTTGAAACCAAAATTGATATTTTTAAAAATAGATAAGTAGGTAAGAAATATTGTCTCAAAAACCAGCGCAGCTTTGCTGCGTCTGGATCTTAGTAGACTGTGTCAAACCACGACTTCATAATGCGCCAAACTTGGCGCAGTACCTTTCATTTCTCCCCCCAGAACAAAAGCCTTCTGCCCTACCCCCACAGACTCACCCCGTACAGTGATCACAGAACCATCCCGCAGGCGAACCTGACTGGTGCCGTTACCGTTTTTAGCTATGACGGTTGCGACTGTCCTGCCGTCTTCAGGGATCAGTGACTTGAATTGCAGCCAGATGTTGGTGGTGGCCATCAGAAGTGCCTCTCTAAATCTATGACCTGTGTTACTTTGCCTATTGCAGTTCTGACAGCGGAAGACAAACACAGACCCCGCCAATTACCAGAAACATCCTGCACCTCAACCAACTGCCCCGGCTCAATCAACCCGGGAGCGGTATTACTATCTGTCAGAGGCATCTCCAATGTAGTGATACTCTGATGCCCAGCCTTGGCCAGCTCATTCCTGCCTCTCTCTGTATTGACCTGCGTTTCAGTCAACCAGTCTTCCAGAATATCCGGTGCCGGTTTATCACCTGCAGTGCCCTGGCGTTTAACATTGACTGCGACGCCTGTGTGGGTGCCCGATACATAGACGGCATTGTATTCCGGCTCTGGCCTCCAGCTGGCACTGAGATTGATGACCATGCTGGCCGGTATGATTTTGTCCATGGTGGCAGTATTCCAGCTCCAGGGACTGGCCGGATAACGGGGTTTGATGTTCAGCTGGTCGGCATCCCGGGAAGGAATGATCACAGCACCTGCAGTGCTGGCCAGTCGAGCAACGACGGTCATGGCAGTTTCGCTCTGGTAGCTGAAGCTGCCTCCAGGGATGATCCAGTCGGGTGTGCTGTAGGCATCGAGTAGCGGATAGACTGCAGAGAAGCCGGTGTTGGCCAGCTCTTCAGTGATTGCCTGTTTTGCGTTGAGGTTGCTGCTGTTGGACTTGCTGCGTTTCGGTGCATAAGGTGCTGCCAGCAGTTGTGTACGACTGGTTCCGTAGATGGTGTATTGTTCTTGCCCGAACGCTCTTGAGCCGGTATAGCGCTCCACAATAAAGATCCACTTCCAGCCATTGATGTTGACTTCGATCTGTTTGGGGCCATCCTGATCGGGTTCTACTAATGCCAGGCTGCTGGCTCCCCAAAGCTCACCACTGAGTGCCCAGCTGAAGCTGTCAATGTCGAGGCTGATGTCCATGTTGCTCATCTCGATCGGTGTCCTGTCGGGCAGTGTCACCACACTGATGGTGTTCATAAGCAGATAAGTCTCCCTGATCTCTGGTTCTTCGGGTTGTGACTTTTCGATGACATCGATCTCACCGCCATAGTCACTGTCGACTGTGTCATCTTTGGCTTTTCTGCCGGGTCCCCATGGGATGATGACGGGTTCATCCTGAGTGCGGTTACTGCTGAAGGCTGACTGCTGCAGAGAGTCTCTTGGTTGGATGGCTCGATTCGGAGCACTCTCACCCAAATTGAAATACACCGCTGGGGTGGTCACTGGTGAGTAGCGTCGAGACTGAAAGTTGAAGTTCAGCAGTGCGGGTGCTGGTATCTGGTAGCCACTGATCGTGATCTGATGCGCTGGTCCGTACTCGTCACTGTGATCAAAGTGCTCAGTGTTCTGCCGATCTCTCTGCTTACCTTCCTGCCACTGTTCAGAGCTTTGCTGCTCTCTTGCCTGAATACTCTGATCCCTGGACTCATTGATGCTAAGTTCTTTCGCTGGTGGTTGTTGCCAGAGAGCCTGTTGTTGAGTCTGGCGATCACTGGCTTGCTGGTGACTGATTCTGACGGCTTCTTCCAATTCAGGCACCTTGCCCCAGAACAGTCCTAACTGTGAGGTTTCCAGAGTGTTGGCCTGATGACTACTTTGTTGAACACTGGCTTGAATCGTCATTGAGTGCTGGAACGGTCCCCGGGCAGATACCTGGTAGGCGTTACCTGTCTGCCACTGGCTCTGACAGACACTGACGACAGTGGGCGGTGGAATAAAGGCATAGGTTGGCTGCGGATAAAACTCAAAAAGGGAGGCGGGTTGATAAGCCTCCCGGGTAAAGCTGAAGTCTTGAGTCTTCTCAGGAAAGTAGGCCACTTAACTCTCCGGTACGATCTCGGGTATCACCGGGCCATGGGCCAGGGGGCGAGTGTAGGGCTTCGCTTTGAACTGAGCGTTGCCAATGGCCTGAACACTGTCGTCAAACCACCAGGTGGGTTCTGTGTTGTCACCTGTGCCAGCCACGGTGCAGAGGTAAACATAACCCTGAAAGTCGGCCGGACGTATAACATTGCCCACTTCATAGGTGGTGTTGGCTTGCCAGACTTCTCCATAGTCGTCCATGGCCACCACGATCACGGCTCCTTCATAGGGGCTGGTGTCCAGGGAGTAACTGCCACTGATGCTGTCGCTGAGCACACTGTTCAGAACGGCATGTTTTGTTTCCTGGCTGCCATCAACTTCCAGTTGCGCCTGAGTGATGGCAAAGACCCGGCGAGCCACCGGCAGATCGTCTTCCGTAACGGTGCCCTGAATGCAGGTGGTGTTGCCGTTTCCCGGGATGATGATACCGCCGCCATTGTCTGAAGAAGGTGGACCATTGTTGTCGCTCCAAACGACAGTGGTGTCGTCAGTGTTAGTCCACTGCAGTTCTGAGGCAATATTGTTACGGCTGGTGATGATTTTCAGTGGGTTGCCACTGTCTTCAAAGTCCCAATGCCAAACGGTCATAGTGGAGCTGGAAGACGAAGTGACAGGTATCGATGAATTGTTATAGGCATTGGTCAGTGTTGCCTGCACTACAAGCAGACCTTTAGCATTACCAGAAGCTGAACCATCCCCTCCTAAAATAACCCGAGTGAAGTTAGCAAATGTATTCATGCTAGAGTGTCCATAGATTGATTGAACCGTCTGGGTTACGCCATTGATTTTAATGACGACTCTATCCTGAACATTATTTTTAGAAGGATTGAAGGTCACCACCAGCTCGAATAATTCATCAAAGGGAATACTCAACTCGCTATACCCACGGCATCCCTGCCGAGTGCCGTAATAACCCAGCACTTTGACAATGCCGCTTTCTATCCAGATCAAGGTCTGATAATTAGTACCGCCAGCACTGCTGTTATCTGCAAATATTCGCAGTAGAGGGATGTTCTGGTCTGCTTGACTGGAATCCACCTGCAAAAGCGCATGAAAAGAAAAATCTCTTCTGCCATAGAAGCCTTCATTGTTACTGGCATTGGCCGGCGGACTTTCCAGCCGTCCTAAGAGGTTTTCTGGAGTAAACCATATTGCGGCCATCAGTCAGCATCCCCCCGAATCTGCAGTGTGAACTGGTCACTGGTTTCGGTACCCTGCCCGGCTAGCACGGTTCGGCAGATCCACACCGGAGCCAGACAACCGTCTGTATCAAAACGAATAACATTGCCCACAGCCCATCCGGTACCCCAACCCTCAGCCTTGATGGTGAAGTAAGGTGTACCAGTTTCCGGATTAATGGGTGCGGCATCAGCGGCAGTGGTGGTCGTATCAATAATCCCGAGCTTCTCTTCCACAATCTGGAAGGCGGAGCCGGACGTGAAAATAATCGCCCACTTTCCGAAGATGGCTCCCTTGTTGGTCACCACCAATGGATAGTTAATGGTGTTGTACTGGGCAGTCGTGTTATCGCCGATGCGCTCATCGGTCCAGTTGGGGTCGCCACCGTCCCAGACTTTCTGACTGAAGAAGTTGTGAAACCTGGCCTGCAGGTCACCATAAACCACGGCACTGCTAACCTGTGTTTCATTGGCCGGTAAGTCCCAGGGCACCGGAGCGATGATGGTGATCTCGCCATTAATCTGCACGTCGCTGGCCACGCTCATATGCTCGACCCGGTCCTTGATCGTAAACGGCGCTGTCAGACTGTTGCTCTCTGCATCTTGAAGCAGCAGTGGATCGGCAAAGGTAACGGTACCTGCTTCACGATCCGTCGTGTATTGGGCTCGATCGAGGGCCTGGCCCTGACTGTCCTCCACAGTGATCTCAGCCTGATGATCCCGGTTCAGGGTGACCAGTTGGCCAGCTGTGGGTGTGCCCGCATCGGTATTCTGGCTATGACTGATGACCACGATATCCCCCGGACGATAAATCGGCACCTGGCCATCGGGTGGCAGACGTACCGGGTCCAGACCGATCAGCTCAGCATCCAGTGGCAGGCTGGTTTCGACGATGCAGTTGTAGCGCACACTTTGAGGGATGACATAGATAGGATCGGTGCCATCGGTGAAGGTCAGCTCACACCAGCCGGAGGTGGCATCCATGGTGCCCTGGACCTCTGGCGTGTTAATGTCACCATTAAAGTCGGCGCTGGCGGTAATGATCTCGGCATTATCCACACGCACTGCAGTGAGCTGCAGGCTTCCGGTCCGGATGGGTGCACCTGGTGTCCTGAAAGCCACCGCATCGACTTTAAAGCCACCGGAGATGGTGGCAGCCGCCTGCACTGTTGCTGTGTTAACGGTACCCGAGGGATAAACGGCCAGTGTCGCCACGCCTCCGGTGTAATCTATTGTTCCCACAGATGATCCGGCATTCGTCTGACTGCTGACGTTTTTGTACAGCACACCGTCACGGTCAAAGTAGAGCTCCCCGTTCCATTCCAGAATGACACTGCCGGGCAGCAGTGGATCTTCAATCAGAGGCAGCAGGTCGATGGTCAGCTCAGGCATACTTAAGGTATCGGTATTCGCCTGGTGGCTGAGGCTGTTGCTCTGGGCCTTGCTGGTCACGGTGCTGCCTGAGAAAACTTCGGTCTTGGTGGTGTTGGTAAAACTCAGTCGGTATTTGTAGGATTCTCTACTGAGTATATACTCCGGATAGCTGTAGTTCTCTGTCGCCTGCAGGGTGAAATTCCCCGTCTGATAATCAATCGTGCCGGCAATATCACGCCAGTTGCCATTGCCATCATCACCGTAGCTTTTAAATCGCTGGGAGGTGGTCTGGTAGGTGGTGTAGTCACTGCTGCGACTGCCTGCATGCTGTGGCACATTATTTTGCCGATCCACCGAAAGCTGAACCTGAACGGAGCCTGGCAAGAGAGGCGCACCTGCAATGGTGCCGGTTATTAAACCTGAACCATCCACTGCCACATCCACAATGCCACCGGCTACTGCGCCTTCTTTGTACTGAATCTCAATCTCTGTGCCCTGGTCTGGCAAGGCATTCAACACAAAGCCCAGCTCACCCGGGGCGTAGTAGACACTGCCTGAGCCATCACCCGTCAACAGGCCGTTGCCCTGATCGGTCAGAGTCTTGGTTTGCTCACTGGCCAGATAGGTGATGACGACGCTGCCCGGCTTGATGCCAGGCTTGGCAGTGGTGTGCCGGAAAGAAAACTTATCTACCGCCACTGTGCTCGTTCTCAGGGTGATTTCATCATCCGCCTGGGCGATATAGCTGAACACCAGCTTGCTGTCAGGATCGGGCAATCCATCGAGAGTCACCGCCACGCTGCCAGTACTGAAGTCCATAGTGCCTGAGCCTGAACCAGCCAGCAGGCCATTGCCCGGATCGCTCAGGTCTTGCCATTTGCCCAGAGAGATATAGCTGACCACCAGGGTGCCAGGCTTGGGCTTGGCCTCAGCAAAGTTGAAGGTGTAGTTGAAGCCCCGGTTCTGGGCGGTGATGTCCAGGGTGCCACTGATGGCGGCTCCGGTGATGCCTGTGGCAGGTTGGTATAGGGCAGTAGCCGTACTGGTATAGTAACTGCTGTTGCGCCAGACGTTCAGCTCACCACTGTCATAGTCAATGGTCAGGTTACTGTAGTTATTGGACCCACTTTTGTGTACCAGCTGGCCGGTCTTGTCGTCTTCAAAGGTGCCGCCTTCTAACGACAGAGTCACGGTTCCTGGCAGTGCTCCCGTCTGCAGAAAGCCCCTGCTCTGGTTGCCAGAAAGATGCACAAAAGAAAGGCTGACATTGCGCTGGCTGGAGGAGGTGGCCACCATCCTCTTGGCGGTGTAGCCCCCGTACTGATCGACCACCGGACTTTCAACCCGGGCGCTGGGCACCAGAGGTGAATAAACGCTGTTGACCTTCACAGTCAGATCGCCCTGTTTAATGGCTGCTTTTGTCGGCTGGATACCGTAGTAGCGAGAAGTGTCTGCAATCTGTGTCGACTGCACTGAGGTCTTCGCTTCACTGGCTCCTTGCCCATCCACTGACATGACGGTCCCCGCAGGTGTGGCAGTGCCGCCAGCAAAGCGATCTATCAGGGCCGAACTGATCTCCATATCCAGCCGCCGACGTTCAAAGTCGACATAGCTGCCTTCACTGTAGGCATAGGTGAAGGTTTCGATACGGTGCTCTACTTTGGTGATGCGGACGTACTGCTCTTTTTTACTGTCACCGTTGTACAGTCGATAAACTTCACCAATTTCCGGCAGGGCTTTTTCTTCTCGCTGAATGCCGACAATGCTGCGCTGGCCTACCAGCTGATCACCCAGCAGTTCAAAGCTGGCAGAGGTGCCAGGCACCACATAGGCTTCGATCCGATCCCGGGCGGCATTGCGCTCATCAGTCTGGCTGTCGGTGTTGAACAGCAGCACACTGACATTGTCGTCATCCGGTGCATCGGTGAGGATGATATGACTGCCCAGATAAGCATCGTTGTTGTCGGTGCTGATGCCTATGTAGGCTTTACGCAGGGCGACATCACCAATGGTGCGGTCAATCCGGGAGATGTCCTGAAAGAGGTTATTCACATTCCCGTCGATCACCACAGTGCCAGTGGCCCGGCCACCGCCGTCCTCCTCGTCACTGAGACGCTGGCTTTCAAAGAGTTTCACGTCTTCGTTGTTGATGGGCATAGAAATTCCTTTTCTTAAGACGAAAAAAAACCACCCGCAAGAGTGGTTTTTATGTTGGAGAAGGGTTAGGTAAGAATTCAATTACCAGTACGGAGAGCCTTCCAAGTCAACTCCGTCCTCTTTTATATACGTCGACATACTCTGCGTGATGACTTCATTTTCAAGCAAAAATGCCATCACTTCTTCTGAGTTTTTGTTGGATAAAGATTCCAGAGAAAGCTCTTCATCTTTCATTCGACGAACAATTGTGTCGTACCAATTCATATCCTCGAGAGCCCTGCTTTCCCTTGACTCCCAACCAGGATACAACCTTGCTTCTACTAAAGCAGCGTTCATTTCTTCCAGATCTCTTTCCTGCAAAGATTTATCTGAAACTGATGCTACATTGGGCTCCAATTTACTTTTTTTGGACTCTGGAGCTTCTTGTGTGGTTTCTTCTGGTTTTCTTTTGCAGGCTTTTTCAACTTTTCGAGATTCCCAGGAAGCATCATCTTCAGGCGATTCAGACGTCTCAGGTTCAGAAAATGTAACCGACTTTCCCTCTGTTTTCCTTATATCCATCAGCTGACTTCCTTGTTCTACTGTCATACCAGTATAGTTGTCACGATGACCACTTCATGTGTCCTGTACTACCAATAATCGAAGAGAGAGCTGATAAAAATGATGGTCATCAGGATATGCAGAAGGTAGAACCTGCCTTGCTTCAATCGGGCTACCGTTAGTTCGGTCAAAAATGACAGTAAATTGACGCCCATCAGGAAGTTTCAGAAGCATGCTTTTATTGGCTAATTCACTGAGAGACTGCAGTTCAACGACTGTTGAACGATCTACCCAACCGGCGTCCAAACCTCCCGATAACTCTATGGATCTACCCGATTGTTTTGACTGCTCCTGGATCAGCAAGCCTCCGGTCAGGCTGCGATCCTGGCTCTGGGCCACCGGGTTCCAGTCGAACTCATTGATCCATAACAAATCGTCGGGCAGTGTGATGGTATCCAGTGTCATCAGGCAGACCTCATTCCGGCATTTTTCAGAGCTTCCAGCAGTCGTTTTTCATCACCGGGCTTAACGCCCACATCCACTTGGCCTCCCGGGTATTCCAGACGAATGACTTTCTCTGGTGATCTACTTTGGGTGGGCTGCCGTTGGGTTTGAATACGTGATTTTTCCTGTTGAGCTTGCTGCTCCCTTTGCTTTTGCACTTTCTCTTGCTGCTGAAGCTGAAACTGGCGCTGCTTCTCGGCCCGGATCGATTGATTGAGCGAGAGCGCCTTCTGCAAGTTACTCACCGCCTGAGCGTCACCGTCCTGTTTGGCAATGGCCAGCTCCAGCTCGAGGTCTTTCTTTCGGGCTTCATGGCGGCGTTGTTCGATATCGCCGTGCCTACCCTGGAGTCGGTCCAGTTCATCCTGGAGGCTGTCCAGTGTGCCTTGGGTGCTGTCTGACAGCCGTTGCATACTGTCGTTGGCTTGCTCGATGGATTGATTCAAACGATCCAGGTCTTGCTGGTCGAGCAGGTTCAGACTGTCAGCCAGATTCTGACCATCGCTGGCCATCTGTTGGGCAGAGACAGAGCCGTTTTCATAGCTCTGTACCAACGCTTCCAGAGCGATTTTCTGCTCATAGAATTCAGCTCTTACTGAAGCAGCATTGGTCGCTGTATCCTTCATCCAGTGTCCGATGCCGGTGGTATCCAGTCCGACATTGGCAGTGGCCAGAGCCTGGAGTTCCTCTTTGGTTTCAGCCAGTGTCGCTTTTAGCTGTCCCAGCTCACCCAGAGTGTCTGTGGTATCGATCTGGGTAGCGCCTTGCATGGAGAGGAAAGTGTCTTCTGCCTGGGCGCTGAGACCATAGAGTTCGGAGGTGATATTGTTGTAAAAACCCACCAAACCGTTGAGTGTGCCGGATGCACGTTCTGCTCCCTGTGTTTGTTTATTTCCGGCCTCATCCACGGCATCGCCCAATGACCGGGCTGCATTTGCAGCTGTGTGGGCACCGTCTTCCAGCTCGGCCAGTTTCTCTCTGCTGGCCGCTAATGCTTGGTTGTACTGTTCTTGGGTCAGGGTACCGTCAGCGAAGGCTTGAGACAGTTTCACGGCCAGATTAGCCAGCTCTGTGCGGGTTTCGGCAGCATTGATCTGCTTGAGGGCATCGGCGGCATCGGTGAAGGCTTTCTTAGCAGTCTGGGCTGACTGGACGTAGACCGAGTTTAGTTTGACGACGTCTTGCTCAACGGACGCTGTCGTTTTTTGGCTCTCATTACGGATAGCTTGCTGCGTACTTTGGCTGGATTGAACAATCGCTTCACCCAGCGACTGCCAGCTTTGGTTAATGTCCTGCACATCTTCTTTTACGGCTTCCCTGAAGCCCGCCGACACTGCTTTCAGCGATTCACCAAAGGACTGGAGTTTTTGGGCTGACTCTGTCGCGCCTAATGCATTCAACAGACTGCCCATCCCTCGGGAAACGGATGAGATAACTTCGCTGAACACCAGACCAAAAGACTTAACGGCCAGGGTAAAGCCATTAAACAAGAGCTGGACAGCATTACCCGTCAGAGTGAAGGTGTTGTTGAGACTGGTCAGGGTGGATGCAATACGCTGGCTGGCAGACTGAATGCTGGCCACCACATCTTCAAACGTCAGGCCAGTGAAGTTGGCCTTGATCGCCTCCCCCATCTGCACAAACGCATCACTGATGGACTGAGCCAGTCGAGACAGACGACCATCTTCAGACATAATACCGATCTGGTCGGAAAGGCTTTTGAGTTGATCCTTGGCATAAGACAATGCGCCACTCTGGGCCACTTCATCCAGAAAGTTCTGCCAGCTGTCTTTCAGGTTGCTGACGTAACCGGACAACAGGGACATATTCTCAGCAGCGGCACCGGCTGAACTCTTGCCAATTTCCTCGATCAGCAGGGCAATAGTATCCCGACCCAGTTTGCCCGCTGTAGAAAGCTTCTGCAGTTCCTGAACATTTTTACCAGTGGCTTTTTCCAGTAACTCCCAAACCGGTACGCCCCGCTCGACCAGTTGCAGGATCTCTTCGCCCTGCAACTTCTGCTTGGCCCAAGCCTGCCCAACCGCCAAAGAAATCCCATTCAGACGCTCCATGCCACCGCCCAGCTTGGAAGCCTGATCCACCATGGCCTGCATACTGCCGTCCATGGGATCGAGACCGAACGCCTTTAGTCGTACAAAAGCCTCCGCCACCTGCTCCAGCTGATAAGGGGTTTCACGGGTAAACTGCTTGATCCACTGAATGGCTCGTTCACCCTCAGCCACCGAACCCATCACGGCATTGAGCTGCACCCTCAAGCGTTCAAACTGATCACCTGTTCCCAGCAATCCCTGAATCGCCCGCTTGACGGTATACAAACCCACACTGGCAGCCACCAGAGCGCCGAACCGCTGAGACAGACGACCCATGCTGCCAGATGCCCGATCTGCATCTCGGGCTAACTGCCTGAAGCCGGAACGTTTGAAGGTGCGGGAAGATGTCTTAGCTTTGGCATCCACCTTTTGCAAAGCTGAAGCGGTTTCTTTCAGCTCCTTTTGCAGACGCTGCTGCTGGGCAGACAGATTCTTATTGGAAAGCCCCGCCTGCTCCAAACTGCTGCGTAACCCGGCCAGTTTCTGGCGCTGAGCCTGATAAGCTCGACTGGTTGAGACCACGGACTTACGAGCCGACTCCAGGGAACGCTGAAGGGATCGGGAAGGCTTCTCAGTCTGTTGAAACTCCCTGGCAAGTTTCTCAACCCTGACTTCCGCTTCCCGGTATGATTTGCCTGCATCTCTTACGGCTGCTGTCTGTTTTTGAAAAGACGACAAAAGACGATCTTGCTTCTGCAAATCAGACAGTTTTTGTTTGAGGGTTTGGGCTTCTTTGCGGAGGGACTCGAGGGAGGTTGCTGACTGGTAGACGGTTTTGGATAGGGAGTCTTTGGCTTTTAGTACCAGCCGAAGGGCGGATTCCTTTATCGATGACATGGCTCCCTCCATGAGTCAAATAAAAAAATCATATGAAGTATTAAATGCCTGATATGCTTACTCCTGATTAGTTAAATTTAACCTTCTGGGAGTAAGAACCTTGTTACATCTTTTCATCAGCTACAAATCTGAGGACGTGCAATATGTACGAGGTATTCAATCTATCGCTAAAAATTCAAATAACAAGATAAAATTTATTGACGAGTCCTTACCTGGACCAATAAAGAACGAATATGGCCATATAATCACAAAATCACCGCATCATGAAGCCGCTAGTGAAGTAAGAAACAAAATTCATCAACTATTAGAAAGAAGTAACAGACTACTTGTTATCATTGGAGAAAATACTCATAGCAGTGAATGGGTAGAATGGGAAATAGAAACTTTTTTAAATATACATGGTAATAATAAATATTTACTACTACTGAGACATAGAAATTGCTGTACTGCAGGTATGCCCAAGTACATCATGGAAGAAAAAATCTATGATTGGGATCAATCTACATTGTCTCAATGGCTTTCGAGCTAACCTAAAGGAGGGCAGCTAAGCTGCCCTGATTATGAAAACCTATCCTACTTTCGGAGGATTATTATCACGTTTTTTCCCTGAAGGCCTGCCGGGCTTTTTACTAGGCCAGTTAGGTACCACGGGGCGAGCAGCTGGAGCACGTTTAGGTTGGATCTTTGACATTTTCATTCACCACTGGTTGGTTTTTGGTTTGGATTTAACTCTTTCCCTCTATTTCCCTGAGCTTGATCATACTGACGATTTGTACCATCAGTCCCTGTATTTGGATTTTTCTGATTAGCCTGATTATCTTCAGGATCAATTTTCTTAGCCATGATAATTACACCATATTGCTTGATAATGCACAGGTAAGTATGAATATCTCTGGCATCTTTGTCAGGGGAAAAAACTGCATTTTCAGGGGAAAAATTCCATTTTCAGGGGAAAATGGCGTACACCCATTATATGATCTAAAATTCTCGTTTTCACCAAAACTATGAGCAACCCTATGAGCAATAGAGAAAACCCTATAGTTGTAGATCTATGCAATAAACTGGAAGAAAAATTAAAAACATCAGGAGTACCAAAAAAAGATTTTTTCACTAATTGTTTTTATTACTTCCACAATAAAGAAAATAAAGGATCACTTGAATCATATTTAAACAGAAATAAAATTTCAAAATTAAGAAAACAAAAAGATCCGGACAAAATCATTTTATTTCTATACTTCTTTGAAAACCACTTCGGCAAAAAATCTAAAAACCATCAAGAAGATAATAAAAATGCTGCTTTTGATTTTTATATAGAGCTTTCCAGCAGAGTAACGACAATAGCATTAGAAAAAATTTCAGGTTGCAACCGCTCTGCACTAAAAAGTATTTATTCATTATTTCAAAATCAAAGAGACATTTGTCATTCTTATGGAGAATCCTGTATTCAATTTCAAAAGTCATCAAACCAGTTTCTGACCAAACACATAAGACCATTCACCACAAAATGGCATCCCCAAATAGAATCAGATAATTACGACTGCATCACTTTCAGAAAGGAGCTTAGCGAGCTTCAAGCGAGGTCTAATGAGTATATGGAAACCCTTGAAAATATGAGTTGGCAAAAGTAACTCGGTCCATTGACCATCTATACTGCCTCAAATCAGAACACCTATAAATGTCAGCGACTACCCCGCCAGATCCAGTTGCATAAATGCACTCAGCCCACTCCCTGAAATCGCCGTATCCGCCAGCACATCGACTTGTAGGGGAATGCTGGCGAAGTCATCCGAGATAAAACCCAGATTCTGTACCGGCGAGAACTTCACCCGATGCACCCGGATATTGAAGGGCAAGCCCTCCTGAGCATCATTCAATCCTTCCATAAACAAGGTAAACTCCCGCCCGGACTCTACGAGTGCTTGAACCATATTAGCCTTAAGTGGGGTGTAGCTGACCTTGATGCCCTGATCATCAATACCTCCACCTTCAATGACCTGAATGCCAGATTTCATCAGTTGGTAGTCGTCACCTTCTACCAATACGGTATCCAGGCTGTCTTTTACCGTGATGGTCTGACTCAAATCAGGTAACCGCTGGAAAGGAATCAGTTCACCTGCCACACCATAGGTTTCTTGCGCTTCATCAGTCACCGGCGTGATCGAAGCCTCAGTAACACTGCCTCGCAGTGCCAGGGAGATATTGCTGGCGGTAAAATCATGAGCTACCAGATTGGCAGTAATACCCGACACTCGGCTGATAACATTGCGATTGCCACCACCGCCCAGATAGTTTTTCAACTCTTTACGATCTTCTTCAAAGCTGAAGTTAAACTCACTGACATTGCCGATGGGCAAGAGTGGTGCGGATTTGTCGTAGGGTTGAATATGGATACTGCCTGCGCCGATAAAGCTGCGGTCGATAGTAGACATAGAATTCTCCTTCCTTGAAGAGGATTTAAAAGACGGTTTCGAGGGTTAGGGTGATATCTGCGAAGGACAATTGTCCCTGGCTGGGAGCAATATCAAACTGGGTTTCAGAGAAGGTCAGCTTGCGGCAATGTTCTGACAGGGCTTTATCATTGCTCAGGGCTTGGCGAATCGTTCTGGAGAGCTCCAGCAAGGCATAAGTTGCCTGATCATTGGTGGGCACTACAGCACTGAGATTAAAAAGCCATTGATCTTTACGACGGCTGCCCTGTTGTTGTAATTCACTGATTGATTCCAGTTGCACCAGTACGGCTGGCGGCTTCAGACCCTGTTCAATGCCGCTGGCAGCATGGCCCAACAATACCTGATTACACACTGTCTCCAGAACACCTACCAAAAGGCTAACCAGTTGTTGTTCTGGGTTAAGCATGACCGGCTCCGTTGACGATGAAATTCAGTTCTTGCTGCATCAGGGTGGCAAACCGCTCCAGTAAAATGGGCTGAAGCTTTTCCAGTACTTGAATGGCACTGTTCAGGATCGGCAAAGTCTTCTTTTCCAGGGGCAAGCCCATCCACATCATGCGACCGGATTTTTTGGAGCGCTGGTATTTATGCCGCCAGTTGGCTTTTCGTCTGAAGACCATCGAGTGTGTAGCATTGACCGGCTGCATTAAAAAAGCCCCTCCCCAGAAATGCTTGCCAGTTCTGACACCTTGTCTGGTCTGTCTGGGTTTGCCCAGATAATGAGCCGGTATATCCCAGGCACCAATCCAGATCACCAGACTGTAACCTTCACTCCCCCGCTCGCCCGGTTGCAGGAGATTGACCTTGACCCGGCCCAGCTCTTTCAGCTTCTTTTGAGTAATGCCTTGCTCTCGGGCTAATGCTCTCAGGGTTCGTCGTTCAGCAAACCGGGATAACTTCCTCAATGATCTTCGAATGGCGAGCTGGAGAGTTTCCGGAGTATTCTTGAAGTAACGGATCAACTCATCAATGCTGTCATTCAGCTCAAGCTCCAGCTTCATGGAGTGACCACCAGTTCATTTGACCATCGCCTTTCAGTTTCCGGTCAATGGTCCATTGTTGTGCTGCAGAGATCACCTCGTCACCTCGGCTCACCTTTACATCATTAGGCAATGCCAATGTAGTTACCTCTTGTAGAACTTGTTCATAAGGACCCGTAGGCACCAGCTCGCGAGTCAGAATGCCCGTCACTTCCAGCCTACTGTCATCTGACTTTTTCAGTGTGACTGCCTCTCCAAAGGTAGCCAGTAACTGCCGTTTCAGATCACTTAGCTCACCTTGCATTTGATCACGGCTCTTGGCTTAAGACAGATGGGCAGTGGGTTGGACTGAGTGTGGACCTGCACGCCCTTATCGAAGTCGAGAATTTTCTGTTTCGCGTACCGTGGCAGACCAATGGTATTCACAGTTTCGATAAAGTCCGCTGGGGCGAACCAGGTGCGGAAGATGCCGGTGCCTTCCGGGATCACATAGGCTTCATCCGGTTTAATGAAAGGAATATCGCCTACCTGCCCGCGATACTCTTCCCAATCGATATCACCGAACCGGAATCCGGTCTTGGGATCATTGCGCAGTAAAGCGCTGTCCTGATAGCGATGGTAAGCATCTTTGACGTAGTCGTGTCCGACCAGAGCATCATAAAAATCAGCACCACAGAAGGCCCTTAATCCAGTGTAAGGCTGAGCGCCCAGAGCCGTGTCTACCTTCCTGCGAAGAGCCACACACTCTAACCGGATATCCGTTTCAGCCACACTGAATTTAAAGGTGTGAGTTTGCTGAGTGACACCGAATTCCTGAAACAGGTCGTAGATCACACTGGAGCCATCGGCATCGAGAATCTGTCCCTTGATGGCTCCCAGTCGCAAGTGCTCCAGGGTCACTTCATGGTTAGCATTCATGGACGACAGTCGATCATTAACCACCGTTTTCACACCTTCCAAAGCACTCTCAGAACCAAAGGCCCGGACATTGCGCACCTCATCAGCAATGATGGTGGAGTCATAGGGAATATGAGGGATCACAAAACTGCGTACCTTCCGCTTGCCTCCGCGAGCCTGGGCAGCCGGAGCACCCCGCTCAGAAGTGGGCAGCAGGATCAGCTCACCATTCCGTGACTCCACAATGGCCGTGGTGGTGTTAATGCCACTTTCAGTAAACAGTCCCAGTTCACCGATACGCCCTGGCTTATAGGGCATATCGTTCAGAGTTGCAGTCAGGCTGGTGAGACTGAAGGCATCGTTGTTAAAAATATCCAGCAAGTTCATCCCTGCTCTCCTGTCCTGAGAATGATATCCAGTGACGACAGCTCCTCGACAGCCGTCGTTTTTTCTTCGTTAGTGATGCCTTCCGGCCAGACCAGTAACTCCTGATCCACTTCTGCCAGTCGGGCAATAATGACGCCCTCACCGCCTGTGGCATCGGTAATGACATGGTCCCAAAGCACTCCAGCGGCCATTTGCAAGCCTGTGTCAGCAGCCGGATCAATAGGACCATAAACACCTGTGGAGGTATTCTTGCCAAGAATGGTGCCGGGCAGTAGCGCCAGATCCGGAGCCAGTTCGATCAGCTCCCGGCTGATACTGTTGTTTACTTCGGACACGATAAATTCGCCAGCATGCACCGGCTCTGTCATCACAGGCATGGTTCAGTTCCTTTGAGTGAGAAAGGGAAAGTTATGAAAGGGTGAGTGATCTCAGGCCACCGATTGACCGTTACGCTTGCGGTAAACGGCCTGGGTATCCACCAGAGGCTGGATTTTTTTATCCTGCTGATCGGGTGTCAGCTGGTTATTGATGCTGTCGTCATCCTGCAAGAGCAGATCAAACAGTTCAGTGCGTACCTGAGCTTCCGTCTTGCCAGACTGGATAAACTGTCCGGCTCGATCTTCACAGTGCGCTGCTGCACACAGGGATTTGATCGTTTCACATTCCGCCAGACGCGCTTTGACGTCTTCGATCCCCTGTTGCTGGCGGACAAAAGCTTCTGCCATTTCCGGGTAACCGGCCTGATTACACAGGGTCATTACTGCCAGGGCATGAGCCCCTTTATCCCCATTTTCAGATTCAGAGTTTGCGGGCTGAGGTGGATGCATAAAGCTGGAAAGATCAAAATGGGCCGCCATTTTTACCGGCGCTTCCACCTCATCAATCAGGCCATGGCCTTGGGCTTCAGTGGCGGTGAACCAGGTCTCCTCATCCATTAGTTTCAGCATGGCTTTCAGATCCAGTTCACAGCGATTGCAGTAGGTCTGGGCAATGACCTCCGTGGTTTTGTCCAACATATCCGCCATTTTGCGCAACTCACCGGCGTCGCCTCCGACCCAGCCGAAAGGATTGTGAATCATTAGCAAGGCATTTTCAGCCATATGTATGGTGTCGCCTGCCATAGCAATGACACTGGCGATACTGGCTGCCAGCCCTTCAATCCGAACATGGATGTTAGCCTTGTGGTAGCGCAGGGCATTGTAAATGGCGACTCCGTCAAACACTGAGCCACCGGGGCTGTTGATCCGAACGGTAATGTCATCCGTGTCCAGATCTTTCAGGCTGCTGACCAGTTGCCGGGCAGATAAGCCTGCCCAATCGCCAATTACATCGTAAATCAGCAGCTCCGCTGGTTGGCCTGACTGATTTTTCAACGTGAACCAGGCCCGGTTCTTATTGAGCGGCTTTTTGTTCATCGTTATCGGGTTCCTCTTCCATGATGGTGTTGTTTATTTCCTGAGTTCTGGCATCACTGTCGTATTGCAGCTCCAGCTCGTCGGCTCGCTGGTTATCTGCTGCGATCTCATCGTCAATTTGTTCGCTGTCGTAGCCTTGTTCAGAGACCACTTCTGAACGAGATTTGAAACCACTACGGACTGCCAGATTCTGGGACTGCACATCCTGAACCGGATGAATATAAGCCCAGCCCTGGGGAATCCATTTCACCTTGCGATAGTGAGCGGGGTTTCGATGAAAGTCCGGGGCTGAGATAGCCCCACTGAGCACGGCCAGTTCCAGCCATCGTTTCCAGACCGGGCGACAAAGTTGGAATGCCATCAAATTATGCTGGATCTGTTGAATACGACGGCGGAACTCATTAAGCACCACCCGTAAAGCCCGGTCACTGACGCCTTTCATATCGCCGGACAGAATCTCATAAGGCAGACCAATACCCGCCGACACCGCCATCAGCTGTTGGCGGATAAAGTCCGGGTAGTTACTGGCCGCTCCCGGTGGTGTGTTAAACGTTATTTCTTCACCCGGTGATAGCTCCTGCATAGTGCCCGGCTCCATTGCTACCATAGGTACACCTTGCAGGTCATAGACAATGGGCCGACCGGTTAAAGGATCGACCTTTTCCGTTTCCGGAGCCGGTTTGGTGATAAAGCCGGTGAACAGGTTGGCGATTTCCTGCCGAAGCAGCGTGGCATCATCGAATTTGTCCAGGTGATACATTCGAAGCAGTACCTGGCTCAACAAAGGTTGCCCACGCAGCTGACCTGGCCGCAGCGGTTCATAAAGATGCAACACCTGATCGGCAGGCACCCGTCGCAGGTCGGCAGTATCCAGTGTGGTGTAATCCGAAGGATGCTGCTTGTGCAGCCAGTAAGCGACACGCTGCCCGATGGCATTAAACTCGATACCGGCCCGGATCTTGTGGCCCTTTTTCAGATCATCGTTGTAGTCCCAGGGGACAAACTCCGCTTCCAGCAATTGCAGCTGCAGCGGCACGCTCAAACCATCGCCGGGTTTGCGTGGACGGAAGCGAACAAAGCACTCTCCAGCTTCCAATACCGAACGCATGGCCAGTGCCTGCTGGCCATAAAAATCGAGCTGGCCATCGGCATCGGACTCATCGGTCCAGTCCAGAAACAAGGCCTGTAACTCTTTACGAAACCCATTATCCCGGGCTTCTGACTTGGGCTTGATGCCAGTGCCGACAATATTAGCGACCAGCTTTTCCAGCCCGGAAGCGGCCCAGGGATCGTTACGAATTGCTGCCCGGGAGCGTTTGATCAGGGTTCCAAGATTTCCGGTCAGTGAATTATTGGGGCCGGTAGAAGGTGCCATCCAACTCTGGCTTCTGCGGCCCTGCCCTGCTGAGGTGTAGGCCAGGTTTTTCAGTTCGGGCAGTAGCCAGCCTGCAATACGATGTCGAAGCTTCATTTAGATGCCTTTGCTGGAATAGATACCGTACTGCCGGGGTCGCTTCTGTTGCTTGATCAATTCCCGTTCGATAGCCTGCAGTCGTCTTTCCATTTCTGAGAAGCTGGCATACTCCACCTTGCGACCTTCAAATTCCACTGTGCGGGTTTCTCTCAGTAACACGGCTCGTTTCAAAGCCCTATATTCAGCTTCTGTAATCATGCGTTATCCATTCAGGTAGCTGCTGCGAGAAAATCGTCGGGATCGGGCTTGAGTCAAAGCCTCTGGTTCAGACGCTTCTAACCTGATTTCTGGCTCCGGACGTTGAGCGGTCAACTGTTCCAGATCCAATCCCCGGTGCTGCTGCAGAATACGCACCGCCGTCAGGGCATAAACCCGACAGTCCAGAGCTTCATTCCGCTTCTTGCGAGCATCCCATTCAAAGTAAGCGACCCCGTGTTTGTATTTGCGCACCTTTTCTTCTGCCGTAGCCTGCTTGAAGTAGTCTTCGTCAAAGCAGTCCTTCACCGGCCAGTGGCAGTAACCTGCGCCTGGCTCCAGAATTCGGTAACGCTGATAGATCAGTTCTTTGGCCGTGTCAGTGCCCACCAGAGTCAGGTAGACACCTTTCTTGTTGCGAGTTTTCGGAAAGGTAGCGATGGGTTTGCCAGACTGGGAAGCCCCCTTGATTGGAATCAGCCAGTCGGCCCCCTGCTTACGGGAAAAGGCATACACCTCATCGGTAAAGTGACCACCGGAATCCATACAAATCTGGGCGAGGTTCATTAAAACTCCATCCTGCCGCCGATAAGTCGTCCTCAGTTTATCCGCCAGAATCTTCCATATCTCCGGACGACTCAGATCACCATAGAGCCGGACGTAATCAATAGACCAGCTCTCTTCACCGGCACCCCAGCCCACTACTTCATACTCCACCCGATCATCCTGAACATCGATACCGCAGGTCAGCACTTCTACTGGCCAAGGTACTTCAGCAACATAGTGCTCACGACGCTGGTAAAGTAATTCGTAATCGACGGTTTCTCCGGCTTCCTGCCAGGTTTGGCCCAACACAGTATTGGTCCAGTCTTTCAAGAGAACCGGATCATCTTTAGCCGCCAGAAAATCCGCCACTGCATCTTTCCAGCTGTACCAGCCATTCGGGCTGTAAAGTGAATTCAGATGATAGCCCCTGATTTTTCCGTCACTTTCTGTGTTAATAGGCACCCACCGCCCACTCTCCAGTAATCTCGGTTTATCATGTTCCTGCATCCGATATTGACACTGGATGCATTCAAAACAAGCCGTTTCCGGGTTCTGGTTTTCAAACTTTATCTGCTGCCACTCTATGGGTTGCAAGTGCCCACAGTTAACACAAGGCACATGGTATTGCCGCTGGTCACTGGCCTGATAAGCCGATTCAACCTTGCTGGCCCCGGCAATATTGGGTGTGGACACCATCAGGATTTTTCGATTACGGGAAAACGTCGCTGTACGTTTAATGGCCAGGTTGATAGGGCTGCCTTCCCCATCCACATCATCTTCATAAGCATCTATTTCATCCAGAAAAAGAAAACGGGCAGGCATGGAGCGCAACCCTGTGGCGGAGTTGGCTCCGGTGATGATCAATACACCGTTAGGGAATTCCTTCACCATCTGAGTATTACCAGAATCCCGGGAACGAGGGTCTTTCACCCGCTCCCGCAGGATCGGCATCTCTTCAATCATCGGCGCTATGCGCTGCTTGGAGGTTCTCTTGGCCATATCCAACGTCGGCAGCACATACATCATGGGACCGGGCGTATGATGGATCACATAGCCCAGCCAATTATTGCCACATTCGGTGCCACCAACCTGTGCACCTTTCATAAAAACGACACGTTCCACATCCGAAGAGGGTGACAGGCAATCCATAATTTCTTTGAGGTAAGGCGTCCGAGCGGTTCGCCAGCGTCCGGCCTCTTTGGCCGCTTTCATTGGCAGAATGCGATATTCATCGGCCCATTCCGACACTGTTAAGCGGGTATCAGGTTTTAATCCGGCAAAAAAGCCTTCAAAATAGGGAGATGTCACTTTGTTGCTACTTGTCTGGAATTACGACGACCTGTATGTTGTGCTCGGCACAGAGCTTCTCCATTTCCACATCACTTTGTTTGCAAATGGCCACAACTCGAATTGAATTAGGTTTGAATCTTTTCATAAGTTCTCGGCTGAAAAATGCTTGTCCCATAAGATACATTCCTAATCGGCTTGCCTTTGTTTGAATGACTATGATGTCCTTACCCTGAAGGTCATAAACTGAGCTTTTAGCAATCTGTTCTTTCTCACCAAGCACAATGACACCATCAATGTGCCTACCAGCCGTGTTGTTCTTATCAGATCTTCTAACCGCATAAAATTCTTCGATTAGAAGCCCACCCACTTCCTTCCAATACTGCCTTGTTCGCCAACTTTCGTGTTTACTCATAGATCTATCTTTTTTGTCATTCCATTCTCTCTGACTACTAAACTACTTCGGCTGAATCAGTTGCTCCAACACTGCAAGAAGATCCTCTTCCAAGAGTCTTCGTACTACTGATGGATCAGTTTCTGCAGCAAGAATGTCGGCTTGTCGATCGGGCATACCTAACAAAGCATCCCTCAGCATTCTTCCCGCTCGGTAAGCATCTTCTCGAACTTTGCTGGCTTCGGTCAGCTTTCCGGCCTTTTCCTCGTACTCCATCTTCGCCATCTTGGCCCTGAAAGCTTCCCGCATGGTCCGAGCCGTAACGAAATCCACCGCCTGTCTTGAATCAGTGGGGGCCACTGGCAGGGTATCTCGGGAAACAGGTTTCCTAAGCACAGTCGAGGGCTCAGCCTGGGCCTGGATCGCCTTCAGGGCCTCATCCGGATTGACCTTGCCCTTGTGCAGACGAATCTTGCCGGACTTGACCAATTTGGCCACATATTGGCGGCTCCAGCCTTGACGTTTGGCGAATTCCGATTGCGAGATGAGTGTCATAGCGATTTGTATAACCTCCTCTGTCCCGCCGTGGCCGGATGCGTCCTCCTGTTTCTACAACCTATTGATTATTAATAGTTTTTTCCTTGATAACCACCGGTTATGGAGCCTTACTGTACATAACGCAAACAAGCATCAAAAAGGAAACAGGCCATGAATAAGAAGACCGAACAAGCCCTGGAAACCATCGCCCAAAAGACCCTGCTAATGGACACCCTCAAAACCCGAAACACCTCGGAAGACTTCGAGGAAGTCGCCGTCTGGCAAGTCAGAAAGGCTTTGGAACAGGCTTATCAATTGGGCCTGAAACAAGGCCAAAAACAATAACCCCAAAAGGAGAAGCACCATGAAAACAACAAAACTCACTGCTACCCAAGAGACTGTTCTGAAGCAAGCCGCTGAGACAGGAACTCTCCATACCTCCGCACTCACCTTGAAGGGTGGTGCCCGGAAGAAAGTGCTGGACAGTCTGACCAGCAAAGGCTTTCTGATCCCCATGAAAAAGGCTGACACCTACGACATCAGTCCGCAGGGCAAGGCAGCCATTGGCCTCCCGGTAGACGACCAACCCGCTCAGAAAGGCAAGATCCGAACCGGTACCAAACTCCACAGGGTGATTGAGCTGCTGAGCCGACCCGAGGGCGCTGAGATCCACGAAATCATGCGCGAGACCGGCTGGCAGCAGCACACTGTTCGCGGCACCCTGGCCGGAGCCTTGAAAAAACGACTGGGGCTGACCATTGAATCAGAAAAGCCTGAAGGCAAGGATCGCATTTACCGAATTACCGCCGGGCTAGAAGCGCTCTTTCAGGGAGAGACCGCATGAGCACCCGCTCCCGAATTGCAAGGCGGCTGGCTGACGGTCGCTATTGCTCCATTTACTGCCACTTTGACGGAGATCTGGTGGGTAATGTGCTTCAGGAGCATTATCCCACTGAGGACGATGCCGAGTTTATTATGAAACGTGGAGACATGTCCTGCATCACCAAGGATAGCTTCGATGCCTACAGGGATCGGGGCGAACCCTGGTCCAAGATCCGGCCTCGCAACAGTGATGACCTTCAGGGCCTGATTGCCCTTGCCTGGGAAACCGGAGCCGAATACATTCACTACTGGCAAGATGGCTGCTGGCAGACAATATCCATGTGGGGCCCTCAATCATGAGAGTCCCTATCCTGCTGGCCGTTGAACTTAGTAGCGGATCCTTCCTCTCCTGCCGCCTGCTCCATCCTGATCGTCACACACTGCCAAGCCTCAAACGCTGGTACCAAACCTTGCCTGAAGCCATCTTCCTGATCCAGTTGGGAGATCTGCAATACCTGAAAGGAAAACAGGCTTCAGCCTTGCATCGAGACTGGGGAGAAAACTGGACGGATCATCAGCCTCGTATCAGTCCAAGCCTCAATCACCTGGAGGCATTGGCTCGCAGTACGAAGATCAACACAATGCTTTGCAACCGGAATCAACAATGGTTTGAATTGAGTCTTAAATCTGTCAACCAGGTTGACAATCCTGGTCGCAAAGGTTGACAGTTTGCTTCACAAAACCCCTGACTGGTTGACACCGGAAAACCCGGTCATTACTTGGCTGAAGCTCAATCTGTCAACCTGAGTGTCAACCCCGATTTTCACTCTGTCGCTGGCGCTATTCCGCGCTGATGCATACCCGCACTAGAAGACGCCTCCCAGGGACCCCGGAACAGCCGTCAGAAGATGTTTATCAAGCGTTCTCTTCGATCCCGAGACGCTCCCTGTATTTAAAAAGAAGCTCTCAGAGCGGCTTAAATTAAGCCTCAGCCTTTCCATGTTCTTGTCACCTTTCTTCCTTTAGCAAACACAACTACCACTGAACTTATTTGTAGATTTATTGTCAAAAGTTACCGATACAGGCAATGAGGAAACAGGGATGATCTCAAGCATTGATACAATGGTTAAACCACTCCAAAACAAACAGCTATCAACGGAGCTTTTAGAGCGAGCCAAATACAAAGGCTTTCGTGTTGAAGCTATCAAAGGTCTTTCTGATGAATCCTATTCTGTTAACTTTGGAAGGTCTGAAAACTACAAGATTCCACGATCTCATAGGACTTTCATGAAAACTTTTCTTCGTGATACCCAATCACAAAGGATTTCGGATAGATATAAAGATGACGTGATATTTGAATTACACAGCATTAGAAATAGAAAGCTGGCCGGTTTCGTTTCTTTAAAAAAGACAGCAGACTGTAAGCCTTCTGAGCTTTGGCTGAGCAAGCTTGCTGTCACTCCCAGTTTCCAGGGTAAAAAGCTGGGTTCATACCTTTGTGACTGCGCTATGGATTACGCAAAAAATGCAAATATCTCAACACTGAAGCTACTGGCAGCAAGAGATGTTGTTGGCTTCTACCAAAAAAAAGGCATGAAAGTAGTGGCTGGCGGTTCTTCATCCTTGTCAGAGGTACACGCTAATATCAAGCCTGTATCGAAAATAGAAACCTCTGCTTCATCCTATTTGGACTTACACATCCCAACTAACCGAACGACCAGACACGTTCCATTAAAAGAACTCAGTTAGTGTTTAATTGTGCTGACCACCTTTTCCAGTCCCCGGCTGGCTATGTATCCGCCAATACCCATCTGGATAATGCTGAACAGTTTCAGTTCCACTGCCTCAGTTAGATTCGGTGCTGACCAACCCATCCAGCAACACACGACTAATGCCGTAAAGACCAGCATCACCATGGGTCGCCAGTTCCTTTGCAGCCAGCTTTCACCCTGAGCTTCGGCTTTAACAACGCCAGCCTTTTGCTCCAGTTCATTCAGCTCACCGTTGAGCAGCATCTTGCTCAATTCCGCTCTGGCTTCCCTGGCTTTGTTAGCATCAGGAAAAAGCTTGTCGATGACCTTCCCGATCACCGGAATGGCAGCCACCAAACTCACCGTTTGCCTCCCAGCAGTCCTTCCTGTCTGAGCCAGCGGTGTACATCAAAGTTAGGACAGGTCTTCACCTTGCTAAAGTGATGATGACCATGAACGACAGCGTTTGGATAAATAGCTTGATGGCCAGCCACCAGAAGCTTCAGCATTCGCTTCTGTTCCGGAGTGAAGTTATCTTCTGGCTCATTGTGTTCATTCAGGCCACCCACCAAACAGATGCCAACACTCTCATGGTTGTGGTATTTGACATGAGCACCCCAGTCTTCAATAAGACGACCCTGCTTTGCGGAACCGTCCCGCTCAATCACCCAATGGTAACCAATATCCAGAAAGGCCCGTTCCATGGTGTGCCAGCGTTTGATGTCGTCAAAGGTAACGTGTTGGTTGGCTCGGGTGTCCGAGCAATGAACGACGATGTAATTGGTTTCCTTACGCTTGCCCATCACTCATCCCCTGAGTTTATGTTTTAAGAAAGTAAGCCAACAGGCCAATAGCAGCAGTCAGCACGATCCAACCGAAGCGTTCGATATAGCCCAGCATCACACCCCGGCGACTGGCCTGGAACTCCAGTTTTCGGATGCGTTTTTCCTGCTCGTCCAGGCGTTCATCCTGACGGGAAAGATTGCTGGTCTGGTGAGTAATCCGCTCTTCGATCATGGCCAGGCGAGACACTGCGTCGCTCAGCTTGTCGAGCTTGGAATCAATCTGATCCAGTCGCCTTGAGAGTTCGTCCATCGTGGTCTTCCTTGACCTGGGCAAAGGTCAGATTATTGGATTCAAGATAGGCTTCCTTGCCTGTGTACTCCTCCCATCGGCGCACAATGACATCAACGTATTTGGGGTCCAGTTCGGTAAGCCGGGCACTGCGGTGTGACTTTTCGCATGCAATCAGTGTGGAGCCGGAACCGCCAAACAGGTCCAGCACGATGTCGTAGGTCTTGGAAGAGTTGCGAACAGCTCGCTCTACCAGCTCCACGGGTTTCATAGTGGGATGAAGGTCATTCCTGGCAGGCTTGCTATGGAACCAAACGTCGCCCTGATCTCTGGCTCCACACCAGAAATGTTCGTTGCCTTCCTTCCAGCCGTAGAGGATTGGCTCGTACTGCCGTTGATAATCGGAACGACCCAGGGTGAAGGTGTTCTTGGCCCAGATGATAAACGTGGACCACTTGCCACCGGCTTCCCGGAAAGCTTTCTGGAGCGTATCCAGTTCAGACGACGACATGCAGATATAAATGGCCCCCTTGCAGACTCCGAGCAGGTTGGTCATGGCGGCCAGCAGGAAAGCGTGGAACTCAGAGCCGAGATTGTCGTTTTTGATCCGGCGATCTTTTTTGGCTTGGGTGTTTTTCCCGGGATTGGCATAGTCAACGTTGTAGGGTGGATCGGTGAACACCATATCCGCCAGCTGGCCTGCCATCAGGGTTTCCACATCAGCCTGTTCGGTAGCACTGCCGCATAGCACCCGATGATTTCCTAAAATCCAGAGGTCACCCAGCTGGCTGACGGGATGCTCCTCCGGTTCAGGAATTTCGTCATCATCAGTCTGCCCTTCTGGTTCGTCCACCAGCAGCAGACCTTCCAGTTCTTCATCGGAAAAGCCCATCAGGTCCAGGTCAAAATCCAGGGCATCCAGTTCTGCCAGTTCCTGCTTGAGCAGTTCTTCGTCCCAGCCTGAGTTGGCCGTGATCTGGTTGTCGGCAATGATCAGCGCCCTGCGCTGGGTTTCACTCAAGTGCCCCAGCACGATCACCGGCACGGTTTCCATACCCAGCTGCTTCGCCGCCATCAGACGACCATGACCGGCTACGATGACATCGTCACTGCCCACCAGCACCGGATTGACAAACCCGAACTCCTCGATGGATCGGGCAATCTGGTCCACCTGCTCATCGGAGTGAGTACGAGCGTTGTTGGCGTAGGGCACCAGGGTGGCGACGGGGCGATGTTCTATGGCTTCGACAAGGATTCTGGACATGGTTCTTCCGTGATTTCCAGACGTAAAAAAACCTCAGACCGGGGAGGTGTGAGGTTCAGGTGCACTTCGCTTCGAGCTTAGCGTTAATTCTTGTCAAATTTGGCGAAAGTGTCCAATCCTCCATATACGGACTTTAAGCGACAACGACAGACAAACGCCTCTTTAAACACTCTACACGGGTCAAATTACCCTGAATTTTTTTGTAAAATGTGGATAGAAATCCGGTTTATGGCCTTGCACCAGTGCCCATAGGCTGTTTTTCGATTCACCCCGAGGTCGTCAGCAATCACTCGCCAGGGCAATCCCGAAGCACGAAGCCAGATCAGCTTGCGTTCCTCCTCGCTGACCCATCGCAACCAGCGCATACACTTCACCATGCGATCCACTTCGTCTTCCGAGGGCTCAGGCAGTCTCAGGATTTTGTTTTCTCCCTGGTAGACCTCCCAGCGGTTGGGATTGATCTCCGGCCAGAAAGCGGAGTACCGGAGATTAATACCTGACGACACTCGTCGTGCCACCAGCCAGGCTTCCCGATAGCGATGGGCCAGTTCATCCTTGCACTCCATGACTTCAGCTCCTGTGGTTTTGTTATACAGGCGAGGCCGACCTGAAGGAGGCTCGCCTGTATATATTTATATATACGGTGTTGTTGAATTCTGAAAACTAGAAAATATTGCTTAATAAACAACAACTTACAGACTTCGGATTCCAAAATTCGGAAAACCTGAATTGAATTCTAAAAAGCCCACATAACCGTTTGAAATCCTTTTAAAAATAAGTTCTCAACCAGATTTCAATTTTTTTGAATTCTGCGAATTCTGAAATCTGGCCGAATTCTGAAAGGCCATTTTCAGTCGGTTTCTGACTTCTACAGGGCGTCCTGGTAAACCCACACATCTGGATTTTCGACAGGCAGCAATGTGCCGGTATTGGGGCATTTGAAATCCGTTGGCCTGATGCTGCACAATGCCTCGCCATCCACGCCATAGGCCATGCCATCAACACATAAATACCCCAGTTTGCTGCGCTTTGGAGCAGGCAAATTATACTCGTCATAATCCCGGAAAAACTTGATATAGCCTTTGGTAGCCAGCACCTGAATTCGATCATAAATGGTCGTTTTGCCACCCAGGCCCAGCTGGTTTTCAAACTGCTCAGAGAACTGGTTAACGGTGAACACCCTGCCTTTCAGTGCTTCTTGGTAGAGCAAGTTAACGATCACTTCCCGCTTCCTGATGCGCTCTGCATCGTGCTTCTTGCCTAACTCTTCACCCGCCAGACGCATACTGTTGGGAGGTGCTTCCCGCCATTGTCCATCTCTTTTGATGATCCTCTGAGCTTTGGGTGAAGGGCCGTTTCTCAGCTCGTAATAGAGCATTCGTTCAGGCTCCAGCTCTTCCGGCCTGAACAGCAACATCCCGGAGGTGTAGTAACCTCTTAGGCTGCCAGCCCCGGAAAGCGCCTGAAAAGGATCTTCCTCAAGCTGTCGTTTACTCATCTTTCGGGTGTGGTGAACGAGCACTATGCCTGCGTCCGGGTTGACGATATCCCGCAGTTGCTCCACTCGCTCCTTGAGAAAAAATAGCATAGCGTTGTTATCATTTTCGCTGCTGCCGTCCGGCCCCGGATCGAACACATTCCTGATGGGGTCAATAACAATGACATCAGGTCCTTCAGAAAAAGCCTGCTGAATCGCTCTGGCGATGATGGGCAAGCCCACCGCATTAAGGATCAGTTTTAACCGGGCTGTCATCACCAGGTTCTCTCGAACCCGGTTAAGCTGGAAGTCCTCGAGAGGTAATTGCTTCACCCGCTCACGCAGATAGTGGTATTGCACCTCGGCCTGTAGATAGAACACCTTCAGGGGACGACTGGGGCGCATATCCAGGAAGGTCAAGCCTGCCGACATATGCGCGAGAAGGTTAAGCAGGAAGTCACTCTTGCCTACCTTCGGAGCACCACCCAACACCAACATGCCACCAGGCGTCAATATCCTCGGAGACAACAAATCCTCTGGCATGGGGGATTCATCATCCAGCAACTCACCAAAACGATAGACGGGCACAGACTCCTTGATCGTCTTTCGTCGTGTGGTAATCATCCATTGACGAATATCGAATGCCTCTGCCACAGCATCTGCTGCGTCCCACTTCTCAGGTTGCTGCTCAGGTGGTTTTAAGATAATGACGGAGGCCGCACCAGCATCAGAAATAGCCTGTGCCGCCTGCTGGGCGTAAAGCAATCCAGCCTCATCATGGTCGGGCCACACCAGCACTCGTTTGTTTTTAAGCGGAGACCAGTCCGTTTTATCCGTTGGAGCCTTGGCACCGTTCATGGCAGTCGTAGCACAATAACCAGTATCAATCAGTGCCTGAGCTGCTTTCTCACCCTCCACCAGCAGTACTTCGTCCGCTACCTTGATGCCCGGCTGGTTATAAAGCGGTCTCGGATTAGGAGCTTTGGTTTTACGGGTCTTCACGTCCCAGGGTCTGAACTCCTTTCCATCTGGTGTGTCATAACGGTAAACACAAGCAATCAAATTGCCTTCGGCATCTTGGTAGTCCCACTTGCCTGTGTGATGACCCAAGTCTTCATATTCTTCCTGGTGACTAACCGTAGCTGGTGGCGTGAATGACGGCATACCCAGCCACTCCGCCATGAGCTCTATGATTTCTGGAAAGTCTCTTTGAGGATCAAGAGACTGATGCGCTGCGGTCAGACTGATAATGTCACCGCCTTCACCGCTTTCAAAGTCGTGCCAAAGTCCACTGCCCAGCTCCACTTCCAGGCTCTTGCCCTTCTTGCCCTGGACGTTGCCCAATACAAACTTCTGACCTCGTTTTTTGCCATTGGGAAAGAGCCAGGCCAGGTACTCTGGCATTCGTTCCTGAATACGACGCTTAACGTCTTCTGCATCCCGTTTCTGTGTCGTGCCCTGCTCTTGGGCATCGTTAAAATCAAGCCATTTGTTTTTCATTGTCACAGTCTCTGTAGGGAAAAGCCCACCCGCAGGTGGGCGTTAGAGCCTTAATCCCACTGGTTGTTGTAGCTTTCAGCTGGGTGAGGCGCTGATTCCGGAGGACTGTAGAGCTGGGATTGCAGCTGAGCCTGAGGGTGGCTACCCTGCTGATTAGCGGATGGATTCCCCTGAGGAGTAACCTGACCAAACATCAACTGGGCATACTGCTTGTGCTCCGGTGTGATGGCCTGTTTGATGACATTTTTCGGTTCGTCGTACTGATCCTTTTCAGTACTGACTTTTGCAACGAACTCAATGCCGTCCAGCTCTGACAAAGATTGCAATTGTCGGGCTTTATAAGCCGGTGGGCTGTTATCCTCGGCCTTGATATTGCGAGCTGATTGCAGGACACCCCGTACAAAGGACCGGCCCATGTTTTCCCACTCCGGGCCTTTGGGGCTGTGCATCCCGATCAGGGACCAGATCTTGCGCCTGGCGTACTGGCCTTCCAGCACAGTGAACTCAGCATTGAGGTAGATAGCTCCGGTATCGCCGCAAGTAGCGTAACCACCGGTCCAGCCCATTTCGGGATTGTCGTAGCCTCCCGGCTTAAGGGTCATACGTACCTTGACCAGGGTGCCTGAAGGAATGACATCGTAGCTGCCCTGATCGGTAGCATCGTTAAAGTCGTTCCAGCGTGTCATGGCTCTTTGTTGGCTCATGGTTATTTCTCCGTTCCTTGAGGTTGAGTTTCAAACTGGACAGGTTGCCTTGATCCACTCCGGATCTTGGTAAACAGCTGTCCGAGGTGAGGCGGTTCGTATACATCCAGACGACCGCTGCGATCTTTGGCCGGATAGCCGTAAGGGTTAAGAGTTTGGCAAACGAAAGTACGACGCAGGTTGCCTTCTTCATCGGGCAGACTGCCCAGGGTGATCACTTGGTCAACGATGCCGGGAAGCTCCAGACCGGTTTTACTGCCTTCAATCTGCGGCTGGTGGAGCTTGCGGTTAAAGTCGTCCACCCGCTCCTCGAGGATGGCGACAAAGACTACGTTCTTGCCCCTTGCGTGTTGCAGGTGAGTCAGTGCCGCTAACATTTCCTGACCGTGCAGGCCATAAGCACCGCGAGTATCCGGCTTACCGGTTTTCTCGGAGAACGCCTGGGGCTGGCCTTTGCACCACTGGAAGCAGAGTCTGCCCAGCACTGTGATGGAGTCGATAAAGTAGGTGTCGTATTTCTCCAACGACTCAGGGTCACCATACTTGCGACACACAGCCTCATAATGTGCTTTCGAGTACACCTGGTCGTCCCGAAGCGCTGGGTTAGGACCCGCCAGATAGACGGCAAAGTTTCGGAACTCCGGCCAAGTGGCTGGTCGAAGGGCATCACCGGGCCATTCCTGCACCGCCAGATCACCCGCTTCCAGATCCACAAACAAAGTGGTGTCCGGGTTAAGGCTCAACAGCTGGGTGGTTTTACCCACCCCACTGTTGCCCAGCAGCACGCACTTGATGCCCTTATGCTCCTCGCTGCGCTGGTCTGCATTGAGAATGGGTAGGCTCATTTCACACCTCCCACCAGCCGGTAAGTGCAACGACCTGGCTTCACTTGCAAGGCTGGCTCGAAGGATCGACGAATCTCTTGGGGCCAGAGATCAAACTTCTCCTGAGGCACTGAGTAGTGAACATCCAGGAACTCAGATGGGTCTTCGCCCTGTTCCTGAATGCGCTGGGCTATTGCCTTCAGTTTTTGCTGGTCCCAGCTGACTTCTCTGGGCAAATCCACCAGCACACGCGTTCCTTCGTCATCAAAACTGATGGTTCCGAAGTCCTGCTGCAACTGAGCTCGAACCTGGGAAGCCTTGTAGACATACTTGTAGGCGATCACTGACTCCAGCCAGTCTTTTTGCAGCTGGAGTTGGGCCAGGGCTTTTTCCGTATCCCCGACCAACGTCGCCAAATCCGCTCCGGAACGAGCTGCCAGTTCTGCGATTCCCATATTCTGGATGTTTTCCAGCTCACTGCTCATGACTCACCCTCCTGTTCCATCACCGGTGAGCCCACTGCGTTATAGAGCCGGGATTGCTCGTACTCCAGAACATCCGACAGGCGATACAGGATTCTGGCTCCGATCCGCATAAAGCGGGGACCGGTGCCGTCCTGACGCATTCTGGCCAGAGACTTGATGCTGATATTGAGGCGTTTGGACAGCTGGAGTGAGTCCAGATGAACCACCTGATTTTCAGGTGTAGGACAAAGTGTAGGAGCAACGGCTCCCGGTAGTGTGTCTTGCATGATGACCTCCGTGCTTTTCGTGTTCATGCAAGACTGATAGTGGGGGAGTTACTGTAGGAGAAGTGTAGGAGCTGTAGGAGAAACTGTAGGAGGAGGTTTTTTCCTGAAATTAATGCAAAAAAACCGGCTCAGAGGCCGGTATTAATGTCATTGTGATTTATTGATCAAGCTTCAGATGTTTGAAACATCTCCAGTTCTTCAAAAGCCTTTAACCAACATCGTCCTGAAGCTCCTGGCTCGTAGCCGATAAAATCTCTCCAGCGAGGTTCCTTGTGGAAGAACTGGCTGAGATTACTGGAACTGGACTCTTCCAGGAGTAACTGGGTCAGAATTTGTGGAGCCCCTCTTTTACCGGCCTGCACCAACTGATCCACCAGCTGGCAACGGGCTGGCCCACCTTTCAGTAGCCAGGGATCAAGGCCCAACACTCTCAGTATCCCGTTATGCTCATCCCAGATAATGCCTTCCCGCTCCAGTCGTGCCTGATCCGGATCAACATACGAAAGAAAGCGATTATAGTCGACAGCGACCGGACCTTTCGGCAATAACTCATCCAGAGGCAGTAACTGAAACCCAGGAGGTAAAATCATATAGCGGGACTTGGGCTTTTGGCTGGAAATCACTACACAGGAGGATAAGGATTGAGCAAACAAACAGTCAGCAATGTCATCAAAATTCGGGTTCAGCTCTCGAACCAGTAATACAGTGACGCCTTTGATCTCTCCCAACTTCCAGACCCGGTCATCCAGTATGGGTTCTGCCTGATCCAGATTGAGCTTTTCAGCCAACCATTCCGGGAACCACTCCATTCGGAATTTGTACATTCTTAATTCATCGTCCGTGACCTTGTGGCAGCCGTTGTAATAGTAGACAAACTCATCCTTGACCCTGTGCACCTGACGATAGCCGTCCTGCAAGTCATCAGGATAATCCACCATGATCAGCCGGTCATCGGCAGGGCCTTTCGGGATAAAGGCATTATTGCCAATGATGTCTTGCCAGCACTCAGGGTAATAGAACTTCAGCTCACTGATTCGCTCTTTATCCGTAGCTGCCTCAAAACAACTTTGTAAAAAATCAAACGCTTGTCGCTTCATCATCCTTGTCCTCCAGAAGAACCCCCATCTGCACCAGCAGATCATGATTCAAGTAGCGTTCTCGTTGAGACAGATCCCGTAATGAACAACCGTTGGGGGCTCTCAACTTAACCGTGATCGTTTCTTTCGGCAGGCTGCCCACAGCTTCACAAAGGAATGCCAGAGTCACGCCCCGAATACGGAGCTTGTTCGGATTCAGAAGGTTGATCCCAAGGTCTTCGATGGTTTGATAGGCATCCTTGTCAAAGAATTTTCTTGAAGTGGCTTTTAAGATCGCACCACCCCGCCCGGGCAATGTCTGAATGTCAATATTCTTGACTGTCACTTCCATGACTCCGTGCTTCAGATCAAAGCTATCTTCAAAATCAGGTCGCTGGCGAAAGATCTCCAGATTGATCTGCCTAAGCTTCAGCTTTTCAGGGCTGTCTTCCTGTTCCAGAACCGACTCACAGAAGGCTTTCTTCAGCAGATTACGAATGGCTACCTGTTCTGCGTAGAGCTCAATAACACCGGTCTCCGGCTCATACGTCACTGCGTACTCACGAGCGGGGTGGATGGTTTCCAGTACTACATCCTTGCCTTCTTCATCGAGCACTTCAAAGCTGACCGGTAAGCCTTCCCGGTAAATCATGAACTGCAACACAGTGACCAACCCCTGATGATCACTATGACGTTGTCGCTTCTGCCGCCTGATCACCAGCTTGTCATTGTTGAACTGATCTCTGAGCTTCTGCACAAAGTCAGTCAGATCAACGTCTTTATCCAGAGGCACCGGAGTGGGAAGGTAATAGCCATCCCACATGCGACCATGATGTCGGTGATACTCCACATAGCGGATCTCTTCGGCTTTCCTGAAGTCGCTTTCATTCGCTGCCAGAAGCCGAAGGGCATTGTCGTATGGATTGCTGGTGAAATTATGAGATAAGTCACTCATAACCTGTTGTCCGACCTCACAGGCCAGACCAACAATCCGGATAGCCACATACTCCAAACGAGCCTGGTCTTGCTCATCCAGCGTCAGAATATTTTTGTAGACTTCTTTGGGAGTAATGATGCGGGTCGTACCCGGAGAGACGGCGTTGAGGTCAATCTTGCAGAGTTCAAAAAAGGTATCTGACTCCAGATCAGCGCCTTGCAGTACTTGTTGGACTGCTTTCATACTGGCTCCTTGCCATGGCGTGAGTTAACCCTTAACTTCGTACGGATTAAACACTGTATAAATAATCAGCTATTCGGTCAATAGAGTACATTCAAAGACAGGGATAACAGATAGCAGATCGGAGGGTACAAACGGGGTCAAATTGCCCTTTTACAAAGGCTTCAGAGCTTCCGACAATAATCAATAAATCCGCACCACCCAGGGATGGGAGCCCACCATGAACAAAACCCTATCAAGCCATCAGCCGCACCCCAATACCCTGGCTATCTGCCAGATTCTGGCTGTCGCTATTGAACGTCGCCATATGAAGCAGCAGGAGCCGGAAAACACCGAAAGAGAGAAAGATAACTGGACTAATGCCGGAACCAGAGCCTGTATGTCTCATACGGTTCAACGACAGGAGTCCAACAATGAAGAATGAATTATCTGAACAGTCAAGTCTGGCGGCCAAGGTAGCTGCCATTCAGAAGATGTCCACCAAGGCACTGCTGGAACTCTGGCCAAAGCTCTATGGCACCAAAGCCCCCAGGCTCAATAAACGACTGCTACGACAGAGATTGGCCTTTCGGGTTCAAGAGCTGGAACTGGGCAGTCTTTCCGAGAAGCATAGGAATCGATTGCAACGGCTGCAAAAGCCATCAGCTAAAGACAAGTCGGTGCCCAAAGCCAGAGTCAATAAGCCACCCGCAGGTACCCGGATTGTTAAGGAGTATGAAGGTGAAACCCACGAGGTGATTGTCACCAGGGAAGGTTTCGAGTATCGCGGACAGATATACCGGAGCCTTTCTGGTATCGCCAAGCTGATTACTGGAAGTCACTGGTCGGGGCCGGTGTTCTTTGGACTGAAGGGGAGCAGCCATGAGCGGGGAAAAACCCATGGGCAGAAGTAAAAGCAAGATTAAGGATCTCAAGCGCTGTGCAGTCTATACCCGCAAGTCTTCGGAAGAAGGTCTGGAGCAGGAGTTCAATTCACTCCACGCCCAAAGGGAAGCGGGTGAAGCTTATATCACCTCCCAGAAACAGGAAGGCTGGATTCTGGTGCCGGACGAATACGACGATGGCGGCTTTTCTGGAGGGAACATGGAACGGCCTGCGCTTCAACGTCTCATGAAAGATGTGGAAGCCGGAAAGATTGATGTAGTGGTGGTTTATAAAGTGGATCGTCTCTCCAGGTCGCTGGCTGACTTTGCCCGGCTGGTGGAGGTGTTCGACAAGCATCAGGTGTCATTTGTCGCCGTCACCCAGCAGTTCAATACCACCAGCAGCATGGGACGACTGACGCTTAATATTCTCCTATCCTTTGCCCAGTTTGAGCGTGAGGTGACTGGCGAGCGAATCAGGGACAAGTTCCTGCTCTCCAAGAAGAAAGGCAAGTGGATGGGTGGGACGCCACCGCTGGGTTATGACGTGGTGGATCGCAAGCTGATCCCTAATGAGGGGGAAGCAGTAATTATCCGGGAGATCTTCAAGACTTTTATTGAAACCCGCTCTCAGATTGAAACCGCTGAACGGATTAATGAGATGGGCTTTCGAACCAAACGACTGCCGCGCAAGGGTGGCCAAGTCGCCGGTAGCAAAAAGTTCACTCGCACCGCCATCTACAAGCTGTTGAAGAGCCGCCTCTATAAAGGTGAGATCGGCCACAAGGGAGAATGGTATCCGGGTGAGCATAAAGCCCTTATCAAACCCGACGTCTGGGAGCAGGTCGAAACCATTCTCCAGGGCAACAGCTCGACCCGGCAGACAGACAGCCGACACCGCAACACACGTTCCTTTCTGCGGGGTTTTCTGTTCGGACCGGAGCAGGAAGCCCTGATACCCACGGCCAGCCGCAGCAAGGGCAAACTGCACCGCTACTACGTCAGCAGCACGGCCCGGAAGCATGGTCATAAACACTCACCCCTGCCTACCCTGCCAGCCAGAGAGATTGAGTTTCTGGTAGTCGAGCATCTTCGGGATTTACTCAAGCAACCGGAGATCATTTTCACCACCTGGCAGATGCTGACGGATCAGGACACGTTCAATGAAGATCAGGTTCGAGAAGCCCTGAATGATCTGTCGGACATCTGGAACCTGCTGTTCCCGGAAGAACAGCGCCGTTTAATGAAACTACTGGTCAGTCGTATAGACGTCCACCAGCAGGGCATTGAGATTCGCTTCCATCAGGAAGGGATACCCAACATTACCAATGAGTTACAAGGAGAAGTGACATGGCCATAAAAGTAACCGGCAAGGCGACCCGCACCTATCTCGAAGACGAGAACTGCATTCTGGTGCACATCCCCATCAAGTTCATCAACCGCAAGGGCAAGAGCCAGATCACCACCCCGGATGGTCGTCCGGCACTGGAAGAGGTCGATCCGGCTTTGAGGAATGCTCTGGTCAGGGCCCATCGTTGGTTGAAGGCATTGGAATCTGGCAAAGAGCAGCACCTGAAAACACTGGCTCAGAAAGAAGGGATTACCAGTGTCAGCTACGCGTCTCGAATCCTTCGACTCACCACCCTGTCGCCAGAGATTCAGGAGGCCATCATTGATGGCAGAAGTTTGGGAGGACTGACTCTGGCCGACTTTATGAAGCCCTTTCCCCTGCTCTGGTCTGAGCAGAAGAAAGCTTTGGGGATACCGGAAGATTAATTCAGGTAAATGGCCGATGCTTCAAAAGCCTCCTCTGGAGTACCCGTCTCTTGCCCTGTAACAAAGTAGCTTGGAGTATATTTTTCATTGCTGTAGGTAAAGAAAGCCATACTCCATTTATCCCCACCGAAATAACGAATCCTGCACAAGTGGGTCGGTGTAGTTCTCAGCCGTTCTATATAATCTTCCCGGCTGATGCCAAACCGTTCTTCATCAAAGCTCTCCGGGACTGAAGGTTCTGTATAAGCATCGATATAGCAGAACTGGCTTTTAAACCGAAAACCCAGCCGGGAAAACTTACCGCTATAGTGCTTATTGGCATAGCCAGTCACCCGCTGCTGAACCTGACTCTTTATTGAGTCTGGAATCTTTGTTCCCCCGTGATGTGGATCAAAATGCCAGGCACACATGATTAAAGTCTCTCAATACAAATGAAGGGAAACAGAGCATAACAAATAAAGAAATCACTTCGCCAAAGTTCGCTGATGGTTCCCTGCGCATACCGCTACAAAAGTGCAAACTAAACAACCGTTTGAATAGCCAAAAACCACCGGCAACCAACTGATTATAAAGGGGAAATCAAGTAACGTACTTCAAAGTGGCCGAAGTACGTTATTCAGAGAGGAGAGAGAAAAAACGGCCCAAAAATGGCCAAAAATCGGCTTTTTTAAGAATTTTCCAAGTACCCAGTTATAAGACATCGGAAGACTATAAAACAGACAGAGGGCAAGAAAAAACCACCCCCCAAAACGACAAAAAGCCCTATAAAAATAGGGCTTTCTGAAGATGGCGCGCTCGGTAGGATTCGAACCTACGACCGCCTGGTTCGTAGCCAGGTACTCTATCCAGCTGAGCTACGAGCGCGTAATACTAAATTGTTCACTGGCGGTGAGGGAGGGATTCGAACCCTCGATACGTTTCCGTATACACACTTTCCAGGCGTGCTCCTTCGGCCACTCGGACACCTCACCATTGTCGTCGTCCGCATCTGTTGCTGCGAACGGAGCCGTACTTTATAGCAGGACCGTCTGAAAGGCAAAGCCAAAATGCACTTTTTTCCTACTTTTAGGGCAATTACCTAACTGTTAAACGGCTAAGTCCGAACTTGCGTCTGAGAATAGCCTCAAACCATGAAACAGGCAGACATCTTTTGAGCCCGGGCAGCGCCCAACTGCCATTGCCCACTCTTAAAATGCCCTGCTGGTTTGATGACTCCAGCCATGAAGCAATCTCTGATGCTACTTTTTTGGCAGGGGTGGGCCTATCCTGAGAGGCATTCGCTCGAGCTCTGACTCCCTCTTCGATAGGAAAATACAGGGAGTCTTCAGAAAAAACCCGGTCAAGAGCTTCATTGGCATTCTCTGCAAAACGGGATTTAATCGCTCCGGGCAATACGGTCAGAACTCTTATGCCAAACGGCTGAAGCTCCATCCTCATAGCATCGGAAAAGGCGTTGAAGGCAGCTTTTGAAGCGCAGTAAAGCCCTGAGAAGGGCGTGGTAACTTCTCCTGAAACACTGCCAATATTAATGATTGTTCCTTCCTTATTAGTACACATTTTCTTGATAACTTTATTGGCTAACAACACCGGTGCAAATACATTGGTCTCAAATTGCTTCAGAAGTTCTTCTCTGGGTAATTCAGCCACTGCTCCCATTCCGCCATAGCCTGCATTATTGATCAGAACATCCAGCTTACCCTCTTCTTCCTGAATCTCTTTCAGTATCCTGCCAACCTGATTTTCATCGGTAACATCCAGCTCTGCTGTCCTGATACTTCTATCTGACAGATGTTTGATTGATTCCAGCTTTCTTGCTGTAGCCCAGACTTTATACCCCCTCTGATCCAACTCCAGGGCCAACGCCAGACCAATACCGGATGAACAGCCGGTAATCAGTACATTTTTCATTGCTTCACTCCATAAACCGGGACTTCTGGTCTATTAAACGGCTGCAGACCACAGGACACCAATCATCTCAGGCAGGTCATCTATAACAACTCGACAGTCATCATATTAACTTTTCGGCCCAATCTTGACCCGGTAAAAAATAATCAGATCCTTGGGCAGATTATTCTTTACCGGCTAAAAAAATCAGAAGCAGTGAACCCAACGTCAGCTCTTGGTGTAAGCACCGGAAGAGTATATAAGCTCGTAGCTGTGGCTGTAGATTTCCAGAATATTGCCGAACGGGTCTTCCATATAAACCATGCGATAGGGCTTTTCGTCCGGGTAGTAGTATCTTACCGGCATGCGCTGCTTACCACCTGCGGCAACGATTTTATCTGCCAGACCTTCAACATCCGGGTCCTGAACACAGAAGTGAAAGACACCGGGTTTCCAGTATTCAAAGTTATTGTCGCGCTCTTCGTAGTTCTTGAATTCGAAAAGCTCTACACCGATTCTGTCGCCTGTTGACAGGTGAGCGATACGGAATGATCCCCACTCAGGACCAAAAACATCAGTACACATGACTCCAATAGCACTATCATCTTCTACAATCTCAGTGGGCTCCATAATCAGGTACCAGCCCAGCACTTCGGTGTAGAACTTAACGGCTTTCTCCAGATCCGGCACTGAGATACCTATGTGGGAAAAGGTACGAGGGTAAACTGTATTAGACATTGAATAAACTCCATCCGTTTTTCATCAATGGCTGCAGTTTAAAAAGCTCACCAAAAAACATAAAATTATCATTTATGATATTTTTGATAATATTTTATTATGGTAAATCCCGCCTGGCTGAGAACCTTCATCACTCTGACCGAACAGGGCCACTTTACCCGAACCGCAGACCTTCTGGCTATGACCCAACCCGGAGTCAGCCAGCACATTAAAAAGCTGGAAAGTCACTATCAGACAAGTCTGATCAACCGCCAGGGCAAACACTTTGAGCTGACTCCATCCGGTGAAATGGTGTATCGCTTTGCCCTTAAAATACTTGAAGGTGAAGAAAACCTGAGGGAGACTCTGAACAAGGACGACCCCCATTCCGGCTTATGTCGTCTATCTTCACCCGGGGCTCTGGGTCTGGCTCTTTACCCGAAACTCATCAACGCCCAGAAAAAATACCCTGGCCTGAAAATATTTTTTGAGATTGCCCCGAACCACCGGATTGAATCTGAATTGCTGAACAACCATCTGGACTGTGGGTATATGAGCCAGAAGCCGGAATCCAGCAGCCTGGAAGCTGAATCTGTCATGACTGAACAAGTCTGTCTGGTCGTGCCTGCAAACTTCCAACTTCAGGAATATGAACAGTTGCAGACACTGGGCATGATTCATCACCCGGACGCAGAACATCATGCCAGCCTGCTGCTTCAGGAAAATTTTCCTGACGCCTTCAGGGGCATCTCTGACTTCCCTGCCCAAGGCTACATCAACCAGATTAACCTGATACTTGAACCGGTAGCAGCGGGACTGGGGTTTACGGTGCTGCCTGAATCAGCCGTCAGATCTTACGCTTTTCCTGAAAGAATCAAGGTTGTCACGCTGCCTCAACCTGCTTATGAAACAATCTACCGGGTTTTTAAAAAGCACCGGCTACTCCCTTCCAGATTCCAGTTTATCCAGGAAACGCTTTTTTCGAATCCAGTGTCGATGCAGAAAACCGATAAACAGTTTTATCAAACTTCATCACCCTGAATAGATTGCTGATCAGACTCGATGACTATATCGCTTCCCAGGTCAGCTGTTTCCAGCGTCTGTCTGGGCAACTCTTTTTTAACACGCACCCCCAGGGTTAAGAACTGATCCGCCTGAGATATCAGATTCCCCCGACCATGCTTCAAGGTTCCCATAGCGTCATCATAAGTGCTTCTGGCACTGGTCAATTGTTGATCCAGCTTTTCCATCTTTTCAACAAAAACACGAAGCTTGTCGTACACCTGACGAGCCTTGTCAGCCAGTTTTCGGGCATTGGCATTCTGTCTTTCTATCGTCCAGAGGTTAGACACTGTCCTGAGCGTGGCCAGCAGCGTGGTGGGTGTCACAACCACAATACGCTTCTCAAAAGCCTCATTGAATAGTTGTTGGTCATGCTGGAAGGCCACCATGAATGCGGGTTCAACAGGCATGAACATAAAGACGAAGTCAGGAGCTTTAACCTCTGGCAGCGAGGGATAATCTTTTTCGTTAAGACTTCGGATGTGATTCCGGATACTTTGTATATGTCGCTTCAGTGCAGCTTCACGCTCAGCATCGGTTTCGGCATTGACATAACTCAGGTAGTCCACCAGCGAAACTTTGGAGTCAATGATCAGATGCTTTTGTTCCGGTAGATAGACGATAAAGTCAGGCCGCTTGTTCTGGCCTTCTTCATCCTTGAAATTGGCTTCCCGCTCGTACTCCTGCCCTTTAATCAGGCCACTGCTTTCCAGAATCTTTTCTACCTGTAATTCCCCCCAGTTACCCTGCAACTTTTTGTCACCTTTAAGGGCTCTGGCAAGGTTGCCTGCTTCATCGGTGATCTTCTGGTTCAGATTATGCAGGGTCTCCAGCTGTTGTTTGAGTGCAGCGCGACCTTCGTTATCCGCTTTTCTGGCTTCTTCGACCTTGTTTCGAAACTCACCCAGTTGTTCTTTAAAAGGTTTTAGCAGGTTTTCCAGACCTGCCTGATGCTGCTGTGAAACTGATTGACTCTTGGCTTCCAGAATCTCGTTAGCCAGATTGCCAAATTCTTCCTTGAGTGCCTGTTTATTGTCTTCGAGCTGCCGCAATGACTTTTCATTTTGCAACTGCTGCTCCTCCAACCTGACCTTCAGCTCCCGAACCTGCTTTTCCGCACTGAACCGAGCCTCCTGATCATCCTGCTGTTTAAGGAGGCCTTTCCTGAGCAGCTCTTCCTTTTCTTCAACTCTTCGCTTTTCATTACTCAAGAGAGTTTCCAGCTTTCCTTTTATAATGTGCAGGTCACGATTGTCCTGTTGCAGCCTGTCTCTCACACTGAAATGCTGATCCTGCTCTGCGACAAGTTCAGAAATTCTGTGACCCTGCTGCTGCATTTGTGCAGTCAGCTTTGCCAATCCGGCAGACGCTCTCTGTCTGGCAAACAGCCAGGATAATCCGGAACAGATCAGAACCAAAAGAATGGTCACAGCCATTTCACTTACAGACATGCACGCTCTCTCATCAGCACAGGTTAGATAATTACTGGTGAACATTACGGTATTTTTACTGAAATCAACAGCGCAGCACTGTTGCCTATCCCTGCCGCTTTTGTGCTTAGAAACATGCTTTCTGCCATACTTCGTTACACATTAACCCGGACTTCACCTTATGAGTAAAGAGATTGAAGCAGTCAGCCAATGGCTTAAAGAGGTAGTGATCGGCCTGGATCTCTGCCCCTTTGCGGCCTGGCCAGAGCAGCACAACCAGATTCGTATCACTCTCTCAAGGGATACCTCGGAAGAAGCCCTGCTGGAGACGTTGCAGTCTGAACTGACGCTGGCTGCCGAAACACCAGCCAGTGAACTGGAAACCACCCTGATTGTCATTCCGGACATGCTTCAGGATTTTGATGACTACAACCAGTTTCTACATCATGTGGACGCCCTGCTTCGCGGCTTCCACTGGGAAGGTCAGTTCCAGGTAGCCAGTTTTCATCCAAACTATTGCTTTGCCGGCACCGACCCGGAAGATGATGAGAACCTGACCAACCGTTCGCCCTACCCTCTTCTGCATATTATCCGGGAAGACAGTCTTGAAAAGGCTCTGGCCAGCCACCCGGATCCCGATGGTATTCCCGATAGAAATATCAGACAGATGAATAACCTGACAGCCGATGAGAAATTAAAGTTGTTTCCTTATCTCTTTGCTCGCAAAACTTGCTCTTAAACTTGCTTCTAAAAAGAATACCGAGAGATAAGATAACTGGAAAAGTTTTTGAGTCTCTCGGGTCTCACCTGTTCGTGCCCGATGGAGGCTGCTGATTTAATACTGGATGAAAAACAAGGTGTCGCTGATTAATTCGGGGGTTTTCCAGAACCGTCCTGGCTGAATAAGGTTTTGGCCAGTCAATGACTAACCGATCTACCTTTTCTAATTGTTTTAATCCAAAGTGCTGCTGCCTGGGATTAGTAGAAACGAAGTTATTTTCAAAACGGACTTCACGGAACTGTGTCCCATCCTGGCTATACAGCCTTATTTTAGCCCCAAGCGCTTCCGTATTACCGGGAGGGCCGATGAGTCGCACAGAAAGCCAGTGATGATTGTCCGGATTTGAATTGACAAAAAAATCGGGAGAACCTTCCCAGTTACTCACTACGATATCAATATCGCCATCCTGCTGGTAATCAAAACAACTGATTCCCCTGCCATCCATAGCCTTTTCAAGCCCGGCTTCCAGAGCCTGCTCTTTAAAGGTCATCTCACCCAAATTAATAAACAGTCGTGCTCTGGATTGCTGAAACTCACTGTGGTTATTCAAAATTTGCGTGGCCAGTGTCTTATAATCTTGGCTGGGATAGGTCGCTGTTTCCGGAATATTACCGTAACCAGTGGCATGAAAGATATCCAACAGACCATCATTATTAAAATCCGCCGCACAGCTTCCCCAGCCCCAACCGCCTTCGCGAAGGCCGGAATTTTCCGTGACATTCCGGAATTGATAGTCACCTTCATTCTGATACAAGCGGTTGCCCGTATAACTGCTGCTTTGACTAAGGCTGAAAATACTGCTTTCAAACCAGTCCAGATCGCCATCATTATCAAAATCCGCAATCGCTGCTCCCATACCAAAACTACCATGGATCTCCCTGATATCGGTAACATCCTGCAACTCAGTGCCGGTATTCTTCCAAAGCTGCGTGGTAAAAAAGTCGGCTGTCATCAGAATATCAGAAATACCATCCTGATTAACGTCAGCAAAATTAGGGGTAAAGGTAAAGTCGTCCCCACCGAATACTGGCGCTTCATGTTTCTGATGAATCAGACCATCATTTAAAGTAACCGGCCCATAACTTTCTCTTAATTCAGGAACTTTAGAATCAGCGGGCTGCATCTGACGATAACCAGAATTGCGCCATATTTGCGGCTGCCTGACCGACTTGTAAGTGCGCCAGAATGCCATCACGGCATCCAGATCACCATCCTGATCCAGATCACCAAAACTGGCATTCAGTGTCGGTCCCGAGACATCAGAAAAGACCAGAGACTCAGGGGCTCGAGTAAAATCATAAACCACCTGTGGATAAAATCGTCCATCATTACCCAGGAAAAGATCCGGCTGGTAATCGCCATCAAGATCCCCTACCAATGGAGTAATCACACCCTTAAGCTCTGCCCCCTTCAAAAGAATGTTTTGCTGCTTGAACTGGCCATCGGACTGCTGGTAATAAACCCAAACTCTATTATCGTTATCAGCGAAGACCAGATCATCCAGACAGTCTCGATTCAAATCTGCGGCGCTCACTCCTCCCCAGTTAATCACATCCATGATCCATCCAGGCTTTATCAGACCGACTTTGCGCCTGTGGTCAATGCCCTTTTTAGCACCTGCTTCTCTGAACCAGAGTCTGTTCTGATTAGTTTTTGCTACCGGGATAACCGCCGGAATGGCAACACACTTCTCAAACGACGGAGTACGAATTTCCATTTTATCAACGGTCTGTCTGGGTACAGCTGATAACTTTTCTGCTGAAGACTCTTCTAAAGAAACTGGCCTGGTAAAAGGCGTCACGATCGGCTGATCATCAATAAAAACCTGAAAGCAGGACTCATCGAGCAAACAGGGGTCCGTCAGCGTCTCCAGGAAGGCTGATAGTTGATCTACTTGGTGATCGGAGAGCGCTTCGGGTAAAAGCTTCTGAAAGGGAGATTGCGCTGCTTTTTCCCGAATCGTCGTCAATGAACGCTTCATATAAGCGACATCACTCCTATTACTGTCACCCTTATTGCTGTCAGACAGGCTCTTTTCAGGCTTGTTTCTGATATGAGCTTTAATGGCTTCAGAAAGGGTCGCTGCACTGCCGTTGTGAAAATAAGGAGCTGTCCGTGAAATATTCAAAAGGCTCGGCGTCCTGAATGAAAAAGTGTCAGTGTCAGGTTCGATATTGCTTCTACCGTAGTCCAATCCCCTGCCATTCACCCCGGGACCTGAAGGTTCTATGCCAAGATTGTAGAATTGTTCATCCGAGAAATGACTCCCTGAATGACAGCCTGAACAACCAGCCCCCCCCTCACTGACCGCTGTGAAAAACAGTCGGGCACCCTTCATTTCAGATTCTGACAGCTTATTTTTATTATTGAGGAATCCAAAGAAGCGGTTTTCAATCAATACCAAGTCTGCCTGAAAAGCCGCCAGAGCCTTTGTCAATGTGTCAATTTGAACCACCGCTTCACAGGAAACATTGGTGTCTTGCGGAGAAAAAACGCTTTTGAATTGTCTGCACCACTCATCACTTGAAGCCAGCCGACTCACAATGAGCTGATGTATCTCCAGGTTATTATGACTGGCATCGGACAGCCCCTTCATTTCAAAAGGTGACACCATCGGCAGCCTGGCCTGAGCCTGGAGCAGGCTACGGGTCTGATAACGACTGGTGGGAAGTTCGGAATAACCGCCACCGACTTTTATCTTTCGACTGGAAACGTCAGAATCCACATATTGGACCCTACCGTCCCAGAACAGATTCTTTCGATAAAGAGAGACATTGAAAACCGTAGGAGAATTACGTGGAATCAAATGACGAACATAGTCGTCCGGGCTGAGCTTAATTAATTGATCCAATCTCGGCTGCCCGGTCAGAAAAGGATCATCAACGGTCACTCCAACGGGCAGAGCCAGACTGTCTGCTCCACCCAGCCTCGGGTGATGACAGGTCGAGCAAGCCACTTTGCCATCGAGGCTAAGATCGGGGCTGAAGAAAAGTTTTTTACCAAGTTGACTGAGGTCTGAATGAATCCCGGGCCCTTCAATATCCGCAGTGGGTCTGTCTGATAGCTGATAAGTTTTAAGCCAGTCTTTGAGTTCCTCGCCAGGTTGATGATCTTGAGCACCGAGTACGCTTACTGATCCCAATATCAGCGTCAACATGCATCCCTGTCGCACCGTAGCCTTCCCTGAGCTGTTTTAAATCGACTCCTTCAAAGATACTGGAACGGGCGAAGAAATATAACCCGCCAGCCATTTAATAGATTAAAACTATTAGCAGCATTTGAATGATTAATTATACCAATAAACCAGATCAGCATATTCTTTCCATGTCGCCACCGAAAACGGCTGACTAAAAAACACAATGACTACCCGCAAGAAGGAATGAACCATGTCCCTCATTAATACTCAAATCAAGCCGTTCAAAGCCACTGCTTTTCATAATGGCGACTTCATTGAAGTAACCGAAGAGAGCCTGAAAGGCAAGTGGTCTGTTGTCTTCTTCTACCCGGCAGACTTTACCTTCGTTTGCCCCACTGAACTGGGCGACCTGGCCGACCACTACGAACAGCTTCAAGCTATGGGTGTTGAAGTCTACTCCGTCTCCACAGACACCCACTTCACTCACAAAGCGTGGCACGACAGCTCTGAGACCATCAACAAGATCAAATACCCAATGATCGGCGACCCGACAGGTCAGATCACCCGTAACTTTGAAGTCATGATCGAAGAAGAAGGTCTGGCTCTGCGGGGCACCTTTGTCATGAACCCTGAAGGTGAAATCAAAGTCGTTGAAACCAACGATTCAGGTATTGGCCGTAACGCTGGAGATCTGGTTCGCAAGATTCAGGCGGCTCAGTTCATCGCAGAGAACCCAGGTCAGGTATGCCCGGCTGCATGGCAACCAGGTGAAGAAACACTGGCACCTTCTCTGGACCTGGTCGGCAAAATCTAAAGCGCCCGGGCTCCCTGCCATCAGTCAACAGCGGGGAGCCTGAACCAAATCAAAACGATCAAGCGAGTCAATCATGTTAGATGCAAATATCAAAAAGCAATTGGAAGCTTACTTTCAGAACCTGAAAACGCCTGTTGAGATCGCTGTGTCTCTTGATGACTCTGCGAAATCACAGGAAATGGCCTCACTGGCTAAGGACCTTGAATCACTCTCCAGTCAGATCACGTTAAGTAAAAACGACAACGATCTGGTAAGAAAACCTTCCATGGCCATTCAAGGCCAGGACAATCGCCCTGCAATCCGCTTTGCCGGGCTGCCAATGGGCCACGAATTTAACTCATTGATACTGGCCATTCTCCAGAGTGGCGGTCATCCAGCCAAGCTGGAAGCTGACTTGCTCGAGCAGATCAAACAATTGGAAGGCGAGTTCAATTTTGAAACCTATATCTCCCTCTCCTGCCAGAACTGCCCTGAGGTCGTGCAGGCTCTGAACCTGATGGCTGTTCTGAATCCTGGTATCCGACACACCATGATCGACGGAGCCTTGTTTCAGGATGAGGTGGATGAAAAACAGATCATGGCCGTACCTGCCGTCTTTGTTAACGGCGAGCCATTTGGTCATGGTCGTATGAGTACCGCCGAAATCGTCGCCAAACTGGACGTGAACGCTGAAAAACGTGCAGCAGAGGCCATCAACAATAAAGACCCTTATGACCTGCTGATTGTCGGTGCCGGTCCTGCTGGTGCGGCCGCCGCTATCTATGCCGCTCGCAAAGGCATTCGTACCGGTCTGGTGGCCGATCGCTTTGGCGGGCAGGTTATGGATACCATGGCCATTGAAAACTTCATCTCCGTTAAGGAAACAGAAGGTCCAAAACTGGTGGCCAATCTGGAGCAGCACGTTCTTGACTACGATGTAGATGTTATGAGTAACCAGCGCGCCAGCGCCCTGATTGAAAACAACCGCAGTGCCGGAGAACTGGTTGAAATCCAACTGGAAAGTGGCGCCAGCCTGAAAAGTAAAACGGTACTGATAGCAACCGGTGCCCGCTGGAGAGAGATGAATGTGCCGGGCGAGCGGGAATACCGAGGGAAAGGAGTGGCCTACTGCCCTCACTGTGACGGGCCTCTCTTTAAGGGCAAACGTGTTGCGGTGATTGGCGGTGGTAACTCAGGTGTTGAAGCGGCTATTGATCTGGCAGGCATTGTTGCCCAGGTCACTTTGATTGAGTTTGACAGCCAGTTAAGAGCTGACGAAGTACTCCAGCGCAAACTGCGCTCTCTAAAAAATGTCACTATCATTACCAGCGCACTGACGACAGAAGTACTGGGCGACGGTAATAAAGTAAATGGCCTGACTTATAAAGACCGTAATACTGACGACGAAATCAGTTTAGAACTGGAAGGTATTTTTGTTCAGATTGGTCTGGTACCGAATACCGAATTCCTCAAAGGCGCAATGGAATTAACCCCACGCGGCGAAATTGTTGTTGATAGCCGCGGCGAAACCTCGATTCCAGGTATTTTTGCGGCCGGGGATGTGACAACCGCACCTTACAAGCAAATTATTATTGCTATGGGCAGCGGCGCCAACGCCTCACTGGGTGCTTTTGATTACCTGATCAGAAACAGTTTTGAAGGCGATACTGCTGTGGCCGCCTGATTGACTAAGGATTAATCCATCCAATCATTTTTCGCCAGGTCAGGCTTAAGTCTGACCGCCAACCTGAGGCTTCCTGATCTGGCATCTTGACCTTCTTTAATTATATGCCCATCACCTCTGATGTATAAGGCTGCTCTCAGGAAGCGCTGATGCCTCCTAACAGTAAATATTTCATTTCCAGATACTCGTCCAGACCGTACTTTGATCCTTCCCGACCAATACCTGACTCCTTGATGCCTCCGAACGGAGCTACCTCTGTGGATAACACTCCCTCATTGACAGCCACCATACCGTACTCCAGTGCCTCGGCTACTCTTAATACACGACTAATGTCATTAGCATAAAAGTACGCAGCCAAACCATATTGAGTATCGTTAGCCATTTTGACCACATCCTCTTCGTACTGAAACCGGAAGACTGGGGCTATGGGGCCAAATACCTCTTCCTTATAGCACTTCATCTCTATGGAAGCATCCGTGAGAACAGTCGGCTCATAGAACAGACCACCAAGGTTATGAGGGCGGCCACCTGTGAGCAATCGAGCCTTTTTGGCCAAGGCATCATCGACAATACTCCTGATCTTCAGCAGTGCAGCCTCGTTGATTAATGGCCCCAGATCGAAGTCTCCGTCCGTTGCGGAACCTACTGTAAGTCTGGAGACTGCCCCGGAAAACTTTTCAACGAACTCGTCATAGATACCGTCCTGAACAAACAGACGATTCATACAAACACAGGTCTGGCCTGAATTTCGATACTTGGAAGCTATGGCGCCCTGAACCGCCTGATCAATATTGGCATCATCAAAAACGATGAAAGGTGCATTACCACCTAGCTCCAGCGAGATTTTTTTAACCGAGTCAGCGCATTGTTTCATCAACAACTTGCCAACAGCGGTCGAGCCAGTAAACGACAATTTTCTTATTGTAGAACTGCTTGTCAATTCGCTACCGATTGCTTTGGCATCTCTCGTGACAACATTAATGACACCTGCTGGAATACCTGCACGCTCTGCCAGTTCTGCCAGGGCAAAAGCCGAGAGCGGCGTCAGTTCCGAAGGCTTGATAATAATGGTACAGCCTGCCGCCAGAGCCGGAGCCACTTTTCGGGTGATCATGGCATTAGGGAAGTTCCAGGGCGTTATGGCTGCGACCACACCGACTGGTTCCCGGGTGACCATAATTCTCTGACTGCTTTTGGTCGCAGGAATCAGATCACCATAAGCTCGTTTAGCTTCTTCGGCGTACCATTCTACGTAAGAAGCCCCATACGCCACTTCACCTCTGGATTCTGACAGCGGTTTACCCTGTTCTGCGGTCATCAGTATGGCCAGATCTTCCTGATTATCCAGAATCAATTGGTACCACTTGCGGAGCAAACCCGAACGCTCTGCTGCAGTTTTTGCTCGCCATTCAATAAAAGCATTTTCTGCAGCCTTGATTGCACTTTGAACATCTGAAGCGCTCAGCATGGGAATGCGGGCAATCACCTTGCCTGTAGCCGGGTTATTAACAGGAAGCGTATCCCTGGCGCTGATCCAATTTCCATTAATGTAGGCCTGCTGTTTAAAAAGACCAGAGTCGTTCAGGTTCATGGCTAACTCCTCGAAAGTGAATCGTGCATCTAAGCACTGATATACAGACACGATCTTGATTGGGCGCTCTGGTTATCCTTTCAGAGACCGGGATCTCAGCAACTCAGACATGGATGGTCTGTTTGAGCGAAAAGGATAGCCAGACAATCCGGTTTGTTGTTTGGATAGTTAGGCTTAGCTGTACTAAAACAGATACTGAATGGCAACCCAAACTTCTCTTCCGGGCTCATTGACTTGCTTTGAATCGGAATAGAATGAATCATGGCTGGCAAGGTTCACATGCTGATAAGAAGGCTTATCAGGCGTTTCTGGGATAATCACCCACTGAGATCCCGGGCTTCTTGTCCGGGACTCAATTTCTCTTGGGAACAAAGCATTGGATAAACAAAAAACCCAGTCAATCTCTCAACTGGGGTTCTGCTTTATTCAATACCTGGCGATGACTTACTCTCACACGGGGAAGCCCCACACTACCGAGGGTGTCGCAAAACTCCAACAGCTCGTTCCCATGCTCTGAGGTCGTCATTCCCGCGAAGGCGGGAATCCAGCGCCAACGGTGGTTCTCTGCCTTCTTGAGGATGACAAGGCCAGGGGGGCACCGGGCAGTATGGTTCTGGTGGTGAGTCAGTGTGGATTCCCGCCTTCGCGGGAATGACGAGAATGAAGTCGGGAATGACGGGAGTTAACTCGTTCCCACGCTGGAGAGAGTTTTGCGACACCCTCTACCATCGGTGGGGACCGCCCAGGTGGGACCGCCCAGGTGGGGCCGCCCAGGTATGTGTCGTTTCACTTCTGTTCAGCCGCACTTCTTTGCCCACAAAACAAAAACCCCAGTTGATCTCTCAACTGGGGTTTTGCTTTATTCAATGCCTGGCGATGACCTACTCTCACATGGGGAAGCCCCACACTACCATCGGCGATGTGTCGTTTCACTTCCGAGTTCGGGATGGGATCGGGTGGTTCCAACACTCTATGGTCACCAGGCAAAACTGGTCGAACCTTGCTTTTGAGCTGGAAGCCTGAAGCTGGAAGCTTGAAGCTGTTTGTCGCAAGCAGAAGGCTCTGGAATCCAAATATCTTTTTAAGCTGTGTTGTTTATTCTTGCTCAACACTCTCGTTCACTGTGTACGGCTTCAAGCTTACAGCTTCAGGCTTCCAGCTTCTTTCAGCTGGCCGCTGCGCTGCACAAATCGCTTTGGCGTTATATGGTCAAGCCTCTCGAGTCATTAGTACGGGTTAGCTCAACGCCTCACAACGCTTACACATCCCGCCTATCAACGTCGTCGTCTTCAACGTCTCTTATGGGCCTTGCGGCCAGGGAAGTCTCATCTTGAAGGGGGCTTCCCGCTTAGATGCTTTCAGCGGTTATCCCGTCCGAACTTAGCTACCGGGCAATGCGTCTGGCGACACAACCCGAACACCAGTGGTTCGTCCACTCCGGTCCTCTCGTACTAGGAGCAGCTCTCCTCAAACTTCCAACGTCCACGGCAGATAGGGACCGAACTGTCTCACGACGTTCTAAACCCAGCTCGCGTACCACTTTAAATGGCGAACAGCCATACCCTTGGGACCGGCTTCAGCCCCAGGATGTGATGAGCCGACATCGAGGTGCCAAACACCGCCGTCGATGTGAACTCTTGGGCGGTATCAGCCTGTTATCCCCGGAGTACCTTTTATCCGTTGAGCGATGGCCCTTCCATTCAGAACCACCGGATCACTATGACCTACTTTCGTACCTGCTCGAGATGTACCTCTCGCAGTCAAGCTGGCTTGTACCATTACACTAACCGCACGATGTCCGACCGTGCTTAGCCAACCTTCGTGCTCCTCCGTTACTCTTTGGGAGGAGACCGCCCCAGTCAAACTACCCACCACACAATGTCCCCGATCCTGATAAAGGACCTGGGTTAGAACCTCAATATTGCCAGGGTGGTATTTCAAGGTTGGCTCCATGCAAACTGGCGTTCACACTTCCAAGCCTCCCACCTATCCTACACAAGCAACATCAAGATCCACTGTGAAGCTGTAGTAAAGGTTCACGGGGTCTTTCCGTCTAGCCGCGGATACACTGCATCTTAACAGCGATTTCAATTTCACTGAGTCTTGGGTGGAGACAGCGTGGCCATCGTTACGCCATTCGTGCAGGTCGGAACTTACCCG